>JAFAKO010000116.1 GCA_019235245.1 Gammaproteobacteria bacterium
GGTTCCTTCCTACGAGCCCCGCGGCGCGCACTGATAGGCAGCCGCGCGGGGATGTCCTAATTTGTGCGCCCTCTGATTTACCCGCCCGGTCTGCAAAGAAGGAGAGTCTATGCCGAAGCAATCCAAATCGACGACGGCCTCGCAGTCGAAGTCGAGTTCCGCAGTGAGCGCTGGCGGTGACGGTCAGGACGCGGTGGCGCTGCTGAGCGCTGATCATCGCGCCGTCGAGCAGCTGTTCGAGCAGTACCAGGGCACGAGTGACCAGGACCAAAAGTCGGAGCTCGCACACAAGGTGTGCGTGGAGCTCACCGTGCACTCGATGCTCGAGGAAGAGATCTTCTATCCGGCGTGCCGCGAGAAAGGCGTCGAGCACAACGCGCTCGATGAGGCGCAGGTCGAGCACGACGGTGTGAAGGTCCTCGTCAATGACCTGCTGATGCACCCGGTGCGCTCGCCTTACTACGATGCCAAGGTGAAAGTGCTGAGCGATTACGTGCAGCACCATGTCGCTGAAGAGGAGCGGGCCGGAGACGGCATCTTCGCCAGGGCATCGGCCGCGGGCGTCGAGATGACTACCCTCGGCCAGCGCATCAGTCAGCGCAAGCCGCAACTGATGGCGCAGGTACAGAGTCCTGGTTTCAGACCCCCACCCGTCCGTTCGCTCGATCTTGCGAGTGAGCGGCGTTACCCACAGGAGAATGTCATGGAAAGAGGCTACGACAGAGATCGTGATGAGCAGGGACGTTTCATGAGCGAGGGCCGCGGTCGCGGTTACTCGCGCCGCGACGATGATGACTCCCGCTACGGCAGCCGGGGAAGCCGCGGTGGACACGGCGGCTGGTCCGGAGATCCCGAGGGTCACTCGCGCGCTTCGGAGGAAGGCTGGGAATCCCGCGGTGGTGGCGGCGGTTACGGCAGAGGCCGTGACTATGACGATGATGAGCGCTACTCCTCGGGCGGCGGCAGCAGCCGCGGCCGCGGACACGGCGGTTGGTTCGGCGACTCGGAAGGCCACTCGCGCGCTTCGGAGGAAGGCTGGGAACAGCGCGGTGGCGGTGGCGGTGGCGGCGGCTACGGCAGAGGCCGGGACTACGACGAGAATGAGCGCTACTCCTCGCGCGGGGGCAGCGGCAGCAGCGGCAGCAACCGCGGCCGCAGCCAGGGTGGTTGGTTCGGTGATCCGGAAGGCCATTCGCGCGCTTCGGAGGAAGGCTGGGAGCACCGTCGCGGCGGCGGCGGCTACGGCCGCAGCCGGGACGACGACGACGAGCGCTACTCCTCGCGTGGCGGCGGCGGCGACCGCGGTCGCGGGCATGGTGGCTGGTACGGTGATCGGGAGGGTCATTCGCAGGCGGCCGAACGGGGCTGGCGCAACCGCTGATCCATGAGCTTCCGCGCGCGGAGCGCCGGGCGACCGGCGCTCCCCGCGCGGCTCGCTTCACCGCCTGCGCCTGCGCGTCGGCTCGCACCTACAGTCGACCGCCACGGCAGATGACTGCGTCGAGCTGACACCTGCCGCACACTCCGTGCAGCTTCGACGGAAAGTTGGACGTGGCAAAAAGCAATCGACGCGAGATCGGGATGGCGAGCCCAGTCAGCCTCGCCTCATTCGATCCCGAGGACGATGACCTGCTGGTGGTCGTCATCGAGACGCCGAAAGGCAGCCGCAACAAGTACGCGTACGATCCGGACGAGCGCATCTTCTCGCTGCGAAAGGTGCTGCCCGCGGGAATGGAGTTCCCCTATGATTTCGGCTTCGTACCGTCCACCAAGGCCGGCGATGGTGACCCGCTGGACGCGCTGGTACTGATGGACGAGCCGGCGTTCCCGGGTTGTCGTCTCACCTGTCGGCCGGTAGGCATCATCGAGGGTGAAACGGTCGACAAGAAAGATACCGAGCGGAACGACCGCATCGTATGCGTCGAGCAAGGCACCCACAGCTACACCCACGTGAAGCACATCGATGACCTGGGAAAAGCCTTCGAAGAAGAGCTGAAAGATTTCTTCGTCAACTACCACGAGATCGGAGGAGCGAGCTATCGGGTCCTGGGCGTGAAAGGCCCGCGACAGGCAGTGCGGCAGGTCCAGGCGTGCCGCAAGACCGCCCGCCGGCATAGCCATAGCTGATCGCTCTGCTTACCAGATGCCTCCGAGAGCCACGGTGATCGCCTCGCCGTTCACCCCTCCTGCGGCCTCGCTGCACAGGAATGCGATGACCTGTGCCACCTCGCGCGGCTCGAGCACCCGGTTCTGCGGGTAGATCGCGGCCCGCTCCCGCCACACCTGCTCGACCGCTACACCGCGGCGCTCGGCCTCCGTGCGCGCGGAGCGTTCCGCCATGGCGGTGCGCACCCAACCCGGCAACACCGCATTGGAGGTGACGCCGAACGGCCCCGCGTCCTGTGCGACTGCGCGCGCCAGCCCGATGAGCCCGTGCTTGGAGGCCGTGTAGGCGCTGCCGGAGCGCTCGGCTTTCTCGCCGGCAGTCGAGCTCGTGAACACGACCCTTCCGAAGCCGCGCTGACACATCCCTCCGACCGTCAGCCGCGTGAGCTCGAACGGCCCGTCGAGGTTGATACGCATCGTCTCCCGCCACACTTCGGGATCCTGCTCCCACACGAGCCGCTCGTGGGCGGAGCCGATGCCGTGATTGAGCACCAGCAGGTCGATGGGACCGAGCCGCCGCTCCGCCGCCGCGACCGCGAGCGCGCAGCCCCGCGGTGTGCCGAGGTCCGCGACGACGTATTCGAGACCGACGGCTGCCAGCTCGGCCTCGGTGCGCGAGACGGTCATGACCTTCGCCCCCGCTGCCGCGAGCAGCAGGGCGGCCTCGCGCCCGATGCCGCGACCTCCTCCGGTTACCAGTGCGACGCGTCCTCGCATGCTCCGTTCCTCGCGATCGTCGTTCCTATGCTACTGCGGAAAGGGAGGTCACGATGCTAGTGCAACCGTTGACGGGAGAATTCGCTGGAATGGCCCAGATGATCCGGCGGCTCGAGGTCGCGCTGGTGACGACGGTCGATCACGACGGCCGCTTCCATACGCGGCCGTTGCAGACGCTCGGTATCGAGTCAGACCGCACCCTGTGGTTCTTTACCGATGCCCGCAGCGGGAAGGCGGCCGAGCTGCTGCACGATGCGCGACTGAGCCTCGGATATGGCGATCCGCGGGGCGGCCGCTACCTGGCCATTGCGGGCACCGGACGAGTGCTGCGCGACCCGAAAAGGGCCAGGTCGCTGTGGACTCTGCAGCAGCGTGCGTACTATCCGCGAGGTCCCGAGGACGAGCGACTCGCATTGTTATGCGTGCGAGTCGAGCGCGCCGAGTCTTGGCTTGCACCCGGCAGGACTGCGCATCTCGTCGCCGCGCTCCGCGCGAGAGTCACAGGCCGACCGGCGACGATCGTCGGTCGCAATTTCAAGCTCCCATAGATGCGTTGCGCAAAAACGCCAGCGACGACAAGTCGGGAACACCAGCTTGAGCGTGGCCGTTAGCCCGTTCATGTGCCGCGCTGCCAACCAGAGTCCGGGGACTGCGCTATGAGAGAGACGGCGCGCGTAAGGGAACTCCCTTACGTGAGTCGCCCCAAAGTATGAGCAATTGTTGCAGAATGCGCGCGGCTCCCGATGAGCGTCGCGGGAGCGGCATCGCTGCTGCCAGCACGGGAGGTATTGCGTGTCGATGTACCGACTCGCCAAGCGAGCTGCTTTTCGCGGCATAGAAATGTGCGGCGGCTTCCGCATGTGCGATCGGCTCATGATCGACGGACTGCACATCCTCTGCTATCACGGCATTTCACTGTTTGATGAGGACCGCTTCGCGCCGGGCGTTTTCATGAGTCCGGAGGTATTCGCCGCGCGCATGGACTGGCTGGCGAAGAATGACTTCCAGCCCTTGCCGCTCGCCGAGGCGGTGACCCGGCTGAAGGAGCGCACGCTTCCGCCGCGCGCGGTGGTGATCACCTTCGACGACGGCTGGTTCGGCTGCCTCGAGGGTGCGTTTGCCAAATTGCAGTCACTCGGCTGGCCGGCGACGCTCTACGCGACGACCTACTACGCCGAACACGGCCATCCGGTCTTCAACGTTGCCGTCCACTATCTGCTCTGGAAAACGCGTGTTCGCACGCTCGATCTGCGCATCCTGCATCCCGGACTCGCGGGCGTGCTCGGGATCGCCAGCGCCGCGCAGCAGTGGCGGGCAACGCGTCGCATCGTCGATTTCGCCATTGCGCAGTTGACGCGCGAGGAACGCCGGGAGCTTCTTTACGCACTGGCGACTCATCTTGGGCTCAATCCGGTGGAGCTCTTCGAGCGGCGGCGCCTGATGACGCTGCTGAGACTCGATGAGCTGCGAGAGTCGGCAGCCCGGGGCATCAGCATCCAGCTTCATACCCACCGGCACCGCTTTCCTCGCGACGAGCCATCCGTGCGGCGCGAGCTGAGTGACAATCGCGCCGTGCTCGAAGCGTGCGGTTTTTCCGACCTGGTGCACTTATGTTACCCGAGCGGCAGGTACGATCCGCTCCTGCTGCCGGTGCTGCGGGCCGCGAATATCAGGACGGCGACGACCTCAGACCCCGGCGTGAATTTCCCCGAAGCCGACCCGCTCCTGCTCACCCGCTTCCTCGATTCCGGCAGCGCCGGGGAGATCGAGTTCGCCGGAGAAATGTTCGGTGTCGGTCACATGCTGCGCGGCCTGCGCAGCTCGACGCGGCGGGTTGCACGCGGCTTCGTCGACCCGGCGGCAGCAGTGAAATGAGGTGGATGGTGGAGCGGAAGGGGATCGAACCCTCGACCTTCGCATTGCGAACGCGACGCTCTCCCAGCTGAGCTACCGCCCCATCGAGACCGCAGCGGCCTGGCGCTGCGGCGCGCGATTCTAGCATCGCGATACTGCAGCACCAATCCGATTTTAACGGCGCCGCTCGATGCGGCTATGATGGTCCTGCGGGGGATGAAGGCCGGAGGACGAGCATGCTGCCCCTAGGCGGGAGGGCGCCCGAATTCACCTTGCCCGACCAGGACGAGCAAAGCGTATCGCTCAGCAACCTGTTGCGACGCGGCTCGTTGATCCTGTACTTCTACCCGGCGGACTTCACGACGGTCTGCACGCGGCAGGCGTGCCTGATGCGCGATCTGCACGCTGACATCGAGCAGGCCGGACTCAGCGTCGCGGGTATCAGTCCGCAGCGGCCGGCAACCCACCGAGGCTTCCGCGAAAAGCACCGGTTACCCTTCACGCTGCTCTCGGATACCGACAAGTTCGTCATCAGGATGTACGACCTGCGCGGGCCGCTCGGGATCGGCGTGCGCCGCGGAACCTATCTGATCGACCAGGCGCGTTATATCCGCGCAGCGGTGCTGGCCAGCTTCCGCATCAGCGAGCACGAGGATCTGGTGCGGCGCGCGGTCGCACTCAGCGCGGGGCGCAGCAGCTATCGGGAGCGCACCGTGCCCTGACGCCCCGCGCGCCTGCGGCTCACAACCGCAAACGTGCCAGGTGCGCACGACCGATCCTGGGGATGCTGGCTATATAGACGAAGTCGGCGTCATCGCTGGCGGCCGTGATGGTCAGGCCCGTGAGCTCCTGCACCATCAGCGGCAATGCCGTGCCGCTGGCGACGACCAACACCGTGCCGCCCGGGTGCTCGCGCAGCGCACGCGCAGCGGCACTGCGTGCCTCGACGGCCGGAAAAACCGTCGGCGCGCGGTGCAGGCGTTCGAGGAGCGGCGCCGCAGTCTGCTGCGCGCGCCGGTCATCGCTCTCGTACAGCGCATCGATGCGCCCTGCTCCGGGCTTCTCGGCACCGAACATCCGCGCGAGCCTCTCGGCTCGCGCCTCCCCTTCCGCGGACACCGGAGGATCGTCGATCGCGCCCGGAGCGTCGGCGGGGCGTACCAGAAACACGACGGTAGTAGTCGCGTGGCTGTAGAACAGCCAGCCGGCGGCCAGCGCCAGCACCGCCACCACGATGCTGAGATACAGCGGCGCCAGAAACGGCCGGCGATGCCTTGTAATGCCCGGGGGCTCCATGGGCCCATCATAACGGTGCGCCGCGGCGCGAGTGCTGCTGCTGCGCATCAAAGGGCCGCGGGGGATTTTTCCTGCGCCGCTCGGTAATCTGCGCCTGAGCCGATTGCCAGGCGATGAGCGGGGGTTCCGTGCCATCCGGCGGCCACACGACAGTCATACAACGGATTCTCGAGCGTCGCGCGCAGCGGCTGCCGGTCACGCACGAGGAAACGACCGCCACCATCGCGGTGATGCTGCGCGTCGTGCCCCCACCGAAAACACTGCTCGTCTGCCAGGACCTCTCCCTGCGTCGGCAGCTGGAGCGGCGCATCGCGGCGGCACTGCTCGAGTGCGAATCGAGCGCCGACGAGGATGAGGCGCTCGCGCGCTGCGCCGCCGAGCATCGCGCGCTGATCGTCACCGATAGCCTGGAGCTGATCCGCCGCCTGCGCGCACGCTTGACGCAGCGAGCCCCGTTCGTGATTTACCTGGCCGGGCTCGATGAGCCGGCGGCGCGGGCCGCCGGGCTAGCGGCAGGTGCCGACGAATGCCTCGGACGGCGCGCGGCCGAGCAGGAGCTCGATGCACGCCTTGCCTGTGCGCGGCGCATCGCGGAGCTCGAGGCAGTGCTGCGAGTCACGCTTGCCGAGAACCGCAAGCTGTCCGCCACCGACGATCTGACGCGGCTGGCGAGCCGGCGGTTCTTCAGCAAGCACTTTCCGCGCGAGGTCGAGCGCGCGGCGCGTTATGGCCGCGCGCTGTCGCTCATCCTGTGCGACATCGATCTCTTCAAGGGCATCAACGACTCGCTCGGGCACGCAGCCGGCGATCAGATCCTGCGGCAGTTTGGCGCACGGCTGCAGAAGCAACTGCGCCGTGGGATCGACTGGGTGGCGCGCATCGGTGGGGAAGAGTTCGCGGTGGTCCTGCCCGAGACCGGTTACGAAGCGGCTCTCGAGGTGGCGCGCAAGCTGCGCGCCGCCATCGCGCAGACGCAGTTCACGAGCGAGCGCAAAGGCATCGGGGTGACGGCGAGCTTCGGACTGTGTGGACTCGACCGCGTGCCGGCCGGTGAGCGGCGGCTCGCCGAACGCGTGCTGAAAATCGCCGATGCGGCGCTCTACCGCAGCAAGCACTCCGGTCGCAATCGCGTCACCGCCACCATGTTCAACGCCGGCAGCGAATGAGGCGCGTGATACCGGTGGCGAAAGCGCGCTCACCATGACGCAAGCCCTTGCGGCGCATCGCTCTTTGTTCGCGGCGCGTGCCGCTGTCCACATGGTTATGCACAAATTCTGTGGATAACTGGCCGGGCTGGAAACGTACGGAGCCTTGTGTGAGACTCACGCTCTTTCGCTTCACGAGCCGCGGATGAAAAAGACAGGCAGCGAGGACAGTCCCCCCGCCGATCCGCTCGAGCGGGTACGCCTGCAGGCGGATGTCGCCAAGCAGCGGGTGCGCATCGCGAAAGACGAGCTCAAGCGCGCGCGCAAGCGCCTCAAGGAAGCCAAGCGCGAGGCGAAGCGGGCCCGTAAGGTCGCGGCGGCAGCGCGTAAGGCCTGGAAGCGCGCGCGCCGCGCCCAGAAGAACGAGCCGGCGAAGGCGTCGGCTCCGGCAAAGGCTCGCGCGGAGCGAAAACGGCCATCCGGCAAGTCGGTCCTCGCCCTGCGGCGCAGAAAGGCAGCAGCGGCAATCCGGCAGAGGAAACGCATCCAGCGCACGCGCAGGCCCCAGCGCCCGCTGCCAAAGGCAGCTCGCGGCAGTGCTCCGAGCGCAGCGAAGCGGCCGCCGCGCTCGCGGCGGGCGCCAACCCGTTCCGCGCGCGTCGCGCGTGCAGGCGGCGCTCGTATCGCACAGTCCGCACCGCGGCGACGCGCAGCGGTGCGGGTTACGAGGGTGCGCACCGCAGCGGCCGCACCGCCCGCTGTCCGCCCGGCGGTCTCCACCACGGAGCCCGTCATCGTCCCGACGCTCGAGAAAACGGGCGTGACCGCTACGCCTCCCGAAGCGACGTCCTGAGCACGTCGCGGCGCGCCGACTGATGCGGCGCGAGGTTCCGACGCAGCGGATGCGGCCAAGAAAATGAGGGGATTGGACTCATGCAGGACGAATACACCGACGAGAGCGGCCGGCGAACTGCGGTTGCGGGCGCAGCCGCCGGCAAGCGGGCGGCACCCGCGCCTTCGAGCTCGCGGATGTTCGCGGCCTACCTGGGCGACATCGAGCAGTTGCTCGACGCCCACCGCCGCGAACCAGCGCTCCGTGAGGCGCTCGACCTGCCGCGCATCGCCGTCGCGCTGGCCGACCCGCAGCTGCGGTGCGCACCCGAGCAGGTGACCCGCTGGTGCGAAGAGTGGGTGCGGCCGCCGGGCGCCGAGCGCGACGCCCAGGGTCTGGACTACGAGCGCCTCATTCGCAGCCTCATCGAGCGCCTGGCGCAGGCTTCAGGCGCCGAAGGTGTGCCGATGCGCGCGTTACGGCGTCTGCAGCTGCGCCGCCACGCCCGCGCCCTGCCGCGTGGATTTCGCGCGAGCCGCTCGGCGGATCTGCCCGAGCAGGAAAATGAAGCCTTCGATATGTCCACGGCGCTCATCGAGGCCGCGCGACGCTGGTACGCGCGCAGCGCCGTTCACGACCCAAGCGTGCAGGCGAACCTCGCGCGCCTGGCCGTGCTGCGCTGAATCAGGCAGCGGATAAACGGCGCGGCGGCAGCGCCGGGGTCCGGCAATTTCGCTCTCTGCGTGAGCACCCGCGACGCCTGAATGGGCGTTCAAATCAACCTCGCCGTTCGATGTTCGCACGTACCGGCTCGTAGCCCGCTGTTCTCCCGGGATTTTCTACCGGCGCAGAGTGATTCCTTGCGCGCCGTCCATGCTTTGTGGAATATACCGGCGCGGGGAACATCCACAACATTGAGTGCGCGTTCAATGCCACACTCAAGCATGCCGAGAATCCCTTTCCACGAGCGGGGGGCGCGCCCGCCGTTACGCGTTGGCATCGTCCTCGCTCACCATTTCACGCTCTCGGCGTTCGCGGTGTTCGTCGATCACCTGCGTCTCGCTGCGGATGAGGGCGACCGCAGCCGTCCGCTGCACGTGCAATGGTCGATCATGGCGAGCCGCCCCGAACCGGTGGCAGCAAGCTGCGGAGTGATGCTGCAGCCGACGCACGCGCTGCTGCCGCCGGATACCCTCGACTATGTCGTGGTGATCGGTGGCATCCTGCATGCAGGTCCGCAGATCGATGAGATCGCGACGCGCTATCTGCGCGAGGTGGGCGGCACACAGGTTCCATTGATCGGCATCTGTACCGGGAGCTTCATCCTCTGCCGCGCGGGATTGATGAAGGGACGGCGCTCGTGCGTCAGCTGGTACCACTACCAGGACTTCCTCGAGGCGTTCCCGACTCATGAAGTCATCGCCGACCGGCTGTTTCTCGCCGACGGCCCACGCATCACCTGCGCCGGAGGTGCGGGCGCGGCAGCACTCGCCACGTATCTCATCGAGCAACACCTGGGACGGGCCGTCGCGCAGAAGGCGAGCCAGGTGCTGTTGTTCGATCGCACGCGCGCAGGCAACGAAGCCCAGCCGCACCCGCCGCTCTCCGAGAGCGTCAGTGAGCCGCGAGTGCGCCGCGCGCTGCTGCTCATGGAGCAGAATCTCGCGCGTCCGATCGCCGTCGCCGAAGTCGCCGCCGAGCTCGGCCTGTCCGCACGACAGCTCGAGCGACTGTGCCGCCAGCATGTTGGCATGGGGCCCGCCTCGCTATATCGCCAGCTGCGCATGCGCTATGCGAACTGGCTGATCGAGAATACCGACCGATCGGTGACGGACATCGCCAACGAGGCCGGCTTCGCCGACTGCGCGCATTTCTCGCGACAGTTCAAGGATGCCTATGGCCTTTCGCCGACCAGCCGGCGCCTGCAGCCGCAGCGCGCCGCCAACGGCGAGCACGCGCGGGCGCGGGTTTTCGAATAGGGGCGCTGCGGCACGCTGCCGCAGCAGTTGGTACGCGCAGACGGGCGCGTACCAGCTTCATGACGTGTATATTCAATCGCAGCGTCGGGGCGTCATATCCAATCAGGTCATAACCGGGCGGCCGCCGCGGCCGTGACGCCCGGTGCGGGGGAGGAAACAGAATGAAATCGAAGATCTCGTACGCGGTTGCAGCCATCCTCGGGGGTACCTCGGTCGCGGTGTGCGCGCAGGAGCAGGCGCCGGCCAGCACCGAAACGACCAGCGAGGGAATCACCGAAGTCATCGTCACCGCGCAGCGCCGCACCGAGAAAATGCAGGATGTCCCGATCTCGATGCAGGCGCTCACCGGGCAGGCGCTGCAGCAGCTCAACATCCAGACCTTCGATGACTATTTGAAGTATCTGCCGAATGTGACCTCGGCGAGCAACGGCCCCGGGCAGAACGAGGTGTTCATGCGTGGGCTGAGCGCAGGCTCACAGGCGAGCCAGGGAAGCGGCTCTACCGGGTTGTGGCCCAACGTGGCCATCTACCTCGACAACCAGTCGGGCCAGCTGCCCAACCGCAACCTCGATGTCTATGCCGCCGACATCGACCGTATCGAGGTCCTGGCAGGAC
>JAFAKO010000117.1 GCA_019235245.1 Gammaproteobacteria bacterium
GACATCGTCGCGGATGTGATCGTCAGCCACGCGCTGAAACCCGTGCTCGCGCAGGGCGCTGACGATGGCGTAGGCGTTCGAGCGGCGCACCTGGTGCGCGAGCACCGGTTCGCCCGGCTCGACCAGCTCGTTACCCGTGGAGATCACGGCGAGCATTGGCTGGCTCGCGACACGAATGCGCGCCATGCCGGCGGAAGCGGCGATGGCGATCTCAGGAGCCCGCAGGCGCTGCCCGGCCCGCAGCAGCAGCGCTCCCTGTCGGGCATCGCTGCCACGGCGATGAACGTTCTGCCAGGGCTCGACCTGGACATCGGTCGCCAGCTGCGCCTGCCCGCGCGCGATCACCAGCCGCTCGACCGCCACCACGCTGTCGCAGCCTGCTGGCAGCACTGCACCGGTCATGACCTCGATGCAGTCCGCCGCCGCACCGAGCGTCAACGGCGCGTCGCCGGCGGCTTGCGTTGCCTGGATGCGGAACAGGCGCGAGCCCGCGCCTACCGCATGGCTGTCGAGCGCAACTCCATCCATGGCCACGCGGTCGTACGGCGGCTGGTCCCGCTCGGCGTACACGTTCTCGCGTAACACGGCGCCGGCGCACTGCGCCAGCGGCAGGGACTCGATCGGCAGGCACTGAAGATGCTGGCCGATCAGCTGGTCTGCGTCGGCCGGGGTGAGCACTCAGCCCTTCTTGTCGGCCGTCCTGGCCTTGTAGACCTTCACCTGCTCGTTGAAGCGGTCGGCGATCGCCTGGAGCTGGTCGACGGCGGCATTGTGTTTCTGGGCCTCGACGCGCTGCATGTCCGCCTTCTGCTCGGGCTTCAGCTTGTCGCCGCCCTTGGCGATGGCGTCATCGAGCTCCTTGTCGATGCAGGCGGTGTAGTCATTGATCGACTTCTGGTACGCGTTGACGGCCTTCTGGCCGGCCACCATGTCCTCGAGCGTTGCGGTCGCGCCGTCGGGGATTTTCGCCGGTGCCTGCGGATAAGGGCAGTCGGCGTACACGGGGGCTGCCGTAGCCGCGACGAACGCGATCGCGAGAAGAGCCTTCATAGAAAGATCCTGATACGTGGAATTGGACCGCTATCTTAAGAGGCGCTCGGCAGCGGATGCTACTGCGAGCGCGCCGCCGGCCGGGCTGCCGCCCGCGGACGCCGGGCGGTTGTCTTCCGCGGACGGGTCCGCGGGGACAGGTAGCAGCCGCGGGCATGGTCGTTCACCACCCCTACCGCCTGCAGGAAGGCGTAGATGATGGTCGAGCCGACGAAGCGGAAGCCGCGCCGCGCAAGATCACGGGAAATCGCATCACTGAGCGCGCTGCGTGCCGGGACGGGCCCGTCGCCGGGGCGGCGGACCACCGGCCGGCCCCCCGTAAAGGACCACAGATACCGATCGAACGAGCCGCACTCGCGTTGCACCGCAAGGAATGCGGCGGCGTTGCTGATGGTGGAATCGATTTTCAGGCGGTTACGGACGATCGCCGGGTCGCGCAGCAGGGCGGCGCGTCGCCGCGCGTCGAAGCTCGCAACACGCCGCACGTTGAAGTTGGCGAAGGCGCGGCGGTAACCGGCGCGCTTGCGCAGTATGGTCAACCATGACAGCCCCGCCTGCGCCCCCTCGAGCGTGAGCATCTCGAAGAGCCGCCGGTCATCGTGCACCGGCCGCCCCCACTCCTCATCGTGGTAGCGCACGTAGTCCGGATCGGCGCTGCTCGCCCACTTACAGCGCCGGCGCTGCGCGCTCCGCCGGCGCCCGGTACGCGCCGCTCCTGCCCGGTCGGCCATCATCCGATAATGGCACGCGCCGCGGGTCGCCGCATCGTACAATCCGCGCGCCGACAGCTTCGGCCGATCCGGTGCTCGCGGCTTATCGTGATCGAACCGTTGCCGAAGAGTCCGCTCCTCGCCGTCATCCTCTGCCTGATGCTCACGGGCCTGGGCATGCCCTCTCTCGCGTGCGCCGACGCCGGGCCGCCATTCCTCACCAACGACCCCGGCACCCCCGGCAATGGCAACTGGGAAATCAACATCGCCGCGATGCAGACGACGCTCCCGGGCGTATCGAATTGGCAGCTTCCGCAGCTCGATATCAACCTCGGACTCGGTGATCGCGTCCAGCTCACGGGCGAGATTCCTTATGTCGTGGTCAACACCACCGGACAGCCGCAGGCGAGCGGTTGGGGCAACGCCAATCCGGGCATCAAATGGCGATTCTTCGATCAGGGGGAAGAGGGCTGGCAGATCTCGACGTTTCCCATGTATCAGACCGCAGTATCGGAGGAGGCGCAGAGCAAGGGGATCGGGGTGGCAGGGCCGCGGTTGTTCCTGCCGCTCGAGGTGGCCCGCAAGTTCGGTCCCCTGACCTTCAATTTCGAGGCCGGCAGCTACATTCCGCTGCACGGCGATCACGAGCACATCGTCGGTCTCGTCGCCGGGTATCAGGTAACCCCACGCCTCGAGCTCGACGGGGAGCTCTACGACGATCACATCCGCGGCGGGACCGACGTCACGACCTTCGATGTTGGCGGGCGTTATCGCCTGCATCGCGGCTTCAACCTGCTGTTCATGGCCGGGCGAAGCCTCGGCGGCAACTCACCCGGGCAGGTGGAGTTCATGGGTTACCTCGGCATCCAGATCCTGCTGAGTCACTTCGGGCGTACCCTGATCGACGAGCATTGAGGACAGATGCGCCGTTCTGCGCCACCGCAGGCTTCCGCTATGATGCGAAGGAGCGATCCGCAATGAGCACGCCCGCCTCCCGAGCACCAGCACCAGACCCGTCCGCCGAGCTGCGCTACACCCGCGGCGCGGTGGCGCTGCACTGGACGATGGCCGTGTTGATCGTCGTGGTGGGAGTGCTCGGGCTGCTGCACGACTCCTGGCCACGCAGCACGCAGAAGTTCTGGATTAACCTGCACGCACTCATCGGGCTGCTCGTGTGGGTGCTCATCGTGGTGCGTCTCGCCTGGCGCCTGCGGCACCCGCCTCCGGCGTTGCCACCGGAGATCGGCGTGCTGCCGCGTCGACTCTCGTACGCCGTGCACCTGCTGCTGTACGTGCTCGTCTTCGTCATCCCGCTCGTCGGCATCGTCACCTTCGTCTGGCACGGCCGGGCGTTCGATTTCGGGCTGTTCCGGGTGGACTTCGGCGTGCGCTCGAACCGCGCGATCTTTCATCCTACCGAGGACCTGCACGGTTACCTCGCGTACACGCTGTTTACCCTCATCGGCATTCACCTGGCTGCCGCGTTGTGGCATCAGTTCGTGTGGCGCGACCGGCTGTTGCAGCGCATGTGGCCGGCCGTGGCGGAGCGTTCGCGCACATCCCGGTGAGGGCCGCCACTGCGGGTGGCCCCGCCGGAAAACTTCTATAATTACGCCGCTGCGCCCGTAGCTCAGTTGGATAGAGCATCAGGCTTCGAACCTGAGGGTCGGGAGTTCGAATCTCTCCGGGCGCGCCAAAATTTTAAAAGCGGGTGAGTGCTCCGAGAACTCATCTGCGTGAGCCGGGTGAGAACTCCCGACCGCCGCCGCAGGCGGCGCGGGAGTTCGACAACCTGGCGAGTCCCCGAGCCAGGTTGGACGCACGCAGGTCTGTGCGTGCGGTCCCGAGCGCAGCGAGGGACGAGGCCGCGTCCGCGGCCGAGCACAACCATCCTACCGTCCAGCGCGCCGCTTACTGAAACGAAGGCGGGACGTGGGAATATTCGGGCTTACACGAGGCCCCAGTTGCGGCAAACTCCCGCCCCTTCCAAGGACCTAGCACGTCATGCCCCACGAAACCACTGTTCCAGTATTGCTATCGATGCGTGTCAAGTGCTGGTGCGGTTATGCCAGCGATCAGGACTTCTTGCTCGATATGCCGCAGAGCAAGGCGCATTCGATGCAGGCATCAGAGCTCACCGCATGCCCGGACTGTGGCGCTCCGATTCGGATTCATCTCAAGCGCACGAGTACGGCCGGAGGGGAGCTGCGTACGTTCGAGCTCTCGCCGCCGCCTTCCCACTAGCCAGAGGTCCGTAGCGGCACGGGGCGCTCCTGCTGACGGAGCGCCCCGTGGTTTGCACCTCAGATCAGCGCTCGACGTAGTTGACCGAGGTTCTCCAGTTGGCACCGCCGTCGCGCGTTCCGCCGCAGGTCCCGAGTGCGCTGAAATCGAAATCGGATCCCGTGCAGTTCGGATACTGGATGTACTCGCTCGCGAAGTAGAATTTCCCGTCCGACCAGATCGCCCACCCATGGTCGCCCCACCGCGGGCGTGTCGGACCGGGATAGCCGGCATATTCCGTGAGTCCGTCCTGCGGGGACTGACCTCACCGCACCGGTCGAAGCGACCGGTGCGGTATTGACGCATCAGACGTGACCGGCCACCCGGCTCAGTCACTATCGCCGCCTGTCGGCGGGATGCAGGGATTGGCGCGCGGGCCGCTGGTGTTCTGGCCAAAGAACCACGGCAGATTCGCGGGCCCCCAGCCTTTGTCGCGGCCGAATGTATTAACACCCGGACCCGTGATGTTGCCAAACACGAGCGCACAGGTGCTCACGCTGCCGCTGTTTTCCAGCGAGTAGAACGGATAGAACTGCGCTCCGG
Organism: Gammaproteobacteria bacterium; assembly: GCA_019235245.1. Classification (GTDB taxonomy): domain Bacteria; phylum Pseudomonadota; class Gammaproteobacteria; order Steroidobacterales; family Steroidobacteraceae; genus 13-2-20CM-66-19. The sequence continues at coordinate 4,587 of JAFAKO010000117.1, forward strand.
CGGGCGGCACCACGCAGCCAACTCCGTTCGGCTGACAGGTCGACTCCGAGGCCGAGACATCGGTTTCCAGGTAAACGATCGGGTACGGCCGATCGTATCTACCCTCCTCGCCCGAGCGGCTGAGCGGGCCGATGCCGCTGCCTGCCACCGAGCGGATGGCGAGCGACGTGGCGTTGTTGGCCGTGCCGTCCGGCCAGTCAAACCGGTACGAGGTGCCGTCGAAGTCGACGTCCGCTCCGAGGCAGCCGGCCACGGTCGGACCGGGAAAGCACGGCGCATCGTCCGCGTCATTGTCGCCATTGACACCGGGCGTGAAATGGCCGATCTCCACCGCGAAGTTGACGTTGGCCTGCAGAGCCGCCCAGTTAACGAAGTTGCCGAACTTCGCCGTGTCGAACAGGGGGTGGAAATTGAAGTTCGTGCCTGCGCAGGTGTTCGGGTCGGTGTTCTGGAAGCCGTTCGCTGCGCTGGCCACCATGTACCCGGACTGCCCGGTAGTCAGGTCTTCCACGCGCGTCACCAGTCCTGAGGGGGTGTCCTTGATGGTGATGCGCAGATGATCGCCCTGGTTCATGAGCAGCGTGTGCGCATTGGGGGTAAGCGTGGCGCTGTTGGCGTTGGCCGGCCCCGGCGGACCGGTGGGGACACCGTCGGTCTGAATCCAGGCGAAGTTGACCGGCTCGGTGCAGTTCGGGTTCAGGCCCCCCGTGCTCATGAGCTCCAGGCTGTCGATGTTGAGTGCCGCACACCAATGGGTCAGATCGCAGCTGATCTGTGTAATGAAGGGCGGAAACCCCGGGGGATAGAACTGCAGCTCGAGGAAGGCTGAGCCTGCCAAGGAGGGGTTGTTCTCGTCGCTATCGGGTATACACGGCGCGGTTGGATAGGAATTCGGGTCGCACATGGCCAGGGCGAACCAGAAAGCAACCTGATTCTCGAAGGTCTGGGTCGCCGGGAGCGGTCGCTCGCGCGGCAGAGTGATATCCCACTGCAGGTTGTTGCCGGAATGCGGCACGGTCGAGATAAAACCAATGCTCGGCTCGTCGTGACCGATGTAGTGGCCGTTGTCGTAGCCACGCTGATAACTGTACGCATTGAAGTAATCGGAACAGGTCATGTTGCGTTTCAGGGGCTTCTGAATGGCACTGTAGCCATTGCAATCGAGATTGCCGACGGGTGCGAATGACTGCGCGCGTAGTGCCGGAGCGGCCAATGCCAGCATCGCGAAAATTCCCAAAATCTTGAGTGCGTATGCGTGACGCATGGGAGACCTCCCTCCTCGGATTGTTTGCCGACGCTCAGGTAACAGAGGACTTGTGATTAGTCTTAGCGGCCCGGTTGGACTGGAATAGGGGGACGTGTACGCCCGGTTGCCGTGCGCTGTCAACGCAGGGGAATCCCCCATTCAGAAGACCAGATAGACCTCCGTGAGCGCCGCCTGCCGTTGGGGAGCGCTTTTGCGTCAATCTGTAACGAGGCCGCAATTTGATCGTCAAACAACGGACCAACACCAACGCAGCACTGCCTGGCTCCAGCTGACGCGCACCAGCTCATGCTGCAGACGCTAGCGGGAGTTGACGAATGGAAGCAAAAAGTCCTGCACACCGGCCGCCCGGAGGCGACTTACCGCTGGCGCGGCAATATCAGACCCCGGGGGCTAGAATCCTTCCGTCGACACCGTGGCCGTGGCCCTGTCGGCGCTGGGGATCCCGAAATGAGCATGTTCGACCTCTCGGGCAAGGTTGCCCTCGTCACCGGCTCGAGCCGCGGCATCGGCAAGGCGATCGCCGTGCAGATGGCGCTGCACGGTGCGCGCGTGGTGATCTCCAGCCGCAAGGCGGAGAGCTGCGAGGCGGTGGCCGCGGAGATCGCCGCCGCCGGCGGCACGGCGATGGCCCATGCCGCGCACGTCGGGCACAAGGAGGAGCTCGAGGCGCTGGTCGAGGCGACCGTCGCCCGCTGGGGACGGATCGACGTCCTGGTGTGCAACGCGGCGACCAACCCGCATTTCGGGCCATCGATCTCGATCAAGGACGAGGCGCTCGAGAAGGTCATTCAGACCAACCTCTACAGCAACATCTGGCTGTGCAACCTCACGCTGCCCGGCATGGCGGAGCGCAAGGACGGCGCCGTGATCATCATCTCCTCGGTGGCAGGTTTCTACGGCACGAGCCTGCTCGGCGCCTATGCCATCTCCAAGGCGGCGGATATGCAGCTGGCCCGCAATCTCGCGGTCGAGTGGGGCGCACATAACATCCGCATCAACTGCATCGCGCCCGGTGTCATCCGCACGCACTTTGCCAAGGCGCTGTGGGCCGATCCGCAGCGCGAGGCGGCGCTGGCACGGCGTTATCCGCTGCGCCGCATCGGCGAGCCGGACGATGTTGCCGGTATCGCGGTCATGCTCGCCTCGCGCGCCGGCAACTTCATCACCGGGCAGACGGTGATCGTGGACGGCGGTGGCTTGATCGGCGGCGGCGAGTCCCTCAGCTAGCCGCGGCGGAGGGTTGCGTCCGCACGCGCAGCAGCGAGTAACCCGCGACCAGCAGACCGAACCACAGCGGGGCCACGTACAGGGCGACACGTGTATCGGGTCGTTTCGCCAGCAGCAGCGCGACCAGCACCAGGAATGCCAGCACCAGCCAGTTGACGACCGGGGCGCCGGGCATGCGGAAGGGCGCCGCGGGCACCCGGCCGGCCGCCACCGCACGGCGATAGTTGGCGTGTGACACGAGGATGATTCCCCAGGTCCAGAGCGTGCCGACCAGCGCGACGCTGGTCACGATGGTGAACACGCGTTCCGGAACCAGATAGTTGAGCACTACACCGATCAGCATCATCGCGGCCGAGGCGTGGATGCCGGCCGCCGGCACCTGCTGTCGATTCAAGGACCTGAAGACGCGTGGCGCCTGGCCGCGCTGCGCGAGCGTCCACAGCATCCGTCCGGTGCTGAACAGTCCACTGTTGCAGGATGAGGCCGCCGCGGTGATCACGACCAGGTTGATGATGCTGGCCGCGGCCGGCAGGCCGAGCTTGCCGAATACCGCCACGAACGGACTCATCTTCGGGTCGAGCTGCGTCCAGGGGACGAGCGACATGATGATGAGCAGCGCACCGAGGTAGAAGATCAGGATGCGCGCAATGATGCCGTTGGTGGCCCGCGGCAGCACCACCGCCGGATCTTCCGCCTCGCCGGCGGTCACTCCGATGAGCTCCACTCCCTCGTAGGCGAACATCACGATCTGCAGCGACAGCAGCACGGCAATCACGCCGGCGGGGAGAAAGCCCCCGTACGACCAGAGATTGGAGAACCGCGCGGTCGGCCCGAGCGCACCGGTGTGGAACAGGATTACGCTCAGGCCGGCGAGAATCAGCGCCACGATGGTGACGACCTTGATGAGCGCGAACCAGAACTCGAGCTCGCCGAACACCCGTACCGCCAGCAGGTTCACGCCGTACAGCACCACCAGCGCAACGAGCGGCGGGATCCATTGCGGCAGCTGCGGCAGCCAGAAATTGACGTAGATGCCGATGGCGGTGATCTCGGCCATCACGGTGACCACCCATGCGAACCAGTAGGACCAGCCGGTGATGAACCCCGGCAACGGTCCGCAGAACTCTTCGGCGTACGTCGCGAATGAGCCGGCCACCGGGCGGTAGGTGAGCAGCTCTCCGAGCGCGCGCATGATGAAAAAGATCGCCACGCCCCCCACCGCGTAGGCGAGCAGCAGGCCGGGGCCCGCCTCGTGTATCGCCTTGGCGGAGCCAAGGAACAGGCCGACCCCGATCGTGCCGCCGATCGCGATGAGCTGAATGTGGCGGTTGCGCAGGTTGCGTGCCAGGGGCGATTCGGTGTGCGGCATGGTGGGTTCCCTGTGGCGAGCGGGAGTTTGTTCAGGGCGGCGGCCCGAGCAGCGCGTAGCGTCTGCCCTGTGGCAGCTCGTAGCGCTGCACGAGTGAGGCGCTGCCCGCCCGGATGAGCTCGCCCGCGACCCCATCCCCTGGAGGGCGCGGGGGGAGGAAGCGGGCGAGCCAGTCGGTCAGTGCGCCGGGCGCATGTCCGGGAAGCAATACGAGCACCCGCGCCGTGGGTCCCTGCGTGCGGAACCAGGCGGCGACGCGTCCGCTTGCAGTCGCGTTGGCGGGTGCATCCCCGGTTGCGCCGAGCAAGGTGAAGCGCGTGCTGAGGCCGCGATCGAGCATTGCGATCGTCGTCTCATCCGGTTCCAGCAGTGCCAGGGGCTCGTGCGCCGTGTCCGCATGGATGCGCCGGGCGAGCGCCGGCAGGTCCTGCCAGCGGTCGAAGATCGGAAATAGCGCGAGCGCCATGAGGCACACCGCGACGGTATAACCGCTGTAGAGCCAGGTGAGGCTGCGCTGCAGGTCGCCGGCGCGCTGGGCACCTGCGGCGCACAGCAGTGCGAGATGTGTCGCTGCGAGAATGGCGAGCGCGATGAGCGTACCGCTTGCCCACCGCGCTTCGCCGGCCGCCGCAAAGAGGAGGATGGCCGCGGCGAAGGCCCAGGCGATGAGCGCGACCAGGTAGCGGCTGAGGCGCAGTGCGAGGCGATCCAGCCGAGCCGGTGCTTGCTGCGCCGCCTGCGCCCAGAGACCCGCGAGCATACCGAAGCCGAGCACTGCCGGCGCCGCGTAGACATCGCGCGCGGTGGCGGCGAGTGACAGCAGCACCAGAAAGGGCAGGCAGGAGCACAGCGCAAACCGCCAGGCCGTCGCGTGCGCGGCTCCCGTACGCGCCTCCCGCCACGCCCGCACCAGCGCCGCGGCGACGATGAGTGTCCAGGGCAGGAGATAGACGGGCAGCTCGAGCAGGTACTTTCCCGGCGAATTGCGATGTCCGCTCGTGTAGTCGAGGGCCGCGGGCGCTGCGACCCGGGTGAAGCGCCCCATGAGGTTGTGCCAGAAGAGCGCTTGCAGCGTCGCGGCGGCGTTGGGCTCCTGCAGAATGGCGAGCAGCCACGGACCGATGAGCAGCGCCTGCAGCAGGAAGCCGACGTAGAGCTCCCAGCGACGCAGCTCCTGCCAGCGCCTTTCCCAGCCGATGAGCGCGAGCAGCGCGAGCGATGGTATCAGCCAGCCGGGGGCGCTCTTCGCCATGAAGCCGATCGCCGCTCCGAGGTGCATGAGGAGGTAGCCGCGTAACTTGGCGCGCCCCGGCGCGGCCCGGTAGCCGCGCCACGCCCCCGCCAGCGCGAGCGCGCCGGCGGCGAACAGGCACGCATCGGGCGCCAGCCACGCGCTCACCCGAAATGCGATGAGCGCGCTCATCGCAACGAGTGCCGTGAAGACCGCCGCCACGAGGTTCGCCTGCATGGCGAGCGACAGTGCGGCGAGGCTCAGTGCGGCGATCACGGCATACGCAAGCTGCGGTGCGCGCACCGCGGCCGGGAAGTCGCCGAATGCCCGGATCGATGCCGCGGCGACCCAGTAGGTGAGGGGCGGCTTCTCGAGAAAGGGCCGCTCTGCCAGGTGCGGCAGGGTGCGATCGCCCTGCAGGCTCATGCGCCAGGCGATGTCCGCCTCCCGCGGTTCGTCCGGCGTCCACAGGCCGCGGCCGAAGATGCCGACCAGCCACAGTGGCGCGAGTGCCATGACGACGAGCAGACCCGCCGAGCGCGCGGGCGCCAACGATCGCGGCGGTGTGACCAACAGCTCCCCTCGAGGGCTCGACCTTATCGTGGCGCGATTATGCGCACGTCAGACGGGCAGGGAGTAGCGCACCACCATCCGTACGATCCGCGCATGATCGCTCGACCAGTGCTCGAACCCCTGGCAGACCTGCCGGGTGGCGCCATCGGGCGTGCTTTCGGAGTAGGTGGCAGCGAAGCGTGCTTCGCCCGACTCCTGCCCCGGGAGGTAGCGGCTCGAGCTCCAGGGCGCGTTGGAATCGGCGGCGCGGCTGAACAGGGCCACTTCGGTCACGCTGGCATTGGCGGGGATGCTGGCGCACAGGGCGACCGGGCTCGCCTCGGTTTCGGTGCAGGGGCGGGCGCCGGGGGCTGCAGCGTCGGGCGCTGCAGGGGCTGATGCGGTAGCCCCGGTGGGCGTTGCGGCAGCCGGCACGGTCGTGGTGGCGGCCGCGGCGGCCAGCACCGGCGGTGAACCACGGCAGGCGGGTACGCTCGCCATCACCACGACCCCTTCGTTGCCGAGCCGGCGCAGTACGCCGTTCTCGATCTCGGCACGCTCGCTGCCGCGCGTGAGCTCGAGCGCACTCGCAGTGCGGCTGATCTCGGAGACGCGTGCCTGCAGCTCGCGCTGCATCACCGCCTGCGCGGCACGCTCTCCCGATGTGAGCCACTGGGAGAGTGCGAAGCCGCACACGCCGGCGGCGCCGATCACCGCGAACAGGATAATCATCTGCAGGCGGTTGCGGCGCCGGGATGCGGCTGAGGAACGGCCGGCCGCCGCCTCGCGCAGCAGCGCCGAGCGCAGCTGCACGAACGACGCCGACAGCGTCGCGGTTCCCGCGATGATGGCGGCGAGCACTGAGTCGGGTATCGACATGGGCGCTTCCGGCAAGCTCAGCGTGCGACGCTAGCACGGCCGATCGTCGGACTGCGGCGCGCCCGCCCACCTTATCGAAAAACCGCGATGCGCATCACAGCGGGCGGGCCGCGCGGCCCGCGAGCCAGCGCTCGAGCGGACTCAAGTCCACGCCCAGCAGATGCAGACCGAGCTTCGAGCGTCTCCAGAGAATATCCGCAGCGGTGCGTGCGAATTCCTCGCGGTACAGGTATTCGACCTCACGCTCGTAGAGCTGCGGCAACAGCTCCGGCCCCAGATCGGTGAGTGCGGCCGCATCGCCCAGCAGCCGCTCGATGCGTGCACCATAGGCATGCGCATAGCGTCGCCGCAGGCTGGCCGGCAGCCAGGGGTAGCGCCGGGCGAGCAGGCGTTGGAATACTGCGAGACTGCCGTGGGGCAACTCACCTCCGGGGAGCGTCGCCGCCGCCGTCCAGCGCGGTGCATGCAACCCGAGTGGCTCCGCCAGCAGCCCGATGGCGTCCTCCGCGAGGCGTCGATGGGTCGTGATCTTGCCACCGAATACCGAGAGCAGCGGCGCCGGCTGCCGCTCGAGCTCGAGTGCGTAGTCGCGCGTTACCCGCGTCGGATCGCTCGACTCGTCCTCGAGCAGCGGCCGCACCCCCGAGTAGCTCCAGAGGATGTCGGCGGCGCCGATCGGGCGGCGGAAGTAGCGGTTGATGAGCGCGCACAGGTAACTCGTCTCGTCAGCGCTGATGTGCACCGCCGCCGGATCGCCGTGAAAATCCACATCGGTCGTCCCGATGAGCGTGAAGTCCTGGTGATAGGGAATCGCGAACACGATGCGCCGGTCTTCGTTCTGAAACACATACGCGAAGCGGTGCGTGAAGAGGCGCGGGACCACGATGTGGCTCCCCTGGACGAGGCGCAGGTGGTGCTGCGCCCGCCCGGGCAGCGCCGCGGCGAGCACGGCACTCGCCCACGGGCCGGTAGCGTTGGCCACCGCCCGCGCCCACACCTCGCGCGGGCCGGCCGGGCCGCGCAGCAGCGCCCACCAGCCTCCCTCGCGCGCGCGCAGCTGCTCGCAGCGCGTGCGTGTCAGGATCAGTGCGCCACGCATCTGCGCATCGAGCGCATTGAGCACCACCAGGCGGGCATCATCGACCTGAACGTCGGAGTACACGAACCCGCGCCGGTAGGGTGCCTGCAGCGGAGCGCCGGCGACGTGGGTGCGCAGATCGATCGACGCGGAGGCGGGGAGCCTGTGGCGTCGCGCGAGATGATCGTAGAGGAACAATCCCGCGCGGATCATCCACGCCGGCCGCAGGTGCGCCGCGTGCGGCATCACGAAGCGCAGCGGCCGCATGATGTGCGGAGCGGCGGCGAGCAGCCGCTCGCGCTCCTCCAGCGCCTTGCGCACCAGCGCGAAGTGGAACTCCTCGAGGTAGCGCAGCCCGCCGTGGATCAGCCCGGTGCTGGCGGAGGAGGTGTGTGCAGCCAGGTCATCCTGCTCGCACAGAATGACCGCAAGCCCGCGGCCGGCCGCGTCGCGGGCGATGCCGCAGCCGTTGACCCCACCGCCGATGATCAGGAGGTCGCAGCTTGCCGGTGCACCGTCGCTCACGCCTTCACGGGGTCGTGTGGCGCGGCGCCTGCCGGCCGTAGTAGTCGGGATAATCCGCGCTGAGACCCTTGAAGCGGCGATGGATCCACAGGTACTGCTCGGGCACGAGTTGCACCTGCGCCTCGATCATCCGATAGAAGCGTGCGGTGTCCTCGACCGCGCAATCGCTCGGAAAGTCCTCGAGTGGCGGGTGGATGACCCCGCGGTAGCCCTCGGTACCGGGCAGGCGGTAGAAGAAGTACGGCAGCACCGGTGCGCCGGTCATGCGCGCAAACCGTGAGGTGAGCGTGTTGCTCGCCGCGGGAATGCCGAACAGCGGCACCATCTCCGCGCCCTTCTTGCGATAGCTCTGGTCGGGGGCGTACCAGACGCACTCGTTGCGGCGCAGCGCGGAGACGAACGCACGGATGTCATCGCGTGGAATCCCGTACGCGCCGTAACGGGCGCGAAAGCGTTCGAATGCGTACGCGATGACCTCGTTCTTCGGCGGCCGGTAGAGGAACCCGGCGGGAGCCACGGTGATGAGCGCGCGACCGGCGAGCTCCATGGAGGTGAAGTGCGCGGTCAGCACGATCGCGCCGCGGCCGCGCGCGAGCGCGGCGCGCAGGTGCTCGGCACCTTCCATGTGCAGGAGCTTGGCGAAACGCTCCGGCCGCGCCCACCAGGCGAATGGAATCTCGAGCAGCGCCACGCCGAGGCTGGCGAAGTGCTCCCGGAGGAGCCGCTCGCGTGCCTGCGCTGACAGCTCCGGCATACACAGCTCGAGATTGCGCCGCGCCGTGTTGGCGAACCCCACGGTTACCCAGCGCAGTACGGTTCCGAGCCCGCGCCCGATGTGCACGATGGCGGGGAAGGGCAGGAAAGCCAGCAGCCGCAGCAGCCCGAGGCCGGCCCACGTGAGCCAGTAGCGCGGTGCGAGCAGCCGCAGTCGCATCGATACCCCCGTGAGCGTCGGCGCCGATTCGCCGCGAGAATACCCGATTCGCGGTCGGCAACTGTGTTCCAATGCGGCCCATGCGCTCAGCAGAACGGCGAACCTGGCTGATCGCCGGGAGCGTACTGCTGTGCCTGGCGCTGCTCGCCCTCCTCGCGGGCCGCTACCTGCCGCCGCGCTGGGCGCTCGCTCTGCACCTCGGCCCGGCGCGCGAGCTGGTTGCCGGAGGGAACAGCGCGCCGGCGCCGCGCGTCACCCCGGACAGCGAACAGCTCGATGCCGCCGTGCTCGAGGCGGCGGCCCGTTATGCCGGTGAGCACCGCTCGCTCGCCCTCATCGTCAGCCGCCATGAGCACATCGTGTTCGAGCGCTACTGGGGTGGCAGCGGTTTCGACACGCTCGCGGACGCGCAATCCTTCACGCGGCTGCTGGCGGCGCTCGCCGCGGGCGCAGCCTTCTCGCACCGCCTCATCGGCTGGCCGGATGAGCCGGTGAGCGCCTTCATCGGCGAGTGGCGCGCCGATCCCCGCGGCGAGATAACCGTGCGCGACCTGCTGCAGATGTCGAGCGGTCTCGCTGCCAGCCCCGATGCCGGCGCGACGCACGATCTTCCTGCGGCGCTGCTGAGCACCCGCCTCGCCCGTACCCCGGGCCTCACCCGCAGCGAGCAGGCGAGCGATCCGCAGCTGCTCGCGCTCGTGATCGAGCGGGCGAGCAGGGAGCGCTACGCGAGTTACCTTTCGCAGGCGCTGTGGCGCCGCATCGGTGCGGCCGATGCATGGCTGACGCTCGATCACACCGGCGGTACGGCGCATGCCGACTGCTGCATGCTGGCGCACCAGGGCGACTGGATCCGCATCGGACAGCTGCTGCTGCGCGATGGCAATTACCGCGGCGATGAGGTCATCCGGCCTGGCTGGGTGATGCTCATGCGCACCCCGGCGCGCTCGGATCCGCAGTACGGTGCCTACCTGCGCGTGCGTTGGCCGCCCGCGGCAACGGGCCGCGAGGCACCCGCCGCGCGCGACCTGTTCGCCGTGGCGGGCGCAGGGGGCAACCGCCTGTGGCTCGTGCCATCTCTGCAGCTGGCCATCCTGTGCACCGGCAGTGAGGCCGGGCGCGACGCGGCCTGGGACGACAATCACCTGCCGAACCTGGTGATCACCGCCGCGCGCGACGCGCTGCCACCGGCCGCCCAGCCCGGCGCGGATGTCTCGGCGATCGTGCCCGGGCACTAGGCTCCGCAAAGGTCCGCCAGCTTGCCGCGACAGCTTGCAGCTCTGTTCTGCTTCTGCGTCATCGATACCCTCGGGTTCGGCATCCTCATCCCCCTGGTGCCGTACATGGCGGACCGGTTCGGCACCGCCCCGCAATTCATCACGCCGGTGCTCGGGAGCTACTCGCTCTGTCAGCTGCTCGCTGCGCCCTGGTGGGGTCGCCTCAGCGACCGTTACGGACGCCGGCCGATCCTCATGAGCAGTCTCGCAGGCGCCTGCGCCTCCTACGTGCTGCTCGCCTTCGCGCAGAACATCTGGTGGCTGCTCGTCTCCCGCATGCTCGCCGGCGCCATGGCCGGCAACATCGCTGCGGCTTTTGCCTACGCGGCGGATGTGAGCGAGCCGCAGAAACGCGCCGCCACCCTCGGCGTGGTGGGCGCCGCCATCGGCATCGGCTTCACCCTCGGCCAGCCGCTCGGCGGACTGCTCGCAGGTGGCGAGCCGCGCGGCGCCAATTTCGCCCTGCCCGCGGCGGTCTCCGTAGGTACGAGCCTGCTCGCCATCGTGCTCGTGCGGTTCGTCCTCCCGGAGAGCCACACCGCCGAGCACCGGCGCCAGCATCCTGACGAGCCGCGGCGCGGCGCCTGGCGGTTGCTCGGCGCGCGCCAGGCGCTGGCACTGCTCGCGGCGTCGACGCTCGTGGTCACCTATTCGCAGTCGATTCTCGAGTCGATCTTCGCCATCTGGGCGCTGCATCGCTACGGCTTCGGGCCGCGCGCGGTTGGTTTCCTGCTGTTTGCCGTCGCGTTGCCGGCGCTGATCATGCAGGGCGGGCTGGTGCGATGGCTGGCGCCGCGGCTCGGCGAGGGTCGCCTCGCGAGTGCGGGCGTGCTGGCATACGTGCTCGGCCTGGTGCTGCTCGGCTGCGCCGGCTCGCTCGCCGTGACGGTGAGCGGGCTGCTCCTGTGTGGCCTCGGACTCGGCGCCTACAACCCGAGCGCCTCCGCGCTCGCCTCGAAACAGTCGCGCGGCCATGATCGCGGCGCGGTGATGGGCGCCTACACGGCAAGCGCCAGTCTCGCGCGGGTGCTCGGTCCCTTCAGCTCCGGTGCGCTGTATGTAGCGGTAGGTCCGGCGGCGCCGTTCCTGGTCGGCGCCTGCGTCACGTTGCCGGCGGTCTATCTGGTGCGTCGCGCAGCGGCACTCAGCTAACTTCCCGCGGACTCGACCTCGATGACACCGGCGACCACCTGCAGCGCGTAGCTCGCGAGCGGCTGTACGGCGGGTGGCGCCAGCACCCGCCCGTCGCGCAGGTCGAACGCCGCACCGTGCAGCGGGCAGATCACGCGTGTCGAGCGCAGGCGACCCTCGCACAGTCGCGCCTCCGCATGCGTGCACACGTTGTCGAGCGCGAACACCCCGGCGCTTGTGTGGCAGATGAGAAGCTCGCGTGCCCCGAGCAGGCAGGCGCGCATGGTGCCGCGCGGCAGCTCGCTCAGCTTCAGCAGCGGCGCAAACTGCGCCATGGGGCTGCTAGAACTCGATCTCGGTCTGGAAGATCGATACGGCCTGGCCGCTGATCCAGACGCCGGCGAGCTCGCCGCCCGCGAACTCGAGCTCGACCTCCACTCGCCCCGGCCGATGCAGCGAGTGACCCTGGATGCCCGAGAAGCGCGAGCGCTCGCCATTGCGCTCGAGCAGGCCGAGCCCGGCAAGGTAGGCGCCGAGCAGGCCGTGAGCGTTGCCGCTCACCGGATCCTCGGCGATGCCGAGCGCTGGACAGAACATGCGCGCCTCGGTGAGGTGATCGGCGACGTTGGATACCAGCGTGAACACGAAGTACCCGCCGGCACCGATCTGCGCCGAGAGTGTCGTGAGGCGGGCGAGGTCGGGCTTCAGGTGCTTGAGCGGCTCGGGACCGCGCACGCCGATCAGCAAGCGCGTGCCGGCCGCGCCCACGATGCGCGGCGGGATGCGCGTGTCGAGACTTTCGGAGGCGAGCGCCAGTGCATCGAGAACCGCGAGACGCTCGCGGTCGTTGAGCTCGCGCCCGATCGGCGGCGGGCTGCGGCGGATGGCGATGCGGCGCTCCTCATCGCTGCCGCGCACCTCGACATCGACGATCCCGGCCTTGGATTTCTGCCGCTGCCAGCGCGGCGCCTCGTGGCGGCGCGAGAGTACGTACTGTGCGGCGATGGTAGCGTGGCCGACGAAGCCGGCCTCGCTGCGTGGGGTGAAGAATCGTGCCCGTACCGTGTGATCGTCGGCATCGGGGGAGAGGATGAAGGCGGTTTCGGCGTTGTTGAGCTCGCGCGCGATGGCGAGCATCTGCGCCTCCGAGAGCGCGTCCGCGTTGAGCACCACGCCGGTCGGGTTGCCGGTGAAGGGCTCACGGGTGAAGGCATCGACCTGATGGACCTGGACCTTCCGCGTCATGTGCTCATCCGCCGTTTCCACCCCGACGGGTCATTCTAGCCCCGCCGCCGATGATAGCCGCAGCCCGTGCGGTGCGCGTGCAATACTGAGGCCCGACGTCGACCGGAGGCGACACGCATGGACATCGGTGTCGAGATCAGCCTGTATCCGCTGAAAGAGGACTTCGTTCCCGCCATTCACGAGTTTCTCGGGCGGCTGAACCAGGGCCACGGGCTGCGTGTCGTCACGAGCAGCATGAGTACGCAGCTGTTCGGGCCGTATGATGCGGTGATGCAGCTGCTGTCGGCCGAGCTGCGCACGACTTTCGAGGCACTGGCCGGAGCACAGGACAAGGCCGTGTTTGTGATGAAGGTGCTCGGACCGCTCCCGCCTGCGTGAGCTTGGGGCGGCGGGCGCTCTGGCGGGGCGCGGGGCGAACCGGCAAACTACGCGATCCCGGGCCCGCTCGCCGCCAACAAACGCCCGGGGCTCAAGAGGGGTAGGGGACAGCATGACGCTCTTGCGTGTCGTGGATCGCGACGGAGTCGAGCACGAAGTCGAAGCCAGGACCGGACTTAAAGTGATGGAGAACCTGCGCGAGCTCGATTATGGCGTAGCGGCCATCTGCGGCGGCATGTGCTCCTGTGCAACCTGCCATGTGTACGTCGATCCCGACTGGCAGGCGCGGTTGCCCGCCATGATGTCCGACGAGCGGGAGCTGCTTTCCGAGCTCACCCACTACCAGGAGAACTCGCGTCTTTCCTGCCAGTTGGAGTTCACGCCGGCGCTCGCGGGCTTGCGGGTGCGCATCGCACCGGATGAGTAGGCTATGTCAGCCCCGGTAGTCCAGGTCGAGACGCGCGGCGCCGTCGCGCTGATCACGCTCAATCGCCCCGAGAGCGGCAACGCCATCAACCTGCAGGTCGCGATGGACCTGCTGGCTGCCGCCATGACCTGCGCCCGCAACGCCACCGTGCGCGCCGTGGTGTTGGCCGGCGCCGGGCGGCATTTCTGTTTTGGCGGGGATTTGCGCGCCTTCGAGACGCGCGCCCCGGCAGGTGATGACTACATCCGCGAGCTCACCACCTACCTGCATGCCGCCATCTCGCAGTTCGCACGCATGGATGCACCGGTGCTCGCCGCGGTCAACGGCACGGCGGCCGGTGCCGGCGTCGGACTCGTCGCCATGGCGGACCTGGCGCTGTGCGGACGCGGCGCCAAGTTCAACCTCGCCTACACCCAGGCCGGCCTGACACCCGATGCCGGCACCACTTTCCTGCTGCCGCGCTCGCTCGGCCTCAAGCGCAGCATGGAGCTGCTGCTGCTCAATCGCGCACTGGCTGCCGAGGAGGCGCTCTCCTGGGGGCTCGTCAACGAGGTGGTTGCCGATGAGCAGCTGCTGCCGCGCGCGCTCGAGACCGCGGAGAAGCTGGCCCACGGCGCGAACGCCGCCTTCGGCGCCACCAAGCGGTTGATCGCGCACTCCCTTGGCGCGCTCGAGTCGCAAATGGTGCTCGAGAGCGAGACGATCGCGCGCCACGCGGTGAGCGAGGAGGGCCGCGAGGGAGTGAGCGCATTTCTCGAGAAGCGCAAGCCCCGCTTCCCCGGCAGCAGCGCGCGCTAGCGCCGCCGCGCTCTATGAGCTGGTTCGTCCTGCTACTCGCCGCGGCGCTCGTGCTGATCGCGCTGCGCGTCTACTTCAAGCTGCGCGCGGCGCGTAAGCTGCGCGCCGAATCCTGGGACGAGCAGGTCATCGGGCGCCTGCGCTCGCAGGGCTACGTTCCCTTCAACGATTACCGCGTGGACTTTTTTCTCGCGCTGCCCAACGAGTCGGCCTGCCAGGGAGCACGCGCGCGGCTCGAGCCCGAATTCAGCGTGGATGTGAAGCCCCTGACGGACGATCCTGAGCTTGCCTTCAGCCTGCACGCGAGTAAGACCATGCGGCTCGTGGTGCCGGATATGCAGGAGATGACCCGCCGCCTGACTGCGCTCGCGACCGAGCTTCATGGGCGGTATGACGGGTGGGCGGCCTAGCGGCGCGGGTGGTGCGGCGCGGTGGCGGCGCTTGGTCGCGGCGTCGGTCGGGCCCGAGAGGCTTCATACCTCGTTTGGCGAATAGTTAGGCATGTGCCTAACTATCCGCGTCAGGACGTATCAACCGCACCCCGCCGCGCTGCGGTGCCCCCGCCGCCGGCGCACCGCACTCAGCGCTTCTCGCTCTGTCGCCGGACTGCCTCGGTGGCGGCGGCGATGGCGGAGGCGTCGCCCAGGTAGCGGCTGGTCCGTGGCCGGAGCTCGGCGTCGAGCTCGTACAGCAGCGGCACACCCGTGGGGATATTGAGCTCGGCGATCTCGTCGTCGGGAACCCCATCCAGCATCTTCACCAGCGCGCGCAGGCTGTTGCCGTGGGCTACGACGAGCACGTCGCCCCCGGCACGCAGCTCGGGCGCCACGCGCGCATTCCAGAAGGGTAACACGCGAGCGAGCGTGTCCTTGAGGGACTCGCTCGCCGGTAGCTCCCCGGGGTCCATCCCGGCATAGCGCGGATCGAAACGCGGATGTCGCCGATCGTCCGCCGGCAGGGGCGGCGGAGCAATGTCGTAGCTGCGACGCCAGATCTTCACCTGCGCCTCGCCGTGCTGCGCGGTGGTCTGCGCCTTGTCGAGCCCCTGTAGCGCGCCGTAATGCCGCTCGTTCAGCCGCCAGGAGCGCTCCACCGGGATCCACATGCGATCCATCTCATCGAGCATGATCCATAGCGTGCGGATGGCGCGCTTGAGCACCGAGGTGAAGGCGATGCGCGGCTCGAGACCCGCGCGCAGCAGCTCCTTACCGGCGGATATTGCCTCGGCTCGTCCCTGGGCCGAGAGGTCCACGTCCGTCCAGCCCGTGAACAGGTTCTCGAGGTTCCACACGCTCTGGCCGTGGCGAACCAGTATCAGCTTACCGGTCATATCAGTTGGCGAGCTTGCGCAACGCTTCGACACCGACGGTGAGGGTGGCGAAGTCGGACGCCTCCGCGGCGCGCATTTCGGCGACCGTGCGCTGCCAGTGCCCGAGCTCCTTGCCACCGGCCTCGATCCAGGCGGTGACGCGCACCGGCGCACTGCCGCGCGCCGCATGGGCGAGCACCCGTTCGGCAAGCCGCCGGTGCACGCGCAGCGCCGCGTCGCGCAGCCCGGTGCGGGCGACCGCCTGCCACGGCCCCTCCACCAGCAGCTTCTCGATACGCGCCTGCAGCCAGTCGCAGCCGACGCGTGAGCCGACCTCGAAGTAGACGCGCGCCGCCTCGACCACGCTCACCCGGTGCCGGGCGGCGATCTCGACGATGTCGAGCGCGGCGTTGAGCGCCTCGAGGCTCGCGATGCGCTCGGCGAGCGGCGCCGGCAGGCCGGCCTCGAGGTTGGCCTGGCGCGACTCCTGGAAGCGCGCGAGCTCGGCTCCGGTCAGCACCTCGGGAGTAGCGCTCTCGAGCTGCTGCACGCCGTTGCGGAACTCGCTCACCGCCGCATCCACCTGCAACCCGCCGGGGCGCGTGGTCAGCAGCCAGTAGGTTGCGTGCCGCAACAGCCGGCTCGTCTGGAAGGCTGCCTCGTACTGCTGCTGCGCGCGCACCTTGTTGTCGAGCGCCTCGATCTGCTCCCACACGCCGCGCATGGCGAAGATCTCGCGCGCCGCGGTATAGGCGCGCGCGATCTGCGCGGGCTCCGCGCCGGTGTCGCCCTGCACGCGCGGCACGAAGGTCGGGCCCATGCGATTCACCACGCTGTTGGTGGTCGCGGTGGCGATGATCTCGCGCCGCAGCCGGTGGTGCTTGATGGCGCGCGCGAAGCGCTGCTGCATCGGGCCGGGGAAGTAACGTACCAGCTCGGCCGACAGGTACGGATCCTCGGGGACGTCCGAGGCGAGCAGGTGGTTGTTGAGCCAGATCTTGCTGTAGGCGAGCAGGATCGCGAGCTCCGGGCGCGTGAGACCCACGCCGCTCTTGCGGCGGTCCGCGAGCTCGTCATCGCTCGGCAGGAACTCGAGCGCGCGGTTCAGCTCGCCCGAGCGCTCGAGCGAGCGGATGAGATGCTGGTACTCGGGCAGCCGCGAGGCGCCCTGCAGCTCGAGCGTGCTGATCGCCTGGCTCTGCAGGTAGTTGTTGCGCAGTACCAGCGCCGCCACCTCCGAGGTCTGCCGTGCCAGCAGCCGGTTGCGCTCTCCGCCCGGCAGCTTGCCGTCCGCCACCTGCGGATTCAGCAGGATCTTGATGTTCACCTCGACGTCGGAGGTGTTGACGCCCGCGGAGTTGTCGATGAAGTCGGTGTTGAGACGCCCGCGGGCGAGTGCGTACTCGATGCGGCCGCGTTGCGTGAGGCCGAGATTGCCGCCTTCTCCCACCACCTTGGCGAGCAGCTGCACGCCGTTGATGCGCAGCGCATCGTTGGTGCGGTCGCCGACCTCGGCATTGCGCTCATCGCTCGCCTTGACGTAGGTGCCGATGCCGCCATTCCACAGCAGGTCGACCGGCAGCGTCAGGATCGCGCGGATCACCTCGTTCGGTGCGGCGCTCGCGCTCTCGAGGCCGAGCAGGCCGCGCGCCTCGGCGGACAGCACGATCGACTTCGCGGAGCGCGCGAACACCCCGCCGCCGCGGGACAGGCGGGTGCGATCGTAGTCGTCCCAGCTCGATCGCGGCAGCGCGAACAGGCGCGCCCGCTCGGCGAAGCTCACCGCGGCATCGGGCTCCGGATCGAGGAAGATGTGCCGGTGGTCGAACGCGGCGAGCAGGCGAATGTGGCGCGACAGCAGCATGCCATTGCCGAACACGTCCCCGGACATGTCGCCGATGCCGATCGCCGTGAAAGCGCTCTTCTGCGTGTCGATGCCCATCTCGCGGAAGTGGCGCTTGACGCACTCCCAGCCGCCACGCGCGGTGATGCCCATCTTCTTGTGGTCGTAGCCGGCGGAGCCGCCGGAGGCGAAGGCATCGCCGAGCCAGAAGCTGTACTCGGCGGAGATCGCGTTGGCGATGTCCGAGAAGGTCGCCGTGCCCTTGTCGGCGGCCACCACCAGGTACGGATCGTCGCCGTCACGGCGGGTCAGCTGCGGCGGCGGGACGATGCGTCCGGCGACGATGTTGTCGGTGAGATCGAGCAGGCCGCGGATGAAGGTCTGGTAGCAGGCGATGACCTCTGCCTGCACCTCCTCGCGCGTGCCCGCGGGCAGGCGCTTCGGCACGAAGCCGCCCTTGGCGCCCACCGGTACGATGAGCGTGTTCTTGACGTTCTGCGCCTTCATCAGGCCCAGGATCTCGGTGCGGAAGTCCTCGCGCCGGTCGGACCAGCGGATGCCGCCGCGCGCCACCTCGCCCATGCGCAGGTGCACGCCTTCGACGCGCGGGCTG
The DNA here is from genome assembly GCA_019235245.1 of Gammaproteobacteria bacterium. Lineage (GTDB taxonomy): Bacteria > Pseudomonadota > Gammaproteobacteria > Steroidobacterales > Steroidobacteraceae > 13-2-20CM-66-19. Next base: position 22,670 of record JAFAKO010000117.1, read on the forward strand.
TACACGAAGATCTCGTACTTGGGGCGCGGCAGCGGCAGGTCCGGGATCTTGGCCGGGTCGAGCTTGAAGGACAGGTAGCTGTGCTGCACGCCGGCCGGGGCCTGGAAGAAGTTGGTGCGCAGCGTCGCCTGCACCAGTGTCAGGTAGGCGCGCAGGATGCGATCGTCATCGAGGCTGGTGACCCCATCGAGCCCGGCACGCACCTGACTCACGAGATTCGTGGCATTGCGCTCGGCGCGCGTGCCGGTCTGCGCCGGATCGAAGCGCGTCTGGAACAGGCGCACCACGTTGCGGGCGATCGCCGCGTTGGCGGCGAGCGTGCGCTCCATGTATGCCTGGCTGAAGGGCACCCCGGTCTGCAGCAGGTAGCGGCAGTAGGCCCGCAGCACCACGATCTCGCGCGCGCTGAGCTCGGCGGCGAGCAGCAGCCGGTTGAAGCCGTCGTTCTCGATCGTGCCGCTCCACGCGGCGCCGAACGCCTCGCGGAAGTTCGCCTCGTCCCGGGCAATGTCGACGATCAGCCCGTCGCGGTGCTCGAGCTCGAAATCCTGGATCCAGGCGGCGCCGCCTTCGGGCCAGGCGAGCTCGTAGGGTCGCTCGGAGATCACCCGCAGGCCGAAGTTCTCGAGCATCGGCAGCACGTCGGAAATCGGCACCGGATCTGCGCGCCGCGCGATGCGCAGGTGCACGCGCTGCGGCTTCTGCCCCGGCGGCCGGTGCAGGCTGAGGTGCAGCGCGCGCGGCTGCTCGCGCAGTGTCTCCAGGACCTGCAGGTCGGCGAGCGCCTCCGCCGGCGTCACATCCTCCTGGTAACCGATCGGGAAGGCGTGGCGGTAACGCCCCGCCAGCGCGAGGCCCGCCGCCTCGCCGCGCCGCTCGATCAGCACCTGGCGCAGGCGGTCCGACCAGGTGAGGGCCGCCTCACCGATGCGGCGCTCGATGGCGGTGACGTCCGGGCGGTGGCGACGGCTCGGGTCGGTGCGCACCAGCACGTGCAGGCGCGCGTGGCTCGCGCCCGAGATCTGTGCCTGGCTCTCGACGCTCGTGCCGTCGAAGCCGCTGAGCGCGATCTGCTCGATGCGCTGACGCACCTCGGTGTTGTAACGATCGCGCGGTACGTACACCAGGCAGGAGTAGAAGCGGTGGTAGGGATCACGCCGTACCAGCAACCGCACGGTGCGCCGCTCGTAGAGATTGACCACGCCGCGCACGATGCGGATGAGATCGGGCACGCCCGCCTGGAACAGCTCATCGCGCGGGTAGGTCTCGAGCACCGCCAGCACCGCCTTGCCGTCGTGACCGGCGGGATCGAGACCGAAATGCTCGATGACGCGCTCGACCTTGCGGCGCAGTACCGGAATGTCCCGCGGGCTGCCGAAGTAGGCGGTCGAGGTCCACAAGCCGAGAAAGCGATGCTCGCCGTCGACGCGCCCGCGGGCATCGAAGGTCTTGACGCCGACGTAATCGAGCAGCTCGCCGCGATGCACCGTGGCGGTCGAGTTCGCCTTGGTGAGCACCAGCAGCTCCGGCTCGCGCGCGCGTGCCCGCACCTCGCCGCGCAGCACGTTGGCCCGCGGGCGCGCCCCGCGAGCGCGCGCGTCGCTCAGGATGCCCAGTCCCGAGCGCACCTCCGGGACCAGGCGGTCCTCGCTGCGGCCGCGCTCCAGACGGTAATGTCGATAGCCGAGGAAGACGAAGTGGCGTGCTTCCATCCAGTCGAGCAGGTGGGCCGCCTCAGTCACGTCCGCCGGCGGCAGCGGCGGCGGATCGCTCTCGAGGCGACGGATGATCTCGCGCGCCCGCTCGCGCATCGCGCGCCAGTCGTGCACCGCGCTGCGCACGTCGGCGAGCGTGCGCTCGAGCTCGCGTTGCAGGCTCGCGAGCTGCGCCGGGTCGGTGACACGGTCGATCTCGTACAGTTGCCACGATTCGGCGTGCGCGGCGTGGGCGCCGTTGCTGCCGATGTCGAGCAGCTGCCCGCGCCGGTCCCGGCGCACCATCAGCACCGGGTGCACGATCAGGTGGACCGCCAGATCGGAGCGGGCGAACGCCATGCCGAGGGAATCGACGAGAAACGGCATGTCGTCGGTCACCGTCAGCACGAGCGTATGCGCGGACTCGAAGCCGTCGCTCTTCAGCTGCGGGTTGAACACGCGCACCAGCGAGCGCCCCGGTGCGCGCCGCGCGCCGAACTCCAGGTGCGCGAGCGCCGCTCCCGCCAGCTGGCGCGCGGTGCGCTCGGCGAGATCGTCCTCCGCTACGCCGTGGAAATAATTGCGCAGGAAGCGCTGGCGCAGCTCGTTGCGCCGCCGCGCGCCCGGCGCGGCGCGCGCGATGCGCTCGATGAGCGCCACGCGTGCCGCCGGTATGCTGCGCAGCAGGTGGTTCTCTTCAGCAGCGGGTGGAGCGTGCATGAGCGATCGTCCTGGCCGCGAAGCGTGCGTTATCGGCCTGCGCGTCGCGCATGTTGTACGGTCGGCAGCGGCAGGTCGCGTGGTTGTGGCGCGCGATTATACATGTGGCGGGTACCGCGCCGCCTGCGCTGCGGCGCGCCGGCTCGCCCGCCGCCGGGCGGTTATAATGACTGCCTGCGCAACGAAGCGCACCCGCCCGGGTGCGCAAGGTGAGCCCATGAGCGGATTGCCCGAAAACCCGATGGGTACCGATGGATTCGAGTTCGTCGAGTACACCGCGCCCGACCCGCAGTTGCTGCGCTCGCTGTTCGAGCGGCTCGGGTTCCCGGCGGTAGCCCGGCATCGCTCCAAGAACGTGACCCTGCACCGTCAGGGCGAGATCAACTTCATCATCAACGCTGAGCCACAGTCCTTTGCCCAGTCGTTCGCCCGCGTCCATGGCCCATCCGCCTGCGCCATGGCATTCCGGGTGCGGGACGCCGCCAAGGCCTACAGCCGCGCACTCGGGCTCGGCGCCAAGCCCGGACCGCAGAGCGCAGGCCCGATGGAGCTCAACATACCGTGCATCGAGGGCATCGGCGGCTCGCTCATCTACCTGGTGGATCTGTACGGGGAGCGCTCGATCTACGACGTCGATTTCCGCCCGCTGACGCATGACACGCCGGCACAGGGCGCCGGTCTCACCAGCATCGATCACCTCACGCACAACGTCGGCCGCGGCCGCATGGACGTGTGGGCCGGCTTGTAGGAGAAGCTGTTCAACTTCCGCGAGATCCGCTACTTCGACATCGAGGGCAAGCTCACCGGGCTGCTGTCGCGCGCCATGACCAGCCCGTGCGGCAAGATCCGCATCCCGATCAACGAGTCGCAGGACGACAAGAGCCAGATCGAGGAGTACCTGCGCGAGTATCACGGCGAAGGCATCCAGCACATCGCGCTCGCCACCGCCGACATCTACCACACGGTCGACGTGCTGCGCGAGCACGGCGTGGCGTTCCAGGACACGCCCGACAGCTACTACGAGGGAGTCGCGGCGCGCGTGCCGGGCCACCGCGAGTCGCTCACGGAGCTCAGCAACCGGCGCATCCTGATCGACGGCAACCCGGCGCGTGGCGAGGGAGTGCTGCTGCAGATCTTCACGCGCAACGTGATCGGACCGATCTTCTTCGAGATCATTCAGCGCAAGGGCAACGAAGGCTTCGGCGAGGGCAATTTCCGCGCGCTGTTCGAGTCGATCGAGCGCGACCAGATCGAGCGCGGCGTCCTCTGAGGAGCGACACTCAGGGCCGGTGCTGGCGCGCGAGGTATGCCTCGCTCTGCATTTCGGTGAGGCGGCTCGAGGTGCGCGCGAACAGTGCGCCGAGCCGCTCGCCGCGGTACAGCTCCGCCGGGGCCGCCGCCGCCGCAACGATGAGCTTGACGTTACGGTCGTAGAGCTCGTCGATGAGCGCGATGAAGCGTCGCGCCTCGTCCTCGTGCCGTGTATCCAGTACCGGCAAGTTCGCGAGCATCACCGACTGGTACTCGCGCGCGATCGCAATGTAGTCCTCCTGGCTGCGCGGACCGGCGCACAGCGCGTCGAACTCGAACCACACCACGTCGGTGCCGACCCGCACCACGGGGATGGACCGGCCGGCGATCTCGATCGCGCCGCGGCCGGCCGCGGCGCGCTGTGCGAGCTGCTCGAACAGTGTCGCGAGGCGCGCCGGCGTGCGCGGGTCATCGCTGCGCAGGTAGGTGCCGGCGGCCGTGAGCTGCCGCAGCCGGTAGTCGGTCGAGCCGGCGAGCCGCACCACCTCGAGGTGGTGCTCGAGCAGCGCAATTGCCGGCAGGAAGCGCTCGCGCTGCAGGCCGCCCTGGTAGAGCTCCTGCGGCGGTACGTTGGAGGTCGCGACCAGCGTAACGCCGCGGCGGAACAGGCCGGCGAACAGGCCGCCGAGGATCATGGCATCGGCGATGTCGCTCACGTACAGCTCATCGAGGCACAGCACGCGCGCCTCGCGGGCGATGGCGCGCGCCACCTCCTCGAGCGGCGCGCGCTGCCGCTGCAGCCGGCGCAGATGCCCGTGCACTTCCTGCATCAGACGGTGAAAGTGGCGGCGGCGCACCAGCGCGCGCGGCAGGCTCTCGCAGAGCAGGTCCATGAGCCAGGTCTTGCCGCGCCCGACGCTGCCGAAGAGGTACAGGCCGCGCACCGGCGCTGGCGGCTCGCGGTGCAGGATCGCCGCGAGCCAGGGCGGCGGCTGGATGACGCGACGCGCTGCGGCCGCGAGCAGCCGCCGGCGCAGGTCCTCGAGCTGACCGATGACGGCGAGCTGGGCGTCGTCGCGCGCGTAGTGGCAGGCCGCGAGCTGCCCGGCATACGCCTGGCGCAGATCGCCGGCGGCGCTGGAGTCCGCCGCGCTCACGCGTGCTTCAGCACTGCAGGTCGGGCAGGTCGCGGAAGTACTCGAGCGCGCCGGGATTGGCGAGCGCATCGAGGTTCTTCACCGGCAGGCGGTGGATGACGTTGCGCACCGCGAGCTCGGTGAGCTTGCCCGACAGCGTACGCGGGAAATCCGGCACCGCGATGATCTTGGCCGGCACGTGCCGCGCGGTCGTCTGGCTGCGCACCGTGTTGCGGATCTCCTTCTTCAGCGCCTCATCGAGCTGCGCCTCACCGCGCAGGCGCACGAACAGCACGACCCGCACATCGCCGTTCCAGTCCTGCGCGACCGCGAGCGCCTCGGCGATCTGCGGCAGGCTCTCGACCGCGGAATAGATCTCGGCGGTGCCGATGCGCACGCCGCCGGGATTCAGCACCGCGTCCGAGCGGCCGTAGATGATGAGACCGTCGTGAGGCGTGATCGCGGCATAGTCGCCGTGGTGCCATACTCCCGGGAAGCGCTCGAAGTACGCCGCGTGGTACTTCGAGCCACCCGGGTCGTTCCAGAAGCCGAGCGGCATGGAGGGGAACGGCGCGGTGCACACGAGCTCACCGCGCGCCGCGCGCAGCGCCCGTCCGGCATCGTCGAGCACCTCCACCGCCATGCCGAGGCCGCGGCACTGGATCTCGCCGCGATAAACCGGGCGTATCGGGCAGCCGAGCGCGAAGCACGACACGATGTCGGTGCCGCCGGAGATCGAGGCGAGCTGCAGATCGCCCTTCACCGCGCGGTACACGAAGTCGAATCCTTCCGGCAGGAGCGGCGAGCCCGTGGAGAGCAGCGTGCGCAGCGGGGTGAGCTCGACCGTCTGTGCCGGCACGAAGCCGCTCTTCTCGAGCGAGGAGAGGTACTTGGCGCTGGTGCCGAATACGGTGAGGCGCTCCTCCTGCGCCATCCGCCAGAGCGTGCCGGGGTCGGGGTGGAACGGGCTGCCGTCGTAGAGCACCAGGGTCGCGCCGGTGGCGAGGGCGCTCATCAGCCAGTTCCACATCATCCAGCCGCAGGTGGTGAAGTAGAACACGCGGTCGCTGCGCCGCAGGTCGGTGTGCAGCAGGTGCTCCTTCAGATGCTGCAGCAGCGTGCCGCCGGCGCCGTGCACGATGCACTTCGGTGCGCCGGTGGTGCCGGAGGAGTACAGGATGTAGAGCGGATGGTTGAAGGGCAGCGGGTCGAGCCGCAGCGCCGTGCCGGCAGCGCCGAACTCCTGCCAGCGGGTCGCGCGGCGCGCGGCAGCGCCGAGGGATTCGAGCTGCGGCGCGCCATCGAGGTAGGGGACGACCACGACCCGCTCGACGGCATCGAGCTGCGCGAGCGCCTCGGCCATCGGCTGCAGCGAGTCGAGACGTTTGCCCGCGTAGTAGTAGCCGTCGGCCGTGAACAGCACCTTGGGCGCAATCTGCCCGAAGCGATCGAGCACCCCGGGCACGCCGAAATCCGGCGAGCAGGAGGTCCAGATCGCGCCGATGCTCGCGGTCGCCAGCATGGCGATGGTGGCCTCGGGGAGGTTCGGCAGATAGCCCGCGACGCGATCCCCGGCCACCACCCCGGCGCTCCTCAGGCCCGCGGCAATGCGCCCCACCTCGGCGCGCAGCTCCCGGTAGGAGAGGCTGCGGCGCGTGCCGCGCTCGTTGCGGAAGATGAGTGCCGGCTGCTCATCCTCGTAACGCAGCAGGTTGGCGGCGAAGTTGAGCTGCCCCTCGGGAAAGAAGCGCGCGCCGGGCATGGCGCCGGGATTTTCCAGCACCGGCCCGCTGCCCCAGCTGGCGCGCACGTCGGCGAAGCGTGCGAGCTCGGTCCAGAACGCCTCCAGCGAGGAGAGCGACCAGGCATACACCGCGTCGTAATCGCGCAGCGTCAGTCCGCGCCGCGCGTTGAGGCAGCGCATGAAGCGGCTCAGGTTCGCGTCCGCGACGCGCTCGGGTGACGGACGCCACAGCTCGGACATGGCCGAATCCTACAACGACTGGTAGTTCGGTCCCGAGCCCCCCTCGGGCGTGGTCCAGGTGATGATCTCGTAGGGGTCCTTGATGTCGCAGGCCTTGCAGTGCACGCAGTTGGCGGCGTTGATCTGCAGGCGGCGGCCGCCCGCACCGTCGTCCACCATCTCGTACACCCCCGCAGGGCAGAACCGCTCGCACGGGTTGCCGAACTCCCGCGTGCAGCGCTCGATGCACACCCGCGTGTCGGCCACCTTCAGGTGCACGGGCTGGCTTTCTTCGTGTGCGTTGCCGGCGAAGAACACGAACGACACCCGATCGCGCGGCGGCAGGCTGCGCTCCACCCAGTGCCGCTCGGGCGAGTGGAACTCATCGAGCTTCTGCAGGCGCGACCAGTCGGCGCCGTTCTTCAGGGTCCAGGGCGAGCGGCCGCCGGTGAGCATCTCCCAGGCCGAGTTCAGCAGCCCCGGCCACAGGCCGCGCTTGAAGGCCGGCTTGAAGTTGCGCACGCGCTGCAACTCGCGTCCGCCGGGGGAGGCGCGCCAGCGGGCATCGAATCCCGTGCCGCTGCCGGTCGCGGCGATGTGCTCGCCGGCGAGTGCCCCGCTGCGGATCGCCTGGTGAACTCCTTTGATCTTGGCGAAGTTCAGCGTCCCTCCCGCATCGCCCACCAGGATCGCCCCCGGCATCTCGAGCGTCGGTGTCGACTGCCAGCCGCCGGCGGCGATGGTGCGCGCACCCGCCGACACGATCTCTCCGCCCTGGAGCAGCGCCTTCACCTCGGGATGGTTCTTGTACTGCTGAAAGGCCTCGAACGGCGCCAGGCGCGGATCGCGGTAATCGAGCCCGACGATGTAGCCGACATACACGCGGTCATTGTCGAGGTGATACAGGAAGCTGCCCGCGTAGGTATGCGCATCCGCGGGCCACCCGAGACCGTGCTCCACCCGGCCGGGGCGGACGCGCCCGGGAGGCAACTGCCACAGCTCCTTGTAGCCGAGCGCGAAGGTCTGCGGGCAGTGCCCGCGCGCCAGATCGAATCGGGCGATCAGCTGCTTGGACAGCGAGCCGCGCGCGCCCTCGGCGAGCACCGTGAGCGGCGCGTGGATCTCCACCCCGGGGGTGAAATTGGGGCCGGGCGCGCCATCGCGATCGAGGCCCATGTCACCGATGCGTACGCCGCGCACCGCGCCGGCCTCATCGTAGAGCGGCGCCGCCGCGGCAAATCCCGGGAACACTTCCACCCCGAGCGCCTCGGCCTTCGCGGCGAGCCACGGAGTGAGCTGGCCGAGCGAGATGATGTAGTTGCCGTGGTTGTTGAAGGGGGTCGAGTAGGTCATGGAGCGCGGCAGCAGCCTCACCAGCCACTGCGGCACCGGCCGGAAGGAGCTGTGCCGGCTGAAAATGCAAAAGTCATCCTCGGTGACCGGCACCTTCATGCCGGTGTATTCCCCGGCCCAGCCGGGCAGCAGCTGCTCGAGCGGTCCGGGCTCGAACACCGCGCCGGAGAGTGAATGCGCCCCCACCGCGGAGGCCTTCTCGAGCACGCACACGTTCGTCGCAGGCAGCAGCTGTTTCAGGCGGATGGCGCAGGCGAGCCCCGCAGGCCCGGCGCCCACGATCACGACGTCGTAGCTCATGACGTCGCGCTCGATGGCCTCGGTAGCGGTCATTTATTTCGGCTGCATGCGGATGGCGCCATCGAGGCGCAGCGTGGTGCCATTGAGCATCGGGATCTCGACCACGCTCGCGACCAGCTGCGCGAACTCCTCGGGACGGCCGAGTCGCGCGGGGAACGGCACCTGCGCGGCGAGCGATTCCTGCACGTCCTGGGGCATGCCATCCATCATCGGTGTATGGAAGATCCCCGGGGCGATCGCCACGCAGCGGATGCCAAAGCGCGCCAGCTCGCGCGCAATGGGCAAAGCCATGCCGGCGACCGCCGCCTTGCTGGCGGAGTAGGCGGCCTGCCCGATCTGGCCTTCGTAGGCGGCGATCGAGGAAGTGTGGATGAGCAGGCCGCGCTCACCGTCCGGTCCCGGCGCGTTGCGCTGCATGAGCGCCGCCGCGGCCTTGTCGCACAGGAAGGTACCGATCAGGTTGATGTGGATGACGCGGGTGAAGAACTCTCCGGCCATCGGCCCGCTTTTCCCGAGCACGCGGCCGGCGCCGACGATGCCCGCGCAGTTCACGAGGAGATTGAGGCCGCCGAGCTGCGCGTTGGCGGCATCCATGGCCTGGTTGACCTCGGACTCGGAGGTCACATCGCAGCGCAGGAACGCGCCGCGTGCGCCGAGCGCGGCCGCGGCGGCCTTACCGGGACCCTCCTGCACATCGAGCAGCACCACCCTCCCACCTGCCGCCACCAGGTGCCGGGCGACCGCGAGGCCGAGCCCGGAGGCGCCGCCGGTGATGACGGCCTGCGCGTCGCTTATTTTCATGCAGCTCCCCCCGCCGCCTTGCCCGGGCTAACTGAGCGTTTCGACCGCGAGCGCCACCGCCTCGCCACCGCCGATGCACAGCGCCGCGATGCCGCGACGGCCGCCGCGGCGGCGCAGCGAGTGGATCAGCGTAGTGAGAATGCGCGCGCCGGTGGCGCCGATCGGATGGCCGAGCGCACAGGCGCCGCCGTTGACGTTGACACGCGCGTGGTCGATGTCGATATCGCGCATCGCCGCCATGGTGACGACCGCGAACGCCTCGTTGATCTCGTAGAGGTCCGCGTCGTGCGGCTTCCAGTTGAGCTGCGTCAGCACCTTGCGGATCGCGCCCACCGGCGCGAGCGTGAACCATTCCGGCTCCTGCGCGTGGCTCGCATAAGCGAGGATGCGGGCGAGCGGCTTGAGTCCGCGCTCCGCGGCCGCCTGCGCGCTGGTCACCACCAGCGCCGCCGCGCCGTCGGAGATCGAGGAGGAGCTCGCCGCGGTCACCGTGCCCTCTTTGCCGAAGGCGGGCTTCATGGTGGATATCTTGCTCACATCGCAGGTGCCCGGAGTCTCGTCGCGGGCAATGACGGTATCGCCCTTGCGGCCGCGCACCGTCACCGGCGTCACCTCGACATCGAACTCACCCGCCTGCAGCGCCTGCGTGGCGCGGCGTACCGATTCGGTCGCGAATGCGTCCTGCTGCACCCGGCTGAAGTTGTAGCGGCTCGCGGTGGCATCGGCAAAGCAACCCATGGCCTTGCCGTCGAACGGGCTCTGCAGGCCGTCCTTCATCATGTGATCGATGATCTCGCCGTGGCCCATGCGATAGCCGGTGCGCGCCTTCGGCAGCAGGTACGGGGCGTTGCTCATCGACTCGAGCCCGCCGGCGAGCACGATGTTGGCACTGCCGGCGCGGATCTGGTCGGCGGCCAACATCACCGCCTTGAGCCCCGAGCCACACATCTTGTTGATGGTGGTGGCGGGAGCCGCGATCGGCACCCCGGCTCCGAGCGCCGCCTGGCGCGCCGGTGCCTGGCCGAGGTTGGCCGGCAGGACGCACCCCATGATCACCTCCTGGACGTCGCCGGCGCTCAATGCCGCGGCCTCGAGCGACGCCTTGATGGCGGCGCTGCCGAGCTGGACGGCGGAAAGCGGCGAGAGGGCGCCGAGGAATGCGCCGATGGGCGTGCGCTTGGCGGAAACGATGACGACATCTGCAGGTGACATGGCAGCCTCGCTTTGACTTCGTGTCAGCGCGCCAGGGCGTCGCGCGTGCGCCGCCGGGGGCGGGCACGGGACTCGATACGCAGGGAGCCGCGGCGCGGTCGCAGCCCCCCTTCGAAAATGGTGACGAACGCGGCCGCGATCTGCGCGCCGGTGAGCGACTGGTCCTCGCGGTACCAGTGCGCGATCCAGTTGAGGGCACCGGCGAGGGCGAAAGCGGTCATTTTCGGGTCGCACGGCTCGATGGAGCCGTCCTGGAGGCCTTCGCGGACCAGCCGGCGGATACCCTGGTCGATCTCGGACTTCAGGGACTTGATGTGCCGGCTCATCGCCGGGGAGAGGTCCTGGTCCTCCGCCCGCACCATGCACCAGCCGAACTCGGAGGCGACCGCCTCGCCGTAGTGCCGCAGCACGGCGCTCAGGCGCCCGCGCGCCGGCACCGGCAGCTGGCGCGCCTCGCGGAACGCGACGCGGATCTGCTCGACGCCGGCCACGAAGCACTCGAACAGCAGCTGCTCCTTGCTGGTCACGTAGTAGTACACGGTCGGCTTGGTGACCTCGAGGGCCGCGGCAATGTCATCCAGCGAGGTGTTGTGGTAGCCCTTGCGGTTGAACTCGCGCGCCGCAGCGCGGATGACCGCATCGCGCTTCAGCTCCCGGTCACGCAGCCGCTCGCGGCTGGTGCGCCAGGGCGAGGCGAGGGCCGGGGCGCTCTTGCTCCCGTTGGTGCGGCGGTTGTTCATGGAGGTCGAGTATTATAGCGGTGCGGAGGGTGGGCGCTGCCAGAGAGGCACGCGGGCAGCCGCGTTGACCGGTCCGACGACGCCCATCATACTCGCCAGTATAGCATCCCTACCCGCGGGTAAATAAACAGGTACCAGCCGCCATGAACGCCCGTCCCGGCCCCGACGCCGCGGCCGGCACCGCGCCGGCGCGCGCTCGCGCGCCGCTGCGCTTCGTGTCCGCCGCCTCGCTGTTCGATGGTCACGATGCCGCCATCAACATGATCCGCCGCCTGCTGCAGGCGCAGGGGGCCGAGGTGGTGCATCTCGGCCACAACCGCAGCGTCGCCGACATCGTGCGCGCCGCCATCGACGAGGATGCGGATGCCATCGCGGTGAGCTCCTACCAGGGCGGCCACAACGAGTACTTCACCTACATGGTCGACATGCTGCGCGAGCGCGGCTACGGCCACGTGCCGGTGGTGGTGGGCGGTGGCGGCACCATCGCGCCGCACGAGATCGAGGCGCTCGAGCGCTACGGCGTGCAGAAGATCTACACGCCCGAGGACGGCCGGCGGCTGGGTCTCGCCGGCATGATCGAGGATGTGTTCGCACGCGTCGCGGCCGCGGCCCGGCCGGACTACGAGTTCGGTCCGCTCAACGCCCGCGATCACGGGCTCATCGCCCGCACCATCAGCGTGCTCGAGGACGCCGACTACGAGGGCGGCGGCGGTTCCCAGGTCGAGCAGATACGCCGGGCGCTCGCCCGGGCGCGGCACGGCGCGCCGGTGATCGGCATCACCGGCACCGGCGGCGCCGGCAAATCCAGCCTCACCGATGAGCTGCTCGGCCGCTTCACGCGGCACTTCCCGCAGCTGCAGGTGGCGGTGGTGGCGATGGACCCGACCCGGCGCCGCAGCGGCGGGGCGCTGCTCGGCGATCGCATCCGCATGAACAGCCTGTCCTCCGAGCGCATTTTCATGCGCTCGCTGGCGACGCGGCGCGCGCACCTGGCGACCGCGGCGGTGCTCAAGGACGTGATCGCGCTGTACCAAGCGGCCGGTTTCGACCTGGTGATCGTCGAGACTGCCGGCATCGGCCAGTCCGACAGCGAGATCGTCGACCTCGTCGACCTGTCGCTCTACGTGATGACGGGCGAGTACGGCGCGGCGAGCCAGCTCGAGAAGATCGACATGCTCGACTTCGCCGACTTCATCGTGCTCAACAAGAGCGAGAAGCGCGGCGCCGAGGACAGCTTGCGCGATGTGCGCAAGCAGTGGCGGCGCAACCATCCCGAACGCGCGCGGCTCGCCGAGGCCGAGCTGCCGGTGTTCCCCACCATCGCCAGCCGCTTCAACGACCCGGGCGTCAACCGCCTGTTCGCCGCGCTGTGCGCGGCGCTCGCCGCCAAGGGCATCGGCAACGGCTCCTGGGCGTTGCCGGATGCCGGCCCGCTCGAGCTCAGCCGGCGCGCGCCGCTCATCCCGGCGGCGCGCACGCGCTACCTCGCGGAGATTGCCCAGGGTGGCCGCACGCTGCGCACTCGCATCGCCGCGCAGGTCGCGGCGGCACGCCGCGCCGGCGGCGCGTACCAGTCACTGCAGGCGCTCGGCGATCCGCCGCTGCCGGCGCCGCTCGAGCGCTACCCCGCGGAGGCACTCGCCGAGACGGGCATCGATGGCACGCGCCGCGAGCTGCGTGCCGCTTACAACCGCGCCCTCGATGAGGTCGGGAACGAGGCGCTTGCAGAGCTGCGCGCCTGGCCGGCGCGGCGCCAGGCGGCGATCGACCCCACCTACACCTATACGGTGCGCGGCCGCGAGGTGACCGGCGAGAACTACACCGAGAGCCTGTCGCGCTCGGCGATTCCGAAACTCGCGGTTCCGCACTTCGAGGGCTGGGGCGAGCAGCTGCACTTCCTGCTCACCGAAAACCTGCCCGGCCACTATCCGTACACCGGCGGCGTCTATCCATACCGGCGCGAGGAGGAGGACCCGACGCGCATGTTCGCCGGCGAGGGCGGGCCCGAGCGGACCAACCGCCGCTTCCATTACCTCGCCCACGGCCACGGCCCGCGCCTCTCGACCGCCTTCGACTCGACGACGCTCTACGGCGAGGACCCGGACACGCGCCCGGACGTGTACGGCCGCACCGGCAACTCGGGAGTCTCCATCGCGACGCTCGATGATATGAAGAAGCTCTACTCGGGCTTCGACCTGTGCGATCCGACGACCTCGGTCTCGATGACCATCAACGGTCCCGCGCCCATCATCCTCGCCATGTTCATGAACACCGCCATCGATCAGCAGGTCGAGCGCCACCTGCGTGCCGCGGGCGAGTGGCCCGCGGCCGAGCGGCGCATCGCCGCGCTGCAGGCGGCCGGCGCGGCCGCGGATGTGGCGCTGCCGGCCTACCAGGGTCCCCTGCCACCGCATCACGATGGCTCGGGGCTGGGTCTGCTCGGGGTGAGCGGCGATCAGCTGCTCGAGCGCGCCACCTACGAGCGCATCCGCGCCCAGGCCCTGCAGGCGGTGCGCGGCACGGTGCAGGCCGACATCCTCAAGGAGGACCAGGCGCAGAACACCTGCATCTTCTCCACCGAGTTTGCGCTGCGCATGATGGGTGATGTGCAGCAGTACTTCATCGACGCCGGCGTGCGCAACTTCTACTCGGTATCGATCTCCGGTTACCACATCGCCGAAGCCGGCGCCAACCCGCTGTCGCAGCTCGCCTTCACGCTCGCCAACGGCTTCACCATCGTCGAGTACTACCTCGCGCGCGGCATGAAGATCGACGACTTTGCACCGAACCTGTCGTTCTTCTTCTCCAACGGCATGGACCCGGAGTACGTGGTCATCGGCCGCGTCGCGCGCCGTATCTGGGCG
>JAFAKO010000044.1 GCA_019235245.1 Gammaproteobacteria bacterium
TGCCTCATCGCCGATGCCACCACCCCGGCCGGCCTCGAGCTGCAGCGCGAGCTCATCGCCCGGCAATGGCTCCTGCCCGTCATCTTTCTCACAGCCGCGGGCGACATCCGCACCGTGGTACGGGGCATGAAAGCCGGCGCCATCAACTGTCTTCCCAAGCCCGTGCAGCGGGCGGACCTGTTCGAGGCCGTGCGCGAAGCACTGGCCGAGAGCCGCGCGGTGCGTGCGCAGCGCGCGGCGCAGCTGCGCGTGCGGGAGATGCTCGAGCGCCTCACCCCGCGCGAGCGCGAGGTGCTCGATCTCGCGCTGGATGGTCTGCTGGTGAAGCAGATCGCCGCCCGGCTCGGCACCGCCGAGAAGACCATCAAGACGCACAAGGGCCGGCTCATGCGCAAGATGGAAGTGCGCTCCACGCTCGGGTTGGTGCAGCTGATGGTCACCACCGGCATCCCGCTGCGCCCTGCGGTAACCGAGGCGGCGCCGGCCGCCTGAGCCACGCCCCCGGCACCTAAGCGCGTCCCGACGCTTGCGGGTTACTTGCTGCGGCCCAGAACCTCGTTGATGGGCGGGGCGGCGGCCGGCACACCGTGGCGATAGTCCTTGCCGAGAAAGGCGGCCACGGTGGCCGCAATCTGCGCCTGGTGGACTTCGGCACCGTGCCGGTGCTCACCGAGCGGCGGGGTATCGGGGCCCATGACTGCGATCCAGATGTTCTCGGATCCTTTCTGCTCGACGCCATGCTCCTTCCACTCGACCGGCCCGCTGCCGCGGCCGTGGTCGGTGGTGATGATGAAGGTCGTGGTGTCATGGTAGGCGGGGAGCGCCTGCAGCCGCTCCCACAGCTCACGGACGAAGCCATCGACCGCGTGGACGCTGTGGAGCACCAGGTCGTAGCGGCCGGAATGGGCCCAGTTGTCGGTCTCGCCATAGCCGACGAAGAGCACGCGCGGCTGCTGCCGGTCGAAGGAATCAAGCAGCGGCACCTGCAGGAATGCGTCGTAGACATCCTCATCATCGAGACGGGTGGTCGACTGGTAGAGGCGGTTCAGCAGCTGCTGGCGCGGGGTGAGTGAGCCCTGGTAGGGCGAATCCCAGCCCACCTGCAGCGGCAGATGGCTGCGGGGCTCGTTGAGGATGTTCTTGAAGATTATCCAGGTGGCGAAGACGCCGACCTTGCCGTGCAGATCCGGGAGCGAGTCGAGCCACTCGAGCACCGAGATGTTGGGGTTCGGGCCGAACTCGTTCGAGTCGATCCGCGGATCGGGGTGTCCGGTCAGCATCTCGTTGTACCCCGGGTAGGAGAAGGCCAGTCCGTTGGTGACGCGCGCGATGCTGCCGAGGGCCTGGTTGCCGAAGATCTGCCCGCGCACGGCGACGGTGTTCCACAGGAAGGGCATCAGCGCCCGGCGGCGCTCGGCGGGGTCCGCGCGCCAGAACTCGCGCCGCAGATCCTCTTCCTTGTCCCAGATGCCGCCGTTCGCCTCATTCAACAGCGTCTCATCCGCGCCCGTGAACACCTCCTGCCAGCGCAGGCCATCGCTCACGATCAGCACCACGTTGCGCGTGTGCAGCGGCGGCTGCGCCGGCAGCGGCGCGCCGCCGAGGAGCGCGAGCAGACCCGACAGCACGACGCCGAGTGGGCGGCGCGCACCGATGCGGCATGACATGGGCAGTGGCCTCCCGCCCACGCGGCGCGCGCGGGCGACTTGATGAATGGCCGCTACAATAACGGGCCAACAGCAGCGGATCTATCCTCGTCCTATGCGTCGCAGCTTTGTGCAGTGTGCCCTTGCGCTCCTCGCCGGCGCGGTTGCCGTCGGCGGTGCTGCAGCCGATGCGCCTGCGGCGTTGCAGGTCGGAACGATGACGCTGCATCGCTGTCAGGCCGTCGGCACCTGGTGCGGGACGCTCCGGCGTCCGCTCGACCCCTCCGGCCAGGTCCCCGGGACGCTCCCCATCTACTTCGAGTACTACGCGCACACCCTCGCCGGCGCTGCCGCCGGGACGCTGGTTGCTGCCGAGGGGGGGCCCGGTTACCCGACGACCGACTCGCGCGAGGACTACCTCGCGCTCTTCGGCCCGCTGCGCGGCAACTACGACGTGGTGCTCATGGACTACCGCGGCACGGGCCGCTCGGGGGCTATCGACTGCAAGAAGCTGCAGCGGGTGCCGCAGCTCACCGAGGAGGCGATCGGCGAGTGCGGCCGCTCGCTTGGGGCCGCAGCGCCGCTCTACAGCACTTCGCTCGCGGCCGATGATCTGGCGGCGCTGCTGGAGGCTCTCGGCATCGAGCGCATCGGTCTCTACGGGGACTCCTACGGGACTTACTTCGCGCAGGTGTTCGCGCTGCGTCACCCGGAGCGCATGCGCTCGCTCGTGCTCGATGGGGCGTACCCGCTCTCCGGACCCGACTACGCCTGGTACCCGCACATCGCGCCGGCGATGCGGCGGAAGTTCGACGTCGCGTGCGAGCGCACCCCGGCGTGCAATGCGATCGCCGGCACCTCGATGAAGCACCTCGCGCCGGCTCTCGCGCAGCTGCGCGCGCATCCTTTTGCAGCGCATGTGCGCTACGGTGCGGGGCGCAACCTCGATTTCACCGCCGATGCCAGCGCGCTCGCGATCCTCATGTTCGGGGGCTACCCGGCGTATGCGACGGTCCGGGAGCTCGATGCGGCGGCGCGCGCCTTCGCGGACGGCGATCGCGCCCCGCTGCTGCGCCTCATGGCCGAGACATTCGCTGCGGTCGAATCGCGCGACGCCACGGCTGATCCAGTGAAATTCAGCGCGGGACTCGCCGCCGCCATCTGGTGCACGGACCCGCCGCACATCTTCGACATGCACCTGCCGCCGCAGGAGCGGGTCGCTGCCCGCGATCGCATCATCGCCGAGCGCAAGGTGAAGGCACCCGACACTTACGCGCCCTTCACCATCGATGAGTACCGCCGCATGCCGCTCGACTATGCGTACATCGACCAGTGCGTGCGCTGGCCGGCCGCGGCGCCCGGATCCTCACCGCTCACCTTCGAGGGCGTGAGCTACCCGACGGTCCCGCTGCTCGTGATCTCCGGCGAGCTCGACGATCAGACGAGCGTGGCGAGCGGCGCGGCCGCGGCGCAGCGCTTCCCGCGCTCACGGCACATCATCATCGCCAACGGCTTTCACGTGAACGCCCTGCCGCGCGCCCGCAGCGAATGCGGCGCGGCGCTGGTACGACAGTTCATGACGGAGCTCAAAGTGGGCGATGTGAGCTGCGCGAGCACGCTGCCGCCGGTACCGCTCGTGCCGCGCTTCGCGCGGCATCTGCATGAGCTCGCGCCGGCGACAGCCGTAGCGGGGAACGAGGCCGACAAGGAGGTGCTCCGGGCCGTCAGTGCGGTGCTGCTCACCGCGGCGGATGTGATCGTGCGCGCAGCGGAAAATGGCCCGGGTGCCGGTATCGGACTTCGCGGCGGTACGTTCGCCGCCGTACGGCAGGGCGGGGGATATCGGATCACACTCAAGGACGTGCGCTGGACCGAGGACCTCACCGCCTCGGGCCGCATCGACTGGCCCGGCCGGACCGGGGTGGTGCGGGCGGAGCTCAAGGTGCACTCTCCCGGCGGCAGCGGGGAGCTCGCGCTCTCCTGGACGGAGGGAGCGGCCGGTGCACGCGCTACCGTGCGCGGGACACTGGAGGGCAGCAAAGTCGCCGCGGAGGCGGCCGCGCCCTGACGAACGTCGGCTGCTCAGCCGCTTGCCGCCAGCGCGCTACTGCTCGCCGTGTCGATGCGCGCCGCGCGGCTCGGATCGACGATGAGCCACAGCGCGGCACTTACCGCGGCGAACGCCATCCCGATCAGGAACGCCAGTGTCCACGCGTGGTGGCCGGAGAGGTAGGCGACGATCGGCGTGCAGATCAGGCCCCCCAGGTTGCCGCCGGTGTTGAGGATCCCGGAGGCCGCCATCGAGTCCGCGCCACCGACGTGCATGATGGCGGCCCAGTAGGGACCTTCATTCATCTCGACGGCGGCGAAGCAGAGCGCGAGCGCGAGCACCGCGAGGTAGGCGTTAGCGGCATCCACCGCCGCAAACTGCAGCACTCCGGCGAGCGGCAGTGTCGCCAGTGGGATGAGGCGCAGTCCGATGCGCACCCCGTAGCGCTCCCCGAGCATGCTCGCAAGCTGCCCGCCGACTCCCGCACCGATCGCCGCGGCAAGTGGCGGGGTGCTGGCGAGCCAGCCACCCTCGAGTCGCGTGAAGTGCCGCTCCTGGACCAGGTAGAGGAAGGACCAGTTCGCGAGCAGGTAGAACACGTAGTTCATGCAGACGTAGGAGGCGGTGAGGGCCAGCACGTCGCGGTTGCGCATCAGGTCCCACACGCCACGCCACGAGATCGCCTGATCGGTGCGTGGTGCACGCTGCGCGTCGAGCTCGGCGAGCTCCGCGGCGCTCACGCGCGGGTGCTGCTCGGGAGTATTGCGGCCGTACCACGCCCAGCCGACGATGAGCGCGAGCGCCGGCAGCGTGCTCCAGGCAAGCGCGCGCTGCCAGCCGAAGCTCACCATGAGCGAGGCGATGAGCGGCGGAGTGAGCGCCGCACCGAGCTGGAGCCCCATGCTCTGCAGGCCCTGCACCAGCGGCCACTGCCTCGAGGGGAACCAGGCCTCGAAGACGCCGGCGGAGACCGGAAAGATCGGTCCCTGCGCTGCGCCGAGCAACAGCTGCGCGGTGAGGAGCGCGGCGAACAGCGCCGTGCCGGTGAGGAACACCGGTGCGAGCGGGGTGCCGAGGGTGGCGACGAAAGCGATGAGGCTGATGATCACGAACATCGAGCGCGCGCCGACGCGCTGGCCGATGACGCCACCGGGGAACTGCAGCGCGGTGTAGCCGAGCAGCATCGCCTGCAGCAGCCAGCCGATCTCCATCTGGCTCAGGTGCAGGTGCGGCATCATGTCGTAGCTCGCGACCGTCAGGCCGCGCTGCTGCAGGTAGGCGACGAAGCCGAAGCCGAAGAGATAGAGAAAGATGTTCCAGCGCACGCGCACGCGCGGCGGAGGGCGGAGTGGGGATGCTTCGCTGCGCCCGACGCTCACGCGTCATCGACCGCGTCGCCGACCCGCTCGAGGACGTAGCGACGGATGTCGAGGTTGTAGTCTTCCATCGGCGCATAGTAGCCGCGCTCGTGGACGCGCGCGCTGATTCCCTGCTGCACCGCCTCGCAGATCGCCCAGTCCTGGCGGTTGACGAGGTCCCAGAACTCGACCGTGTCGAGCGGATCAAAGCCCGGCTGCTCGATCTCGTAGGGCTCGAACAGGAAATGGCAATCGATGGTCGTTGCGGCCGCGCCGTGCGGCCGCAGCACGAATACCGCCACGTGATCGCAGGCGAGACTGAGGAAGAGATTGGGATAGAGGAGCTCGCCCTTGTGGCGCACCTGCTCCTCCTCATTGAGCGTCGGGAATGGCCGGCGGCGGGTGGTGCCCGAGCTGGTGAAGGTATACGCACCCGCGCGGTGCGGAATGCCCGCGAGCCAATCGAGGCCGGCGCCGCCGCGCTCGCGGAACGCCGGCACCACCTCGCACAGCTCCGGGTGCACACCGGCGCAGTGGTAGCACTCATTGTAGTTCTCGCACAGGACCTTCCAGTTGGCGGCCACCTCGTAACGGATCGAGTGACCGATGCGCAGCTCGGCGAGCGGGTAGCGTGTAACACGCTCGGGGATGGAGCCGAGCTGTCGTTGCAGCGGTACCGCGGAAGCCGGTGTCAGGTTGAGGAAAATGAAGCCGCCCCAGAGGGCCACGCCCACGGGGTAGAGGCCGAACTGCGCCTTGTCGAACCCGGCGACGCCCGCCATGTGCGGGGCGCCGACGAGGCGCCCGTCGAGGTCGTAGCTCCACTGGTGATAGGGGCAGGTGATGCGGCCGCCGCGGATGCCGCCGGCGAGATGTGGCGCGCCCGCGCCGGCCGCGGCCGGATCGCGGCACAGGCGTGAGCCGCGATGGCGGCAGGTGTTGTAGAAGGCGCGCAGCTCCCTCTCGCGGTTGCGTATCAGGATGATGCTCTCGCCGAGAATATCGAGCAGCCGGAAGGCACCGGGCTCGCGCGGCAGCTGCTCCTCGCGGCCGGCGCACAGCCACTCACGGCAGAAGATGCGCTCCTTCTCGGCCGCCCACACGCGCTCCGAGCGGTACCAGCTCGAGGGGAGCGCGGGCTCCAGAGCCGGGCGGGCGGCGGACTCGTGAGTGGCGCTCACAGCTGCATCGGCAGCGGCGCATCGCGCCGGTAGCGCAGCGCCGCAGGCTCCGCATCCAGTTCCTCGGCGTAGCGATGGCCGCTGTAGGTGGCGTGCACGATCGCGCCGGGAGCGAGCGCATCGCCGATGCGGGTCACCGAGCGGATCCCGGCATCGGCGAATTCGCCTTCGCGCGCCATGAGCTCGCCATACAGTGCATCGTTCGCGAAGCGGGTGCCGACGATCACGAGCGAAGCGCACGGCAGGCGCGTCTCGCGGTTGGTGAACTGGTTGGCGAGCGTCGCGCTGCCATCGCCGCAGGCGGTCACGCGCGAGAGCGTGTGCAGGGCAATGCCGGCCGCTTCCAGCGCGCGGTGCACCTGCGGCTGCTCGTTGCTCATGATGCCCCAGGCAGAGGCGTGGCCCGCGGGCGTCACGTAGCTCACCGTGTGCCCGCTCTTCGCGAGATGCTCGGCGAGCGCGCTGCCCATGTAGTAGCTGTCGAAATCGTAGAGCACCACCGGGCTCGCGAGCGATGCGCCGGCGGCGATATCGTCGGGCGTGAACACTCGCGCACCCTCGAGCTCGCCCACGGGAATCTCGAGCGCCGAGTAGAGCAGCGGAGCCCAGCGGGCGCCCGTCGCGATGACGACGTGCGTCGGCTGGAGCTCGAGGATGTCGGCGGCCCCCAGGCGGTTGCCGCGGTAGATGTTGACATTGGCGAGCCGCTCGAGCTGCCCGCGACGCCAGTCGAGCACCCGGCCCCACGCGGAGAGTCCCGGCAGTCGCGTCTCGAAGCGCAGACGGCCGCCGATCTCATCCGCCGCCTCCGCCACGGTCACCTCATACCCGCGCCGGCCGAGCGACAGCGCGCACTCGAGACCCGCGGGTCCCGCGCCGACGATGAGCACCGCGGCAGCACTCACGGTTGGCGTGATGCGCTCGGGATGCCAGCCGCGGCGCCACTCCTCGCCGGCGGTCGGGTTCTGCGTGCAGCGTACCGGCACGCCATCGTGCCAGCTCGAGATGCAGATGTTGCAGCCGATGCACTCGCGGATATCCTGCTCGCGGCCGCTGTCGATCTTCGCCGGCAGGAAGGGGTCGGCGATCGAAGGGCGCGCCGCGCCGATGAGATCCAGCACGCCGCGCCGGATCTGCCCCACCATGGTGTCGGGCGAGGTGAAGCGGCCGACGCCGACGACCGGCTTGCGGGTCACTTTCTTCACGAACTCGATGACCGGCTCGTGGCTCGCTTCGGGCGCGAAGCGGGATGGCGGGCAGTCGGTCGGCGAGGAGTCCATCTTCACATCCCAGAGGTCCGGCAGGTCGGCAAGCAGCGCCACGACCTCGTGCGCCTCGGAGGGCGCGTGCTCGCTCGGGCGCGCGCGCAGCTCCTCGAGGCTGATCCGTAGCGCCACGCCACACTTGCCGCCGACCGCCTCGTGCGTCACCTCGAGCAGCTCGCGCACGATGCGCACGCGGTTCGCGACGCTCCCGCCATACGCATCGGTGCGGAAGTTCCAGTCCGGCAGCAGGAACTCGTACGGCAGGTAGCCCATGCCGGCGTAGACGTAGACGATGTCGAAGCCGGCCTGGCGTGCGCGGCGCGACGCTGCCGCCTGCTGGTCGAGGAGCGCGCGGATGTCGGCGGCGTCCATGACGCGCGGCCGCTGGTGGCCCATGAAGTTGACGTGGGTCGCCATCCAGGAGGTGCCCGACGGCGACATCGTCGGCAGGCGGCTGGTGCGGTTCATGACCGAGCCGCCGCCGTGCCACAGCTCGATGCCGGCCAGGGCGCCATGCTCGTGCACGGCATCGGTCATCAGCGCATGCGAGCGGATGTCATCGTCGTCCCACAGCGTTGCGTAGGGGAGCGGCGAATCGTCCGAGCCCGGATCGATGGACACGTAGCCCGTGCACACCACTCCCCAGCCGCCTTCGGCCTTCATGCCACGGAACGCGGCGCGCATGTGCGGCATGGCATTGGTCATGCCGGCCGCGTGCGGCACGGCATAAAAACGGTTGCGGGTGGTGACGGGGCCGACGCGCACCGGCTCGAACAGCAGGTCGTAGCGGGGGTTGCGGGCCATGAACCGAGTCTGCCCGTAGTTGAGCGAATGCTCAATAGCGTAGGATGGCGCCCGCTGCCCGT
>JAFAKO010000047.1 GCA_019235245.1 Gammaproteobacteria bacterium
GGCCGTTACCCGACTCGTTGAAGACCGGGTCGTGCGTCGGCTTCAGCTGCATGGTCGTGGCGTCATGTCCGCCTCCCTGGATCACGAAGTTGGCGATCACCCGGTGCAACAGCGTGTTGGTGTAGAACCCTTCGCGCACGTAGCGCAGGAAATTGGCGGAGGTGAGCGGCGCGCGATCGCTGCGTACCTCGATCACGAACGCACCCAGGCTGGTGGTGACCCGCACCTGGGCGGGCGGCTCGTGGGCTGGCGGCTCGTGGGGGGCGGGTGGCTCGGCGGCACGGCCTGCGGCCGGCAGCAGCAGCAAAGCGAGCAGCAGAGGCACGGGCAAACCGATCCGCCGCCAGGACTTGATGAGCATCGATCCTCCGCTTGGCGAGAGTGACTGCCGGGCACGAGCGCCGGCGGCAAATTCTATAGCAGCCGCCGCAGTCGCGCGCTTTGTTGAGATTCCGGGGTTTCCCGTAACATGGCGTTATGAGCACGAGCGCCCCATCGCAGCCGGACGCGCCGCTGGTTACCCGCTTCGCTCCGAGCCCGACCGGCGAGCTGCACCTGGGAAACGCGCGCACCGCGCTGTTCAACCTGCTGCTCGCACGGCACACCGGCGGTCGCTTCCTGCTGCGCGTCGAGGACACCGACAGCGAGCGCAGCCGCGAGGCCCACACGCAGGGGATGATGGCGGATCTGCGCTGGCTCGGCATCGAGTGGGACGCCGGGCCCGACCGGGAAGATGACCGCGGCCCGTACCGGCAGTCGCAGCGCGGCGCGCTCTATGCGCAGGAGCTCGCCACGCTCGAGAGCTCGGGTGCGGTCTACCCCTGCTTCTGCACTCCCCTCGAGCTGTCGCTCGCCCGCCGCACGCAGCTCGCGGCCGGTAAGCCGCCGCGCTACGCCGGCACCTGCCGCGAGCTCGCCGCTCCCGAGCGCGCCCGGCGGCTCGCGGCCGGCACGCCCGCCACGCTGCGCTTTCGCGTGCCGCGCGGCGAGCGCATCGCCTTCACCGATCTGGTGCACGGCGAGCAGAGCTTCTCGAGCGATGACATCGGCGACTTCGTGGTGCGGCGCGCGGATGGCACGGCCGCGTTCTTCTTCTCGAACGCCGTAGACGATGCGCGCATGGGTGTGACCCTGGTGCTGCGCGGCGAGGACCATCTCACCAACACACCGCGGCAGCTGCTGCTGCTCGGCGCGCTGGCGCTGCCCGCGCCGGCCTATGGCCACGTGGCGCTGCTGGTGGGGGCCGATGGCGCACCGCTTTCCAAGCGCCACGGCGCGGTGAGCGTGCGCGAATACCGTGAGCGCGGCTACCTGGCCGAAGCGCTCGTCAATCACCTCTACCGGCTCGGGCACTCCAGTGCGCTCCACGGGCTGCTCACGCTCGAGGAGATGGCCCGCGCCTTCGATGCGAAGCACCTCGGCCGGGCGCCGGCGCGCTTCGATGAGCAGCAGCTGCAGGTGTGGCAGAAGGAAGCCGTGCACCGGCTCGATGCGGGGGCCGCGCGCCGCTGGCTGACGGAGGTACTGCCGCGCGGGCTCGAGGAGCACGCCGTCGCCGCCTTCACCGCCGCGCTGCTGCCGAATCTGCTGCTGCCGGAGGACGCACGGGCGTGGGTCGAGATCGTCTTCGGCGCACCGCCGCCGCTCGAGCCCGAGGATGCGGAGCTGGTGCGCGCCGCCGGCCCGGGCTACTTCGCCGCGGCGGCCGCGGCCGCGGCGCGCGATGGCAGCGACCTGCCGGCGATCGCCGGCGCGGTGCGCGCGGCGACCGGGCGCAAGGGCAGCGAGCTGTACATGCCGCTGCGCCTGGCGCTCACCGGGCGCACCCACGGACCGGAGCTCGCGCCGCTGCTGAAGGCCATGCCGCCCGGCAAGGCGCGCGAGCGCCTGGCGCGATTCGCATGATCCGCATCCACAACTCCCTCAGCGGACAGAAGCAGGAGCTCCAACCGCTGGAGCCCGGGAAGCTGCGCATGTACGTGTGCGGCCTGACGGTGTACGACTACGTGCACATCGGTCACGCGCGCATGCTGCTGGTGTTCGATGTCATAAGCCGCTACCTGCGCCACCGCGGCTACCGGCTCACCTACGTGCGCAACATCACCGACATCGACGACAAGATCATCCGCCGCGCCGCCGAGAACCACGAGCCGTTCGAGGCGCTCGCCCAGCGCTTCATCGACGCCATGAACGAGGACTGCGAGCGGCTCGGAATCATCCGCCCCGACCATGAGCCGCGTGCGACGCACTACCTGCCGCAGATCATCGCCATGGCCGAGCAGCTGCTCGCCAAGGGGTATGCCTACCGCGCGCCGAACGGCGATGTGATGTACGCGGTGGCGAGCTTTCCCGGCTACGGCCGGCTGTCGGGCAAACGCCTCGAGGATCTGCGCGCCGGCGCGCGCGTGGAGGTGGATGAGGCCAAGCGCGATCCGCTCGACTTCGTCCTGTGGAAGCACGCCAAGACCGGCGAGCCCTCCTGGCCATCGCCGTGGGGCCCGGGGAGGCCGGGCTGGCACATCGAGTGCTCGGCGATGTCGACTGCGCTGCTCGGCACGCATTTCGATCTGCATGGCGGGGGACTCGATCTGAAGTTTCCGCACCACGAGAACGAGATCGCGCAGTCGTGCGCGGCGAGCGGCGCCGCCTTCGTGAACCTGTGGATGCACAACGGCTTCGTCAACGTCGACGACGAGAAGATGTCCAAGTCCCTCGGCAACTTCTTCACCCTGCGCGAGGTGCTGCCGCGCCTGCGCCACCCCGAGGTGCTGCGCTACTTCGTGCTCGCGAGCCACTATCGCGGTCCGATCAACTACTCGCTCGAGCAGCTCGAGCAGGCCGACGCCGCCCTCGCACGGCTCTACACCGCGCTGCGCGAGCTGCCGCTCGCAGCTCCCGCGGCCAACGGTCACGAGGAGCGCTTCCTCGCGAGCATGGACGATGACTTCAACACCCCCGAGGCGCTCGCGGTGCTGCAGAGCCTGGCGCGCGAGGTGAACACCGCGAAGGCTGCGGGCGAGCACCGACGGGCGGCAGCGCTCGCTGCCGAGCTCACCTCGCTCGGCGCGGTGCTGGGACTCTTCTCCATGCCCGCGGAGCAGTGGTTCCGGCTCGCGAAGCCGGGCCCAGACATGCAGCACGCCGCGAGCGCCGCCGTACTCGATGATGCACAGGTCGAGGCGCGGATCGCAGCGCGGACGGCGGCGCGCCGTGCCAGGAACTGGGCGGAGTCCGACCGGATCCGCGACGAGCTTGCGGCGGCTGGGGTGATTCTCGAGGACAACCCCGGGGGGAAGACCAGCTGGCGTCGCGCCTGACACCGGATTGCCGGGCCGCGCGGGAGCCGATCGGGTACGATTGGGAGGTCCGCCGCTCGCGGCTGCCCGGTCGGGGCATGGCGCAGTCTGGTAGCGCATCTGCTTTGGGAGCAGAGGGTCGGGGGTTCAAATCCCTCTGCCCCGACCAATTCAATCGTCTCTATATCTTCTCCTGGACGACGCCTTCAGAAGCAATGGGCGTGATGGTTACTAGTACATACTAGTACGCTACTAATAAGTCGGTCCTTCCGCGCGCGCGGTGGCATTGAGACTGCCCATGCTCAGCTGCCGCTCATCGTCTCAGCCCGCGCTGTCGACGCGTGTCTGTGTTACCGAACGTAAGAAATTGTCCTACACGTCGTGAGGGCCAGCGCTGATGGCTGCTGCGTCGCGCCACTGCTTAACGTTCCCGCCCGCTTTCATCGCGCCACACAACAGCGAAGTTCCAACACCGGGTGTTGAAGGGAAGTTAACGCAGCCATTCATCAAGCAGCCTGTCGTCATGCTCGCCTTGCACCGGCACTTTCCTGTTGTGGCGGCGTTCATGGCGCCGAGGTGGCTTGCCAACTCCTGACAGTCTGAAAGGGCCACGCCATGCGCTACCTCGTAGTCTGCTTTCTGCTTGCCTGCGGTACAGCTTCCGCCGCTCACTACGTGGATGAGTCCGGCAACCTCGGCAACCTCACCATCATGGCGGGTACGTCGCCGTTCAGTATCGTGGATGAGTTCTGGATACTCCCGAGCTGGAAAGTGGGTTCGGTCACCATCACCGTCAGCGGCCAACAGGGTTATGGAGTCTGCGGCGGGCATGGATGTGGCGGAAGACCACCCCTCTACAAGACGACCTTCAGCGCACCGATTCTCTACTCAGCGACGGATGGGACCTCGCCCTGGACGGCGATTGCCCCGGCGACGGACAAGTCGGGCACCCCTGTGACGTTCACCTGCACCTCGTCAGTGAAGTCCCCGTGCATCGAATGGCAGTACACCGGCGATCTCCCGGCGACCCCCTACATGCTCAGTCTCTCGGGCACCTCCTGTGGTGGTTACCAGTGTGGCCTGCCAGGCGACTCGCACCTCTACGTCACGACCCACTTTGCGCCGTGACGCCGTGCGGTTTAGGCGTTTAGGCGCTTTCCTGGCGTCCGGCGAGCGCGCCCCGCGGTTCGACCGAGAGATCGCAGGCATCGGCGGCTGAGGGGGCAAATTCCTCCCCCTGCGGCTCCTGCAGAGGTACGGCTACGGGATTGAAGCCCCCCGATTGCCTGCGCCAGAGGTCCGCGTACAGACCGCCGT
Source organism: Gammaproteobacteria bacterium (assembly GCA_019235245.1). Taxonomy (GTDB): domain Bacteria; phylum Pseudomonadota; class Gammaproteobacteria; order Steroidobacterales; family Steroidobacteraceae; genus 13-2-20CM-66-19. The sequence goes on from JAFAKO010000047.1 coordinate 4,614, forward strand.
CCCTCAGGAGCTCGGCGTGCGACCCATCGGCAACGATCACGCCCCGTTGCAGCACGATGAGACGGTCCATGTCCATGACCGTGCTCAGCCGATGCGCGATCGCAATCACTGTCTTGCCGGCCATGGCCTCGCGCATCGCTTCCTGGATGAGGTGCTCGCTATGGCTGTCGAGTGCGCTGGTCGCTTCATCGAGCAGGAGAATCGGTGCGTTGCGCAGAATGGCCCGCGCGATCGCGATTCGCTGCCGCTGACCGCCGGAGAGCTTGATACCGCGCTCGCCGACCAGGGTGTGGTAACCATGCTCGAGCTCCGCTATGAACTCGTGGGCGTGGGCGCGTTGCGCCGCGCGGACCACTTCCTCGTCCGCAGCATCCGGCCGGCCGTAACGGATGTTCTCGAGGAGACTGCGGTGAAAGAGACTCGTGTCCTGCGGGATCAGGCCCAGCGCGCCGCGCAGACTCACCTGTGTCACCTGGCGGATATCCTGCCCGTCGATGCGGATCGCGCCGGCAGTCACGTCGTGCATGCGCATCAAGAGCGCCATCAGCGTGGTCTTGCCCGCGCCGCTCGGGCCAACCAGTCCCAGACGCTGACCGGAAGGGATGTAAAGCTCGAAGTTCTCTACGATATTGCGCGGTCCGCGGCGTCCGCCATCGTACGCGAAGGCCACGCCTTCGAAATGTATCGCGGCTCGCCTCACCAGCAGCGCCGGTGCGCCGGGCCGATCCTGGATCGTCGGTGGCACGATCAGCGTGGCAATGCTTTCCTGCGCAGCGCCGAGCTGCTCGTAGAACTCCGGCACGCGCTGCCCGAGATTGTAGGCGGTCTGCAGCAGCGAGCCGGTGAGCGCGGTGATCATGACGAAATCACCGGCGCCGATGACGCCGTGCACCCAGGCGTACAGCGCGCCGCCAACGAACCCGAGCCACAGTCCGATGTCCATCGCGTACTGTACGCAGCGCAGACGCACGACGGAGCGGTACAGGTCCTTGCGCCGTGCGCACTCATCGCCGGTGTAGCGCCGCAGCTCGCGATCCTCGAGGGTCTGGTTGGCGAACTGGAACACGTTGCGGATGTTCGTGATGACATCGACGATGCGGCCGGTCACGGCCGCGCGCGCCTCGTTGTTAGCGGCCGAGCGCCGCGCGCACTCGCGCCCGACGAACAGGCTGGTGATGAAATAAATGACCACGCTGACGGCAGCGGCCAGGCAAAACAGCGGATTCGCCAGGTAGAAAAAGCCGGCCACGAACACGAAGAACATGCTGCTCGGAATGAAATCGAAAACCATCATGTCGAATAGCGTCAGCACCTGGTCGGGGAGCAGCACGGTTCGATGAGCGATCTTTCCCGAGAGCGTGCTTTCGAAGTACGCCGGTGACAGCCGCTGCGCGTAGGCGAAAACCTCTTCCTTGATGCGCACCAGCATCGGCGAGCGGGTGTGATATGAGCAGAACCACATTGCGCCATCGAGCACGAACCGGGCGGCCACCAGCGCGACGAACAGCGCCACCGGCCCGCGCAGCGAACGCGCTGCCTCGCTCGCCGGGTCGTGCATGCCGAGCACGGTGTCCGTGAGGCGCTTGGTGGCGTAAGCGATGGAGGCGAAGACCGCACGGCCTAGGATCGAGAACGTAAGGAGCCCCACGCAACCCCAGAGGAACTGCCGGAAGAAATGCAGGGCAAAGGGCCATAGCCGGTTGGGCAGAGTGGGAACGCTCATTGCGGAAAGTGGCTCGGATGTCATCATTGGACAACTGCCGACGATACCTCATGAAGAGAGCATGTGGCGCGGAATGCTGCGCGCTGCACATGACGGAATCGGCAGTCCCGCGGCGGCGCAGGTGTTTGACGATGGCGAGCCCAAAGGTTGCGCGCAATGTGATCTTCGACTTCGGCGGAGTTCTGCTTCGCTGGCAGCCTCAGGAGATCATCAACGCCTTTTATGCCGAGGAAGATCTCCGCGGCTCAGCGAGCCGGAACGTGTTCCGGCATCCGGACTGGATAGAGATGGATCGAGGCGCGCTGGCCGAAGACGACGCCATCCGCCGCTTCGCAGCGCGCATGCACCGTCCGGTTGCGGAGCTGCGAGCCCTCCTCGAGTTCGTAAGGGAGTCGCTGGTACCACTGCCAGAGACGATCGAGCTCGTGCACACACTTGCAGCACGCGCTGTGCCTCTTTACGGACTCTCCAACATGCCTGCATCAACCTTCAGCTATCTTCGCGGGCGCCACGATCACTGGAAGCTGTTTCAGGGAATCGTGATCTCGGGAGAGGTAAAGCTGATCAAGCCCGATCCGGCGATCTTCGAGTACATTTGCGCTCAGCATCGACTCGATGCCGCCGAGTCGATATTCGTCGACGACAGCTCGCCGAACGTTGAAGCCGCCGGGAGACTCGGCTTCCGCACCATTCTCTTTCGCGATGCGCAGCGATGTGCCGAAGCTCTGACCGCATTCCTCGGCAATAGCACGCGGTGAGTCTGCGGCTGCGGCCTCAGACGAGACACGCGGCTAGCAGGTCGGCCTCCAGCAGCCATTCGATCGCCGCGCGTCGCGCCGCGACCTCCTCGAGCGCCGCCGGCAACAGCGTCGCATCATGCTCGGCACCGGCCGATTGCACCCGGCGATTCGTCTCGCCCGGCAAGCCAGGGCCGGCCGATATGGCGAATACGGGGCGCCCGCTCGGCGGGAGCGCATCGGTAATGGTCAGTGCGTACATAGGGCTCAGGTCATCCTAGACAGAGCGAATCTGGTAGATGGGGTTCCGTCCCCGCGTCCACGCCTTCGCCACGGCATTGGCCGGCCAGGTGCCGAGGCTCCCGTCCATCCATTCGCGGTGTCCGGCCTTGCGGGTGATCCGTGGTCGCTGCTCGAGCAAGCGCGGATAGGCGCGCAGGAAGTCATCGAACTGCGCCAGGGACACTTCGCGCCAGCGTGTGCGTGACTCGAACGGTCTCCATGCCGAGCGCCGCAGCAGCCGCTGCCAGGCTACACGATTCATCAGAGCTCCTTGCAGGGGAGGGGTGCGGCAGCTTGCGGGCCGGGCGGTAGGAAAGTCAGTCGCCCGGCGGTTATGGATGCGTAACATCCGAGCAAAAGCGCGCTGCTCAGCCGCTCACCTGCAGCTCGCGCATCAGCACGGCGCACAGCTGCTCGAGATCATGCACGCGCTGCGCCGCCTTGCGCAGTGCGCGGACGTCGACCACGCTGGCGCCATGCAGGGAGCGGTACTCGGTCCGCGCCGCTTCGAGCGCCTCGAGGGTCGTACGGCAACGCGCCCGCAGGGTGCGCTGCGCAGCCTGGGTGAGGGCATCCCGCCATCGCGTCAAGATCGATCCCTGGAACATGGAAGCTCCGCAGCAATCATCCGCCCATCATGTGAGTGGCGTGTGACAGCGGCCCGGTCGCTACGCTTACAAACGTGTTGCGGGACACACGGTTCCCGGTGGCCGGGGCGGGGGCCTGCCCGGGCAATTAAAGCCTTGACAATGGTAGCCTAGGCAACTATAGTAGCGGCGATCCCGAAAGGCGGACCGACCATCTCCCGCAGTGGAGATTCACGGAGCGAAAGAAGTGAGCGACATTTACGACAGCTCGAGCTACCAGCCTGGCCGCAGCATCGGCGCGCTGCTGGGGCGCGTGAAAGTCGAGATGCTGGCGGCGCTCGACCGCGAGCTGGCGCAGGACAAGCGCCTCGCCCCGCTCGAAATGAGTGCCGCGCAGTGGATCATCGTGGCGAACCTCGCCTCCGGGCCCGGCGAGCCGAAGTCCGCTGCCGACCTCTGCAAGGTGATCTCGTACGACGCCGGCGCCATGACTCGCATGCTCGACCGGCTCGAGGCGAAGGGATTGATCCGCAGGACGCGCAGCTCCCAGGACCGGCGGCTGCTGAACCTGGAGCTGACCGAGGAGGGACGCGCGGCGTACCCGCGCATGCGCGAGATTGCCATGAGCATCGCCAACCGCTTCCTGCGCGGCTTCAGCAAGAGCGAAGCGCGTCAGCTCGAAGGCCTGCTCAACCGCATGCTGGAGAACGCCGAGGAAGAGGTCCCGGCACGCGCAAGCGCCTGAGGGCTTTTTTTTCGGCAGATATTTGCCTAGGCATTAGTCGCCACGGCAGTAAGAGGAATGAAGAGCAAAGGAACAGTCATGAGTACGCAGAAGACCACACCCGTCTCCAATTCCACCCGGCGCTGGCGTCTGCTCGGCGCCCTCGGTGCGGTGATCGCGCTGGCGGGGACGGTGTACGGCGCCTACTGGGCGCAGGTGCTGCGCTATCACCAGTCGACCGATGACGCCTACGTGGGCGGCAACGTGGTGCAGATCACCCCGCAGATCTCCGGCACCGTGGTGGCCATCGGTGCCGATGACACGCAGTTCGTGAAGGCCGGGCAGCCGCTGGTGCGCCTCGACCCGGCGGATGCGCGCGTGGCTCTCGATCAGGCCGAGGCGCAGCTCGCGCGCACTGTGCGCGATGTGCGTAACCTCTATGCCACGAGCTCGCAGCTCGAGGCGGCGGTGCAGATGCGGCAGACCGAGCTCGGCGGTGCCCAACGCGATCTCGCACGCCGTGAGCATCTCGCGGTCACCGGCGCAGTCTCGGGCGAGGAGCTGCAGCACGCCGCCGATGCGGTCAAGACCGCGCAGGCCGAGCTGCTCGCCGCGCAGCAGCAGCTCGCGGCCAACCGCGCGCGCGTCGATGGCACGACGCTCCAGGATCACCCCCAGGTGCGTGATGCGGCTGCCGCGGTACGCAACGCGTATCTCACGCTCGAGCGCACCGAGCTCGCAGCGCCCGTCGCAGGTTTCGTCGCGCGCCGCAACGTGCAGCTGGGGCAGCGCGTGAGCACCGGCACCGCGCTCATGTCCGTGGTGCCGCTCGACCAGGTGTGGGTGGACGCGAACTTCAAGGAGCCGCAGCTCGCCCGCATGCGCATCGGGCAGCCCGTCATCCTCAGCGCCGATCTCTACGGCCGCCACGTGGCCTATCACGGCACCGTCGAGGGCTTCGGCGCAGGTACCGGCGCCGCTTTCTCGCTGCTTCCGGCACAGAATGCGACGGGCAACTGGATCAAGATCGTGCAGCGGGTGCCGGTGCGGATCGCGCTCGACCCGCGCGAGATCGCCGCTCATCCTCTGCAGATCGGCCTGTCAATGAAGGCGGAGGTGGACGTGAAAGGCGGCGACGGCGCACGGCTGCCACAGGCGGCGAGCAATCAACCGGCCTGGACCACCTCCGTGAGCGCCGAGAGCGAGCATCAGGCCGAGGCGCGCGTGCAGGAGATCATCGCAGCCAACGAGTCGGCGCCGGCGCATGCGCCCGCGGCCAAGGCGCTGCCAGCGAGTGCGTCGCGCTCCGCAGGCCCGCTGGTCGCCAGCCATCTGCACTGAAAGAAAAGCTGCGCGGCCCACGAGACTTCCATGGCTGATGAGAATGCTGGCAGACCGGTGAGCGGGGGCGCACCGCGGGGTGCGCCCGCCGCGCCACCGCCGCTGACGGGTGCGACGCTTGCGCTCGGCACCGTCGCGCTGTCGCTCGCGACGTTCATGAACGTGCTCGACACCTCCATCGCGAACGTGTCGCTGCCGGCGATCGCCGGCGATCTCGGGGTCTCCCCCGACCAGGGCACCTGGGTGATCACCTCCTTCGCAGTCGCGAACGGGATCTCGGTGCCGCTCACGGGCTGGCTCACCCGGCGCTTCGGGCAGGTGCGGCTGTTCACTTCCGCGGTGGTGCTGTTCGTCATCGCCTCCATCCTGTGCGCGGCGGCGCCGAACCTGTCGCTGCTCATCCTGGCGCGCGTCTTCCAGGGCGCGGTCGCCGGGCCGATGATTCCGCTCTCGCAGGCCCTGCTGCTCTCGAGTTATCCGAAAGCCCGCGCCGGGACGGCGCTCGCCATGTGGTCGATCACCACGCTGGTTGCACCGGTGGTGGGGCCGGTGCTCGGTGGCTGGATCACCGACAACATCTCGTGGCCATGGATCTTCTATATCAACGTTCCGGTGGGTATCGCCGCGGCATTCGCCACCTGGGCGATCTATCACAAGCGCGAGACGCCGACCGCGCGCGTGCCGGTCGATGCCATCGGGCTGTCGCTACTCGTGCTGTGGGTCGGCGCGATGCAGGTGATGCTGGATAAGGGCAAGGATCTGGACTGGTTCAATTCTCCGATGATCGTGACGCTCGCGTGCGTCGCGCTGGTGGGCTTCGCCGTGTTCCTCATCTGGGAGCTCACCGAGGAGCATCCGATCGTCGACCTGTCGCTGTTCCGCAGCCGCAACTTCACCGTCAGCACGATCGCGATGCTGTTCGCCTATGGCCTCTTCTTCGGCAACGTGGTGCTCCTGCCGCTGTGGCTGCAGCAGTACATGGGCTACACGGCGACGCTCGCCGGGTGGGTGCTGGCGCCGGTCGGGTTCCTCGCCATCCTGCTGAGCCCGGTGGTGGGCCGGCTCAGCGGTCGAGTCGACCCACGCATCCTGGTCACCATCTCCTTCGCGATCTTTGCGCTGGTGCTGTTCATGCGCGCGCACTTCAACACCAACGCCACGATCGGCACCCTGATGCTGCCGACGGTCATACAGGGTGCGGGGATGGCCGCGTTCTTCATTCCGCTGGTGTCCATCTCGCTGTCGGGAATCGCGCCGGAGCGGATTCCGGCGGCCTCGGGCCTGTTCAATTTCGCGCGTATCACCGCCGGCGCCTTCGGCACCTCGATCACCACGACGATCTGGGACCGCCGCGCGACGCTGCACCACTCGCAGCTCATCGAGCGCCTCACCGGCGGTGATCCCAACACCGCTGCGGCGCTGGGCACGCTGCATGGCGGCGGGCTGACGACCGATCAGAGCTACGCGATGCTCAACCGCCTGGTCGACTCGCAAGCATTCATGCTGTCGGCGAACGACATCTTCTACGTCTCGGGAATGCTGTTCCTCGCCCTGATCTTCCTCGTATGGTTTGCGCGTAATCCGCAGGCTGCGAGCGGGGCAGCGGCGGCCTCGGGAGCGCACTGAGCGGCCCCGTGCGGGCCGCCCGCGTGCGCCTCAGCGAAGCGCCCGCAGCAGCTTCGGCTGGAGGAGCCAGTGCAGCTCCCCCTGGCCGGCGCGTGGCGGCCCGCTGAAAACGACCAGCGCCAGCGACATTTTCCGCAGCTCGAAGGCGGCGCTGCCGTGATTTCCCGCGAGACAGGCGGCGATGAGCCGGCCGAGGTCCGGCTGGTGGCCCACCACCGCCAGGCGGCGGCCGCGGGTGTGGGCGAGGAGCGCGAGCAGCGCCTGCGGCGAGCCGCCGGGCTGCAACTCCCTGCAGGGCACGGCGCGCGGCCAGCCTGCGTACTGCGAGAGGATTGCCGCGGTCTGCCGCGCGCGCTCGAGGGGACTCGTGAGCACCCGCACCGGGCGTAGTGCGAGCTTCTTGAGTCCCGCGGCCGCCTGTCGCGCGCGCATCACTCCGCGCGGCGACAGCGGCCGCTCACCATCGTCCCGCCAGCGCTTTGCGTCGCGCTCGTAAGCGATGGCGTGGCGGACGATGAGCAGCTCCATGACCGGGAGCCGGCGCTCAGTGCTTCAGGGTGCGCGGTTCGGTTTCGGATGGCTGGCCGGGGAGAGCGGGCGCAGAGGGCTCGAAGTCGACTTCAGCGGCCCCACCGTTGGCAGGCAGCAACGTGCCGGAAGCCTCGGCACTCTCGTACAGCTCTCCGAGCCGCGCCCGCAGGGTTTTCCAGCGTCTGCCACGCACCTTGCGCCACGAGCGGGTGAGGGTGCGCCGGGTATTGCCCGTGACCTGGGCGTAATGCTCCGCGAGTCGACCCATGAGGAAAAGTGTCGCCGGCGGCAGGCCGCTCGAGGGATCGGCGGCGATTGCCGCCAGCCGCGTCTGTGCCATGCAGGCATCCTGATGCGCGCCGAGCTTGTCCTGCAGGCGCCGCAGCGCCCGCAGCATCTCATCGGCCGGCTTGCCGAACATCGGGGCGCCGCACTCGGTCGCGTAACGCAGCTGCTTCGCCCGCCGCCGCACCAGGTGGTAGTCCTCCATCGAGGATTTCGGGCGCAGGTTGCTCACCGACCTGCGCAGCTTGCGGAAGCGCCGTCGCACGCGCTCGGGCATCACGACCATGGCCGGATCGGCGCCGTTGGCAGTGTCGGCCTCGGCGGCAGTCGCCTGCAGAAGGGTCTCCTGCCAGCGGCGCGTCGGCTCGGAATCGAGGCTGCGCACCATGCGGGCGCGCGCCCGCTCACGTTCTCTCTCGAGGAACGCCTGCAAGGGCTCCGCAGCCGCGCGCTCCTCGTCCGAAAGATTCTCGCAGTAGTGGGCGAGCTCGCTCAGCTGCACGTCGAGGTCGCGCGCCGCTCCCAGGTTCCGCAGCACCGCCTTGGTCGCCTTGCGGGTGCGCACCAGGGCCCGCGGCAGCTGCCGCTTGAAGAGCGCGAGGGTCGCATCGATGCGTCGTGCGGTGACCCGCAACTGGTGCAGCTCCTCGGGATCCTCTCCCAGGCGGGCACCGGGCTCATGGCGGCGCCATGCGCCGAGCAGACGGCGCAGCTCGGCGACGGCCACGGCGCGCGCGGAGATCCTGAGATCGAAGGAGTCCGCGATCTGCGCGAGCGCAGCCGCGGCGGGAGTGACTGCAGAAGCCCCGGCTACGGGAGCTGCCAGCTGCGGGTCGTTCGCGGTTAATTTCATGCAGGATTATCGGTGCCAGAGCGTTTCACCGCAGTGTAACAAATGCGACGCCCTGCTCTCGATGGTCTCGCGCCCCGACGGCCCTGCGCTCCCTGCCGGCGCGCGCTGCGATCCTGGACCGCCAAATGGGGCAGAAATTGACGCTCGTTGAGCAGCTTACGTATGATTCGCGCCCCCCGTGCGGTGGGGCCGGCTAGGGGCGCTTTCGGGTCGTGCCCGTAGCTCAGGCGGATAGAGCATCGGCCTTCTAAGCCGAGGGTCGCAGGTTCGAGTCCTGCCGGGCACGCCAGCCGCGCGATGAGGGACGACGGTGGACGTAGCTCAGTTGGTAGAGCCCCGGGTTGTGATCCCGGTTGTCGTGGGTTCGAGTCCCATCGTCCACCCCAGTTTGCTGGATGAAACAAAGGGCCGTTAGCTCAGCTGGTAGAGCAGGAGACTCTTAATCTCTTGGTCGTAGGTTCGATCCCTACACGGCCCACAGTCTCGAACTCCCGAGCGCGCACTGACATCCAGTCAGCGAGCCGTGATTCCTACCGCCCCAGCGCGTCGCCAGCCTGCGCTAGGTAGTTGCCCACCCAGGCGGCAATTCCGCGATCGCTGCCGTGGTCCCCGGCTACGGTGGCGATGGCTGCGACACTCACGGCGACAAAAACGAGTACGGCGACGACGACGAAACGAGAGGCGGCGCGAGTGGTGTTGGTGTCGAGTGGGTTCATGCGGATCTCCTCGGCTTAGTGGGCAACTCCAGGCACTGGGCGTGAAGCTAGTCACCCACCGGTCGGAGATCTTTAGGAACCTCTTAGGAAGTTGTGATGTTTGCTCGCCCGCGGCTCGGACACAAGCCGACACCGGCTACGTAAAGCACGGATTCGTAAATTCCGTCCAGACCCAGGTCCTTCTCGATCTGCGAGTCTTTCAGCGCAGCCGTGCAAAAGGGAGCGAGTCCGAGCCTGGTTGCCGTGAGGCACAGCGTCTGGCAGAGGTGCCCGGTCTCAAGCAGTACGACCCGATAGGCGCGAGCTCTTCCGTATTTCCACATCGTTCGCCCAAAAACCGCGGTCATGACGAAGAGCGCTGATGCCGCGGCAAACCACGGTTGATCGGCGCAGTACGCACTGGCGATGCGCGGACTCACCTTGGCAGGGAGTCTTGCCAGGCGGTGGTCTCGCGCATGGTAGTGATACAGTCCCCGCTCGAGCCCCTCCACCCTGAGGGCCATGAGATAGACTTCTCCCGGGTGTCTCGAACCGCCAGAAGGGCTGGTCTTGTAGGGGAGCTTCCCGAACACCTTCGTGTGAAAGTAGCCCTGTACGCGCCAGGTGTTCTGCAACAGCTGCGCGATGGTAGCCAAAGGTACCGTCCCGCGCGCGAACACCCGGTGAGTCCTGCGCGCGTGCAGGGTCGTGAAAAAAGTGTCTTTCGGTATCTGCTGCGAGGGCAGGCGCGTTGTTCTGGCGCCGCGAACCGTCTTGAACTGCGCC
>JAFAKO010000185.1 GCA_019235245.1 Gammaproteobacteria bacterium
CAGATAATCGACTGCCGCGGGTGCGAGGCCGAGCTCATCGAGCGCGGCGAGCAGATAGGGGACGGAGGAGTTCGTGCCCACATCGACGAACGCGGCGCGCCCGCTGTCGACGATGAGATGCGCGGCGGCGTGCCCCGGATAGAGGTACTCGGCGTCCACGGCAGTGATGCCGTGCGGATGCCGATAGAGTGTCGGCCTCACGGAGGCGCCCGAATGCATGTACACATCGTACCCTGTACGCTGCAACCACCCACGAAATTGTGCTTGCCACGACCGGCGAACCGGCATCGATCTATCAGACGCGCAATTTCGTTGGGACCCCGGTAGCTTAGAGGCATGACCACCCGCGCTGCGTGCCGGACACGCTCTCTCCTCATCGCGCTCGCCCTGGCTCTCTCCGCCGTCGCGGCTGCCCAGCAGACCGGGCCCCCGCCGGAACCCTCGACGACGCTCGCCCCGCCCGCGAGTACCGCGGCGCCGCAGCCGGTGAGCCCGCCGGCGCCTGCAGCCGCGGCCGCCTCCATTCCGCAGGGTCCGGTCACCCAACACCGTGAGCGCGGCAACCTGATATTCGATGGCATTCCGCCGGCGGACCCGGCGCTCGCGGCGCGTCTCGCGCGCTACCAGCAATCGCGTGGCGCCACCTTCCTCGACTGGCTGGCGGATGGGAGCCTGCTGGTGTCGACACGCTTCGGCGACACCGAGCAGGTGCATCGGGTGAGCATGCCGCTCGGCATGCGCGAGCAGCTCACCTTCTACTCCGATCCGATCGAGTGGGCGCGCGGCGCGAAGAGTGGCCGGGGGTTCGCATTTCTCAAGGATCACGCCGGCGATGACAACGCGCAGGTGTATTACCAGGCCGGTGTCGGCGAGGCGCGCCAGCTCACTCACGGCAGCTTCATCCACGGCAGCGTCGTCTGGGCCCATGATGGCAAGCGCGTGGCCTTCTACGGCAACGATCGCGACTCGCTCAGCTACGATGTCTACATCGCCGATGTCACCACCGCGGCGGCGCCGCAGCTTCTGGTTGGCGGGCGCGACGACACCTGGTACCCGCTCGACTGGTCGCCGGACGACTCGAAGCTTCTGGTGTGGCGCTACCTCTCGAGCAGCGAGAGCTACCTGTACCTGGCGGACGCCGCCACCGGCGCCCTCACCCCGCTCGAGCAAAAGCCGGTAAAGGCCGGCATCCGCATGGCCAAGTTCGATCCCCTTGGGCGCGGGGTGTACGTGGTGACGGACGAGGACAGCGAGTTCGCGCAGCTCAAGCACAAGGACCTGATCACGCACGAGAGTCGCCTCGTGAGCCCGGATGTGAGCTGGGATGTCGAGGATTTCGATGTGAGCGCCGACGGTCGCTACATCGCGTATGTCCTCAACGAGGACGGCCGCAGCCGCCTCGCGGTGCTCGACCACGAAGGCCGCAGGACGCTGACGCCGGCCGGGCTCCCCGAGGGGCGCATCGGCAACCCGCGGTTCGACCGCACCGGTAACAGGCTCGCGATGACGGTCGACTCGCCGACCTCGCCGCGCGATGTCTGGGTGTACGAGCTCGAGAAGGAGAGCGTTAGCCGCTGGACGCAGAGCGAGGCGGGGCCGATCGATCCGGCCACGCTCGTCGCGCCGGAGCTCGTGCGCTACCCCACCTGGGATCGCGCCGGCGGACATGAGCGGCGACTGTCGGCGTACGTCTACCGGCCGACCCACGCGAGCGGCCCGGTACCGGTGGCGATCGACATTCACGGCGGGCCCGAAGCGCAGTACCGCCCGGAGTGGGACCCGTTCGTGCAGTTCCTGGTGAACGAGCTCGGCTATGCGGTGGTGGCGCCGAACGTCCGCGGCTCATCTGGCTACGGCAAGAGCTTCCTCGCGCTCGACAATGGTGTATTGCGCGAGGACGCGGTACGCGACATCGGCTCGCTCCTCGTCTGGGTCGGCGTGCAGTCTGGCTTCGATCGCGACCATGTCGTGGTCATGGGTGGGTCGTACGGCGGCTACATGTCGCTCGCGGCGCTCGTCACCTATGGGGACCGGCTGCGTGGCGGCATCGATCTCGCCGGCATCAGCAACTTCGTCACCTTTCTGCGCAACACCTCCGGTTACCGCCGCGACTGGCGGCGCACCGAGTATGGCGATGAGCGCGACCCCAACATGCGCGCGTTCCTCGAGCGCATCTCACCGCTCAGCAACGCCGTGCACATCCGCAAGCCGCTGCTGGTGGCGGCCGGGCAGAACGACCCGCGCGTGCCGCTTTCGGAGTCCGAGCAGCTCGTATGGCGGGTGCGCTCGAGCGGCGGGGAGGTGTGGTATCTCGTCGCCAAGGATGAAGGGCACGGTTTCCTCAAGAAGGCGAACCGCGACGAGTACCTGCTGACCGCCGCGAGCTTCCTGCAGAAGATGGCGCACTGAGGGGTGCAGCAGACCGGAAGGTCAGTTACCGCTCGCCTGCAACTGCCTCAATTCCAGGAGAGGGGCGATGAATTTCTCGTAGTGGCGCCAGCGCGCCACCCGTGAGCGGTCGATCGGCTGGCGCACCTGCCACTTGCTGAGTGTCGTGACGGTACGATCGGTACGGTGAAAATCAAGACAGGCGGGATCCCACGGCAGCCCGAGAAACTCCACCATCCGGCGGCTCCAGAGTTCCGGATCATCGATGAGCCCCTCGTAGGGAACCTCCAGAAGCACCTGACCCGGCAAGCTACGTCGCCAGTGCTCCATGAGTCGGTGGTACTGAGTGTAGTAGTGGGCGATGTCCTCGAGATCCGTGGCGTAGCCCTGGCTCTGCAGGAAACTCTGGAAATAGATGGACAGGCAGGTGTCGAGCGGATCGCGCCGCATATGGATGATGCGCGCGTCGGGCAGCGCCGCGTGAATGAGGCCAAGATGGAGGAAGTTGGCGGACATCTTGTCGATCACGCGCTGTGCACCGGGGGACAGCTCGGCTACTCGCGTCAGATACTCCGCGCCCAGCACGGCGAGTCTTTCCGCATCGCTCACCTCGACTTCCGCCGCGGACGTTTCGTACCGCACCGCGGCGTCTTTCCAGTAGGGGAGCTCACCCGCGCCGAACACATCCCGGTGAGAAGCCAGGATCTGCTCGGCGAGGCTGGTGCCTGAGCGCCACATCCCCACGATGAACACCGCACGCTCCGAGCCGGGCACGTTGCTGCGCGCGGCAGCCAGCCATTCCGGGTCGTAGAGCTGCGTCGCCAGATCGACATACAGGGCCGTGTCTTTGCGCGCGTAGGGCCGGGCCTGCTGCCGCATCAACTGGTTCGCCCGTCGATAGTTGGCGAACGCCTGCGCGAAGTCCTGTACCTCATCGAAATACTTTCCGATTGCAAAGCGCAGGCGCGCTTCCCGGCGCGGCGGCAGGGGCAGCGCGGCGACTCGCTGCGCCTGCGCCAACCACGACTCATCGGCGCCTCGCACGGTGCGCCAGTGCATGAGGCCGGCCCACGCTTCCGGGGAGTCAGGATCGAGTGCGATTGCCCGGCGCAGCAGCGCCTGCGCTTCTGCGAACTCGCCTCTCGTGGCCTCGAGATCGGCGAGCAGCACGATCGCGGCCACCCGCTCCGGGTCGATTGCCAGCGCCTTCCTGCAGCTGCGCGTAGCTTCGACCGTCTGGCCCAACAGGGACAGCACCCAGCCGAGGTCGCTGTGCAGCGCCGCGGCGTCGGGATTGACCTCGAGAGCGCTGCGGTAGCTTGCGACGGCCTCATCCAGGCGGCCCAGATCGACGAGTGCGCTGCCTAATCTGCCCTGGACTTCCAGGTCATCGGGTCGCAACCGGAGTGCACGGCGAAAGCTCTCCACGGCCTCAGTCTGCTCGCCGTGAGCCGCCAGCACTGCGCCGAGATTGGCGTGGGCCGTGGCGAAATCACTCTTCAGGTTGATTGCGCGCCGGAAGCTCGCCGCCGCTTCCTCGAGGCGTCCCAGGCCCTGCAAGGCGCAACCCAGATCGTTGTGCGCCTCGGGATAACGGGGGTCGATGGCGATGGCCTGCTCGTGGCACCTGATCGCATCCTCGAGCTGGCCGCAGCCGCGCAGCGCATTGCCGAGGTTGCTGTGCGCCTCGGCGTCCTCCGGAAGCAAGGCCGCCGCCGTGCGCAATTCCTGCAGCGCCTCCTTCCCCTGTCTCCACAGTGCAAGCGCCAGGAGCTTCCAGAGCAAGCCGAACTCTGGACTCACGATGAGGAGCTCGCGCACACGCTGCTCGAGATCTGCATATCGTCCCGCTGTGGCAAGGGCCTCGAGGCGATGGAGCTCCTCGCCGGAAACTGTCGGCGCTCGCTCAGGCGAGGCGCTCCGCAGCGGCGGCTGCGCAAACGGCGGCTGCGCAACCGGCGGCTTGGGGAAGCTTTGGCCGCAGCATTTCTTGTATTTCCTGCCGCTGCCGCAGTCGCACGGGTCGTTTCTCCCCGGGCGGACGTTGCGTTTGCGGACTGGCGCGGCGCTCTTCACAGCCGACTGATGCTGCCGGCTGTCCGTTTCAGGCAGATGTCACGCGCGAGGAGGGCGGCGGGAATGATACGGTCACGGCCAGGCCCTTACCCGAGGGCCCGTCGCCGAGACTCAGCGTGGCACCGTGCGCATCGGCAATGGCCTTGACGATCGCAAGACCGAGGCCGCTGCCCGGCTGGACGGTGCCCGCACGACGGTAGAAGCGATCGAACACCCGTACCCTCTCCTCCACGGGAATCCCGGGCCCATCGTCGGTCACCAAAAGTCGCGGCGCCTCAGGCGCTCCGCCGACGCTGACATCGACACGGCCACCAGGGGGTGTGTACCGGACCGCGTTGTCGACCAGGTTGCGCAACAGCGTCCGCAGCGCCTCCGGATCGCCTGAGACGGCGATCGGTTGCGTGGCGGCGACCCCCAGGTCGATGCTGCCGGCATCGGCAAGCGGGACCAGCTCGGTGACAGTCTCGCGGGCCAGCTCATCGATGCGGACCGGGACATGCGGCGCGTCGGTGCGCGGTTGCTGGCGTGCGAGCGCGAGCATCTGCTCCACCAGGTGGATTGCCCGCTCTATACCGGAGGAGAGAGTGCGCATCGCCGCCTCACGCTCGGTCTCGCTGCCGGCGCGCGCCAGCATTCCCATCTGCAGGTGCAACGCGGTGAGCGGAGTCCGCAGCTCGTGGGCCGCATCGGCCATGAAGGCGCGCTCGCGCTCGAGCGCGCCCCGCAGCCGGCCGAGCAGATCGTTCAGCGCCAGCACCAGGGGCTGCACCTCGTCCGGCAGCTGCTCCGGGGGCAACGCATCGAGCGCATTGACGCGGCGCGCCTTCACCTGTGCGGTCAGGCGCCCGAGCGGCTCGAGCGCCCTCCCCACCGCGAACCAGATGAAGAGCGCGAGCACGGGCAGCATCAGAGCGAAGGGCCTGAGAGTTCGCAGCGCCAGCTCCACGGCGTGATCCTCACGCACGCTCATGGGCTGCGCGACCTGGATGACGCGCGTCACGGCCTGGATGCCAAACACCCGCCAGCGACCACCCTCGCGGGTTTTCACGGTGGAGAAGCCGAGAGTCGTGATGTCGGGCAGCACGGCATGCGGCCGGGACAGGTAAACCCGTACCCCGTCCAGTGACCACACCTGCACGACGAAATCGTAAGCCGCGTCGGTCGACGGCAGCTGCGGTGCGAGCAGATACTCGACGGGCTCATCACGCAGGATGAGTGCCGTCTGGCGCAGGTGGTAGTCGAAAAATGCGTCCGCTTCGGCCAACGCGTTGCGGTACACGACCCAGCCTCCGACCGCGCCGACCAGCACCACGCCAGTCAGCAGCGAGGCGAGCAGCCGGCCACGCAGCGAGCTCACGTGACGGGCCTCAGGCGGTAGCCCACACCGCGGACCGTGAGGATGAACTGCCCACCGAGCTTGCGGCGCAACCCATGGATGTGGACCTCGACCGCATTGCTCTCGACTTCCTCGCCCCAGCCGTAGAGACGCTCCTCGAGCTGAGCCCGCGAGAGGATCACTCCCGGGCGCTCCATGAGAAGCTGCAGGAGAGCGAACTCGCGCGGCGACAGGGCCACCTCGGTGCCCCGTTGTGTGACCCGGTGCGCCGCCGGATCGAGCATTACACCCTGGTGCTCGAGAACCGGACTGGGGCGGCCGGACTTGCGCCGCAACAGCGCCCGGATGCGCGCAGCCAGCTCGTCGAGATCGAAGGGCTTGACGAGATAATCGTCGGCGCCGGCGTCGAGTCCCGCCACCCGGTCCGACACTGCATCGCGCGCGGTGATGATCAGTACCGGCAGCGATTCACCCCGCTCGCGCAGGCTCTTCAGCAGCTCCAGTCCATCACCTCCGGGCAGGCCCAGATCGAGTAGCAGCAGCTCGAAGGGCTCACTGCGCAGCACCGGGGCGGCGGCCCTGGCGTCCTGCACCCAATCTACCGTGAACCCTTCCCGCTTCAATCCCGCGCGGATCGCTTCGCCGATCATGCGGTCATCTTCCAGCAGCAGCAGGCGCATGGCAGGAGTATGCATCGGGGCCAGCGCAGACGCGCTAAGCTGCCGTGACACTGGGAGGGGCGCTCGAGCGCAGATCCTTCATGGTAGGGGGACACAAGGGGGAGCCGAATCGGTCGGTAGACGCCGTGACGCTCGGCCGCGACGCCGCCACACTCGGCGTGGATATCGGCGAGAAGGCGCCCGAGCTTCTGCGCCTGCTCGCGGAGCTGGAACGCTGGAATCGTCGCTACAACCTGACGGCCATCACGACTCTCGCGGACGGCATCACGCGGCACCTGCTCGACAGCCTTGCCGTGGGTCCGGACCTGACCGGGACCCGCATCGCCGATGTGGGGACGGGAGCGGGGTTTCCGGGACTTCCTCTGGCGTTGGTCTATCCCGAGCGGCAGTTCACGCTGGTCGACTCGGTCGCCAAGAAGGTTCGTTTCGTCATGCATGCGGCCAGGGTGCTCGAGCTGCAGAACGTGACGGTGGCGCACACCCGGGTCGAGTCGATGCAGGTGGAAGCGCCCTTCGACACGGTGCTGGCACGTGCCTTTGCACCCTTGCCGAAACTCCTGGCCGCGGTCGAAGGCATCTGTGGTCCGAGCACGCAGGTGTTGGCCATGAAGGGTAAGTGGCCGCGGCAGGAGCTCGACTCGCTGCCTCACGGTTGGCGCGTGGTGCGCTCACGTCGACTCGAGATTCCCCGCCTGCCCGCGGAGCGCTGGCTGGTGGTACTCGCGCGCGTCCAGAACCGCTGAGCACGGAGGGCTGCGCGCGACATCATCAGAACGTAACGACCTCGAGCGATAGTGATGATCACCGGGCAGCGGTTCCCACAAAACATGTCGGATGCGGTCGCAACTCCTGAGGCGGACGCCGACTCCCTGGTCCGCCGCGCTCTTGCGTTGCACCAGCAGGGGGAGCTCGCCGCTGCCGCCACGCTCTGCGAGTCCGCGCTGCGGTCGCACCCACGACACTTTCCGGCGTGTCACCTGCGTGGCGTGATCGCCTGGCAGTGCGATGAGCTGCCGCGCGCCGTCCAGTGGCTCACGCAGGCCGTTGCGATGAACCCGCGCAGCGCCGCCGCACACACCAATCTCGGTAACGCGCAGTTGCAGTCGCGCCTGTTGGAAGCGGCGCTGCTGAGCTACGAGACGGCCCTGGCGATCGATCCACAGCTGGTGAGCGCTCTGTACAACCGCGGCAATGCGCTGCGCGAACTGCAGCGGGGGGAGGAGGCGATCGCGAGCTACGATCGCGCCATCGCTCTCAATCCCGATCAACCGGGTGCACACAACAACCGCGGCCTGGCGCTGGCGGCGATCGGGCAGCCGCGGGCTGCGCTGGCCAGCTACGAGCGCGCCCTGGCGCTTGCCCCGCGGGCTGCAAGGGTCTGGAGCAATCGCGGCAACGCGTTGCACGACCTGGGAGAGCATCAGGCCGCACTGGAGAGCTTCGATAAGGCGATCGGCCTGGACCCGCGCGACGCTCATTCCTACGGCAATCGCGCGCGCATTCTGGCGCGTCTCAGGCGCTACGATGCCGCGCTCGCCAGCTGCGATGCGGCGCTCGCGCTCAACCCCGGCTTTGCCGAAGCGCACATGACCCGCGGAATCGCCCTGCGGGGCCTGCAGCAATTCTCGGCCGCGCTGCTGAGTTTCGAGCGCGCGATCGCCCTCAAGGCCGACTATGCCGAAGCTCACAACAACCGCGGAGCCGCGCTCCGCGACCTGGGCATGCTGAGCGAGGCGATCGCCAGCTACGACCGGGCGATCGCGGTCAAACCCGACTACGCCGAGGCCTACAGCAATCGCGGCATCGCACTCGGCGACCGGCACGAGCTCTGCGCCGCGATCGCCAGTTTCGATCGCGCCATCGAGCTCCGGCCGGAGCTCGCCGACGCCCACTTCTATCGAGCGATCACCCATCTGCAGGCGGGCGATTTTGCGCAGGGCTGGCCGGGCTACGAGTGGCGCTGGAAGACCAGCAACTCCGCCGCGCACCTGCGTGAGTTTCCGCAGCCGCTCTGGCTGGGCAGGGAGCCGCTCGCCGGCAGGACCGTGCTCCTCCATGGCGAGCAGGGCCTCGGCGACATGCTGCAGTTCTGCCGCTACGCGACGCTGGTCGCAGACCTGGGCGCGGATGTGCTTCTCGAGGTACCGCAGCCGCTGACCGAGCTGTTGTCGGGCGTCGCCGGGGTGCGGCGGGTGGTTGCGCGCGGTGAGCCGCTGCCCGAATTTCATTACCACTGTCCGCTCATGAGCCTGCCGCTTGCCTTCAACACCACCCTGGAGACGATCCCGTCGCAGCAGTCATATCTCAAGAGCGACCCGGCCAAGAGTCGCATCTGGCGAACGAGGCTCGGTGCGCAGCGCAAGCTGCGAGTCGGACTGACCTGGTCGGGCGGCATCCAGGCGGACGACCCGGACTACTCGGCGCATAGCACGCGCCGCAATATCCCCCTGGCGATGCTGGCGCCACTGCGGCACGAGAATATCGATTTCTACAGCCTGCAGAGGGGCGGGGCCGCCGAATCCGAGCTGACGGAGCTGACCGCCAGACAATGGGCCGGTCCGCCAGTGATCGACTTCGTGCGGTTGCTGCACGACTTTTCCGATACGGCTGCGCTCGTGGAGAACCTCGATCTGGTCATTACGGTCGAGACCGCGGTGGCGCATCTCAGCGGCGCGCTCGGGCGGCCGGTGTGGATCATGTGCAGTTTCGATACCTGTTGGCGCTGGCTCCTCGAGAGGAGCGACAGCCCCTGGTACCCGACGGCGCGTCTATACCGACAGGAGCGCCCCGGAGACTGGGCACCGGTCGTCGCCAGGATACGCGAGGATCTGTTTCGACTGGCAACCGGCGGAGTGGATTGAACGGCGGCGTGCGCTGGCGCTGCTGAACGCTGAGCGCGGCGGGTCCCGCGCGACATCATCAGAATGTAACGACCCCAGGCGATAGTGACGACCCGCTGCCTGAGTCGCCAGGGTCAATCCGGTGGGTCCGCTACGGCTCGATTCCGGCATCACCATCGCTACCGCCGCATACGGCAACGCCGCAACCACCCGCTTGTGTCTGCAGGCGCTGTTGGCGAGTGCCAGCGGCGACTTCGAGCTGCTGCTGGTCGATGATTGCTCGCCTGATGATGGCGCCACTGCCGCGCTTTTCGCGACGGTGCGTGGTCAGCACGCCAATACGCGCATTTTCAGGTTCACCGAGAACCTGGAATACAGCGGCAGTGTGAATGCGATCCTGTCCCACGCGACCGGGGGCTGGGTGCTGTTCATCTCGAACGACATCTTCGTGACACCGAACTACCTGTGTGCGCTGCTCGAAGCTGCCGTCGCGCATCCGCGGGCCGGCATACTGCGCGGCAGCTCGAACTTCGTCGACAACGGGCTGGCGAGCCATAACCTCCCGCCGCCGCAGCCCGTGGCAGACTTGGCAGACTTCACGGCACTGCGGGCCTGCAGCGAGCAGGTGGCGCGGCAGTTCGGTGCCGCCATCGTCAGCGATCCTTTCCTGATCGGCGATGCCTTCCTGGTCAGCCGCGCCGTGATCGACCGGATCGGTACCTTCGACCCCATGTTCTTCGGTTACTTTGCCGACAATGACTTCGGCGTGCGCGCCCGGCGTGCCGGCTTTGACATGCTGTTGGTTCCGGGGGCATACGCGTGGCATCAGCAGGATGCGAACTTCACCTACCTGCCGCAGCTGCAGCGCAGCGAAAAGGCGAGCCGGCGCTGGCAACGCGTGTACGAGAATTGGGCGCGCTTCAAGCTCAAATACGGATTGCCGGTCAGCCTGCCGTTCACGTCCACGCTGGATGTGCCCTGGAGCACGCTGGCCGCGGCTCCCTTTGAGGCGGCCAACGACTTCTGTGCGCCCGGAGACTACGCCCGCTACCTTGTTTAATTTCGGTGCTTCAGGGCGGGATGGCGAACGACTCCGGAGCAGCCCCGCGCAGGTGGCGCTCGTACATCAGCCGATAGGCTTCCTCGAGATGCCGGGTGAACCGTGCGGTGTCGAACAGCGCGGTCTTCGAACGATTATCACGCAGGTGCTCGCGCAGCCTGGCGCGGCGCGCCGGGTTGTTGGCCAGCTCCAGGGCGAGCTTCCGGTAGTGCTCGTCGGTCTCGGTGATGAGCTCCGCCAGCCCGACGGCGCGCAGCAGGCTCGCAGCCACGCGCGCTGGATAGCTTTCGCCGGCGCGCGTCACGATCGGCAGTCCTGCCCACAGTGCGTCGCTGGCAGTGGCGTGCGCGTTGTAGGGAAAGGTGTCGAGGAACAGGTCCGCCGCCCGCTGGCGGGCGAGGTGGTCCGCCGCGTCCGGCACGCGTACGGCAAACAGCAGACGCTCGGGCGAGACGCCGCGCGCGGCCGCCTCCCGGCGCAGATTGGCGCGCACCGTCTCGTTGGCAGAGGAAAGCCACAGCACGCTGCCCTCCAGCGTCCTGAGGATGTGCATCCAGCTGTCGAAGACCGCCGGTCCGATCTTGTAGCTGTTGTTGAAGCAGCAGAACACGCAGGCGTCCACCGGCAACCCGAGCTCCTGGCGCGAGAACTCACGCTGCGCAATCGCCCGGCGGTGGTCGTTTACCTGGAAGCTGTGTGGCAGGTAGACGATCTGCTCCGCATAGTACGCCCGACTGCGCTGCGGAATCAGCGTGGCATCGGCGAGCAGGTAGTCGATGTAGGGTGCGCCCATGGTGCCCGGATATCCGAGATAGCTCACCTGGATGGGCGCGGCGCGCGCGGCGAAGATGCCGGTGCGGGCGTTGTGCGTGAAGCCCATCAGGTCGATGGCGATATCGATTCCCATATCGCGCGACAGCTGTGCGATCTCGCGCACCGACCGGGCGCGCACGTCGATGAACTGGTCGAACGCTGCACCCAGCCGCACCGCCATGGGGTCACTCGCCGGCGGTCCCGAGGAAAAGGCCACCACCTCGAACCGTTGCCGGTCGTGCTGCTCGAAGAGTCCCACCGCGAGCGATGCGACCGGGTGCTCGCGATAGTCCGCTGAGTAGTAGCCGAGGCGAATCTTGTCCCGACGCGGGTGCCCGGCAACGACCGGCTGGAGCGGATCCGGTGGGCACATTTCGGCTACCCACACCATCGCTGCCTGCCGGTGCAGCGCCGGCGAATCGCTGACTGCCAGCAACCCGAACGGCGCGGCCGCCGGCTTACCCAGCCACAGGTCGGCCTGCAGCTGCGCCAGGTGTTGGTCCATTCCGGACCAATCGCACAACTGCATCTTCGCCATCAGCCAGTCGCCGCGCAGCCAGGAGACATCCGGCTTCAGGGCGAGCGCCAGCTCGTGGCTTTGCCGCGCCTCCTCATACCGTCCCAGGGCCTGCAGCGCCACGCCGCGGCCATGAAGCGCGTCGGCATAGCACGGGTGGCGCGCCAGAGCGCGATCGTAACCGCGCACCGCCTCCTCGAAACACCAGGCCTCGCGTAGCACGCCGGCGCGATTGCTGTGCGCCTCGGCGGAATCCGGCAGCAGCTGCAGTGCGCGCTCGTAGCTCTGCAGCGCCTCCTGCGATGCTCCCAGCCTTTGCAGAGCATTGCCGCGATTGTTCCACGCTTCGGCTGAACGCGGGTTGAGAGTCAAGGCCTGCTCATGGCTCGCGCGCGCCTCCGCGTATCGCTTCAGATGCTGCAGGACGAGACCTCTGTTGTTATGGGCTTCGGCCAGATCCGCCCGGATCGCCACCGCACGGTCAGCGCTGGCGAGCGCTTCAGCGAACCGCCCGAGCTCACCGAGTACCACCGCGCGGTTGTTATGTGCCTCGGCGAATTCGGGGCGCAGTGCGAGCGCGCACTCGTAGCTCGCCAGGGCCTCATCCAGACGGCGCAGCCGTTGCTGCACCACGCCGCGCCGATGATGAGCGTCCGCATCGTCGGGACGCAGCTCGACGAGCCGCGCGTAGCTCGCGAGCGCTTCTGCAGGCCGTCCCAGCTCCACCAGCACCATCCCGTGGCTCTCGACCGCTGCCGGGTCGTCAGGCCGTGCCGCGGCCGCCCGCGCGAACCACGTCACCGCCTCGGGTTTGCCCTGCTGGTACGCCATGACGCCGAGCAGGCTGAGCGCCTCGAAGCAGTCAGGCTGCGAGGCGAGGATGTCCTTGCACAGCTGCTCCGCCCGGAGATGGTTGCCTGACGCGTACGAAACGGTCACCTGCTGGAGAGCCTGTCCCGTCGCTTGAGCGTTCACAATAGGTCTCCAGCCGTGCCTGCGCCGAACAAAAAACCATAGGTGATCATCGTTACGATGGCATGTCACTGCCCATCCGGGCGCCCGGTACGATGCCGGCCCGAGCTCGCGGCGCGGATTGCAGCGCCCGACGATGGTTGGGAAAATGCGCCCGACCCAAACGCTGGAAATCCCGATGAAGCTCAACCTGGGATGTGGCCATCGCAAGCTTGCCGGCTACGTCAACGTCGACCAGGCGCCCGAATGCGCCCCGGACCTGGTGTGTGACCTGGAGCAGTTTCCGTGGCCGTGGCCGACCGACTCCATCGAGACGGTGACGTTTTGCCACAGTCTCGAGCACCTCGGCGCGGAAGTGAGGGTCTTCAAGGGCATCATGCAGGAGCTTTACCGGGTCTGCCGGCCCGGCGCGACGATCGCGATTCAGGTGCCGCATCCGCGCCATGACGACTTCATCAACGATCCGACCCACGTGCGTGCAATCACGGTGGGCACCATGTCGCTTTTCAGCAAGAAAGCCAACGAGGAATGGCGCACGCTCGGAGCCGCGAATACACCGCTCGGGGTTCACTGGAACGTGGACTTCGAAATACAGCGGGTCGAGATGGGGCTGGCCGAGCCGTATCACTCGCGGATGGCGAGCGGCGAGCTGACACAGGAACAGGTCTTCGAGCTCGTGCAGCAGCGCAATAATGTCGTGAAGGAACTCCGCCTCCTGCTCGTGGCGGTGAAGTAGCCGCTGCCGGCAGGGTGCGCGCGAGGCGCGGCGCAGCCCCTGCCCGGGCGGCTGACATTCCCGCTTAACGCTGAGCCGCTAAGGTTCCGCGATGGGCTCACCAGGCACGTCCACGACACTGCAAAGGGCGCAGGCGTTGCATCGCCAGGGGCAGCTGCAGCGCGCGCAGCTTCTCTACGGGCAGGTGCTGGCGCGCGATGCGACGAATTTCCATGCACTGCACCTCTCGGGGATGCTTGCCGTCCAGACCGGGAGGCCGCTCGAGGCTCTGCAATTTCTCGAGCGCGCCCTCGAGGTAGATCCCGCGAGCGCGCAGGCACACTTCAACAGGGGCTCGACCCTGAGGGAGCTGGGGCGGCCGGAGTCTGCATTGTCGGCCTACGATCGGGCCATTGCTCTAAAGCCTGATTATGCGGAAGCCCACAACGGCAGAGGCGCGGTGCTGCGGCTGCTCGGTCGTCTGGCCGCCGCGCTCGAGAGCTGCGAGCAGGCCATCCGGCTGCGCGCCGACTACGCCGAGGCCCATGTGAACCACGGTAACGTGCTGCGCGACCTGGGATTGCTCGACGCCGCGCTCGCGAGTTACGAGAGAGCCAGCACGATCCGGCCGCTGGCTCTCGCTTTTCTCAATCGTGGCAATGTACAGCGCGAGCTCGGGCGTCCGGAGGCGGCGCTCGCGAGCTATGACCGCGCCATCGCGCTCAGTCCCGGCTGTGCCGAGGCGTATTGCAACCGCGCGGCCATCCTGCGGGAGCAAGGTCAGCCGGAGGCAGCGCTCGCGAGTTGCGATCGTGCACTTGCGATCAGAGCGGATTTTGCGGAGGCGCACTCCAATCGGGGCAACGCGCTGCGAGATCTCGGACAGCTTGCTGCGGCGCTCGCGAGTTACGATCAGGCACTCGCGCTGCAGCCCGGCTATGCCGATGCCCATGTCAATCGCGGCAACCTGCTGCACCAGCAGGGTCAGCTAGGCGCCGCACTGGCGAGCTACGATCGCGCCCTGGTCCATAGATCGGATTGCGCCGAGGCGCATGCCAACCGCGGTATCGTCCTGCAAGAGCAAGGTGACCTCGATGCGGCGCTGGCGAGTTACGACCGGGCCATCGCGCTCAAAGCCGACTACGCGGAGGCGTACACAGCGCGCGGAATGCTGCGCCTGTTGCGTGGCGATTACACCGGAGGTTGGGCCGACTACGAATGGCGCTGGCGCACGCGCAGCCATCGGCTGAGCGAGCGGCCGACCGTGCAGCCAGCGTGGTCAGGCCAGGAGCCGCTCGAGGGCAGGACCGTTCTGCTGCACAGCGAACAGGGGCTGGGCGATGCGCTGCAGTTCTGCCGCTACGTGCAAGTGCTGGCAGCGCGCGGAGCGATCGTCAAACTGGAGGTTCCCGGCTCTCTCGCCGGCTTGCTGAGCCGACTTGCAGGCGTCGACGAAGTGATCGTGCGCGGCGAGCCTTGGCCGGCCGCGGACTTTCACACCCCGCTGATGAGCCTGCCGCTCGCCTTCAATACGACACTGGGCACCGTTCCCGCGACCGTACCTTATCTCACCGTCGATGCACGCAAAGCACGTGAGTGGCACGAGCGGCTGGGGCCTCGTACCGGACTCAGGGTGGGCCTCGTATGGTCGGGAGGCTTCAGACAGCGCCAGCCCGAGCTGTGGGAGGTCAATGCGCGCCGCAACGTTCCCCTGGCAGCGCTCGCGCAGCTGCGCCATCGAGGGGTGCAGTTCTACAGTCTGCAGAAGGGGCAGCCAGCGGAAGCGGAACTTGCGCGGGCACGGGAACTGGGTTGGGCAGGTCCCGACCTGATCGACCACACGCAACTGTTACGGGACTTCGAGGACACCGCCGCGCTCGTTGACAACCTGGACCTGGTCATCACGGTCGACACCTCGGTCGCTCACCTCGCGGGGGCACTCGGCAAGCCGGTGTGGCTGATGAACCGCTTCGACACGTGCTGGCGATGGATGCTCGAGCGGACCGACAGTCCGTGGTACCCGACCCTGAGGATCTATCGGCAACGTGTACCCGGTGCCTGGGACGAGGTGGTGCAACGAATCCACACGGATCTGTGCCGGCTCGCGGCCCAGGGTACTGCCGCGCGGTGAATGCCGCTGACACGCTGCGGGACGCGCTCGCCCGCTGCCGCAGCGGCAGGGTGGCGGAGGCGGAGCAACTGTGCCGGTTGGTGCTGAGCGCACAGCCGGCGCACACTGAGGCCACGAAGCTCCTCGCCGTGATTCTGGCGATGACCCAGCGCCATCATGAGGCCCGGGCGGCGCTGGCGCAGGTCATCGAAGCCGATCCTGCCGACGTCGGTGCACACGTCAACCATGGACACGTACTGGCGGAGCTGGGCGAGCCGGCGGCGGCCCTGCAGAGCTATCAGCGCGCGCTGCTGCTCGATCCCGGAATCGCCGAGGCACACCTGGCCAGCGCGAAAGCCCTCCGCAGGCTGAATCGGCGCGAAGATGCGCTCGCCAGCGGGCAGCTGGCGCTGCGCATCCGGCCGGATTATGCAGAGGCATTGAATGATTGCGGCACGACCCTGCATGAGCTGAAGCGCTTCAACGAGGCGCTCGGGTGTTACGACAGGGCGCTCGGGATCCAGGCGGATCTGGCCGACTGCTGGTACAACCGCGGGCTGACGCTACAAGCGATCGGTGAGCACGAGCAGGCACTCGAGAGTTTCGCCCGTGGCACCCGGCTGCAGCCTCAGGATGCGAGCCTGTGGTACCAGCGCGGCGTGACGCTGCATCAGCTACGCCGGCTCCCGGAGGCGGTGGAGAGCTACCAACGGGCCCTGCAGATCGATGCGTATTTTGCCGCCGCGTATAGCGCCTGCGCCGCCACGCTGACCGAGCTGCAGCGCTTCGAGGAGGCGCTGGCACACAGCGGTCGGGCTCTGCAGATCGACCCGCAGAGCGCCGGAGCCTGGAACAATCGCGGTGTGACGTTGCACACTCAGCTGCGCTTCGGGGAGGCGCTGAGCTGCTTCGAGCGGGCACTGCAGCTCGCACCGGATTTCGCGGAGGTGGAAATCAACCGCGCCGCGACCTTGAACGAACTGCAGCGCTGTGAGGAGGCGCTGGCTTGCTGCGCGCGTGCACTGCAAGTCAGGCCGGGATACGCCGAAGCGTACTATGGCCGCGGTGCGCTGCTCGCCGGCAACCATCGAATTCGCGAGGGTGTGGAGAGCCTCACTGCCGCCATCGCTCTCGATCCCGAGTTTGCCGCGGCCTACGAAGCGCGCGCCTATGCGCTGCTGATGGGCGGCGACTTCGAGCGCGGCTGGGTCGACCACGAATGGCGCTGTCGCAACCCACGCGGGCTGGGCGCACGCTCCAGGCTGCGGTTACCTCAGCCGCCGTGGCTGGGTGAGGAATCCGTCGCAGGCAGGACCGTGTTTCTGCACTTCGAGGCGGGCTACGGCGACACGCTGCAGTTCTGCCGTTATGTTCCGCTGGTGGCGGAGCTCGGCGCCCGGGTGATACTCGGAGTGCCGCGCCCATTGCGCCGGCTACTCGAGCCTCTGCCGGGCGTCGCGCTGGTCGTGACTCCGGAAGATCCCATTCCCGAGTTCGATTTTCACTGCCCACTCCTCAGTTTGCCGTTGGCCTTCAGGACGACACTGGCGACGATTCCTGCATGCGTGCCGTATCTGCGGGCCGAGGCTCGCCAGGTCGAGGCGTGGCGCGACAGGCTCGGTGTCAGGAGCAAACCGCGCGTCGGCCTCGTCTGGTCCGGTGGGTTCCGGCAGCAGGCACCTGAGCGATGGTCTGCCAACCAGCGGCGCAACATCCCTCTGACGAAGCTTGCCCCACTCGCACATCCGCAGATCGAATTCTACAGTCTGCAGAAGGGTGAGCCGGCGGAGTCGGAGCTCACCGAGCTCTCGCAACAGGGCTGGGCGGGTCCCCGGTTGATCGATCTCACCGCCTCGTTGACCGACTTCGCGGACACCGCGGCGCTCATCATGAACCTGGACCTCGTGATCTCCGTCGACACCTCCACGGCGCACCTGGCGGGCGCGCTCGGCAAACCCGTATGGGTGATGAATCGGTTCGACACCTGCTGGCGGTGGCTGCTCGAGCGAACGGACAGTCCGTGGTACCCGACGCTCAGGCTCTATCGGCAGAGCGCACCGGGCGATTGGGATGGCGTGGTGCGCAGCATCAGAGGTGATCTGGAGAAGCAACTGACCTCATCGACACTTTCGAACAGTGACAACTGGAGGACCGATCGGCTGCCGCTGCCTGTACCGTGAAGCGTGACTGATGCCATCGGCAGACCGCCGCCGCGCAGAGAAGGCAGCCGGCGCGACCATAAGGAGATTCAGCGTGCGAGTTCTCATTCCCTTCTGGCTCGGCGTGCCCGAACGCTGGTTCTACCAGGAATTCGCGGTCAGCATCGCCGAGGCGTTGGGTGAGCTCGGACACCAGGTTAGCTACTTTCCGTTCAACGATGCGGGCAGGCTGTCGCCGAACGAACAGAGCTCACTCCATCGGCAGGTCGACAGGGACAAGCCGGATGTCGTGCTCGATATCGCTTGCTGGGGGTTCGGGCTGTCACTCACGACCGTCCCGGACGCTGGCAGGTCACCGCAGCCAATCTTCGATGCCTATCGAATTCCTTATGTCGGAATGCTTTTCGATCACCCCTTCAATCAGGCGATAAACCGCATCGCTTCGAGGCGGCTGCATGCGGTATATCCGGATCTGGGGCATCCGCACCAGCTTCGACTCGTATACCCAGGTCTGACGCTGGCCGGCGAGGTGTTCGCTCCGCCTGCCATCAGGCCCGCGAACGATCGCTCATCCGGCCGGGCACCCGCCGATCGCTCCATCGATGTCTTGTACGTCGGCAACTTCGAACCATCCGCCACCGAGCGTTTCTGGCACGACCCGGCATTTCCGAACCTGCCAGTTGAAGTCGATCCGCAGTTCTGCGATGCGCTTGCGGATACGGTCATGGCAGCGCCGGAGCGCTCGCTGCACCTGAGTGTCGAGGAGGTTGCGAGTCACTATGCCCGGTCCGAAGGGTTCAGTTACTACACGCAGTTGCGCTGCGTCGAGTGGTTCATGCGGCAAGATTATCGGCGGCGAGCGGTGTCGGCGCTCGCCCGGGCAGGTGTGCGGATGCGCGTCGTCGGCAGGCAGTGGCAACATCTCGCCCCGTTCGGGAATGTCCAGCTTCAGGAACCCACCGATTACGACGGCTTGTTTCGACTGGCCGGCGCTGCTCGGATCTGTATCGATGCCTCCACCTACCTCGATGGTGCGAACGATCGGATCTTTCTATATGCGGTGAATCGCGCGGTCTGCTTCACGAATGCATCGGGATATCTACGCGGCGCGCTCGCAGACGGCCTACGCTTCTATTCCATGTGCGACACCGATGCACTGACGGTTGCGGTGCAGGGACTGTTGGCGCGGCCGGCACTGTTGGCTGAAATCGGAGCGCAGGCGCATGCGGCAACCTTGGCAGCACACACCTGGAGACACCGGGTCGCGCAGGTGCTCGGCGCGATCTCCGGTTCTGCAGAGAGCGGCCACGCTGCCTGCTCGTGACCAGCTCCATACCCTCGACGTTGATCTTTCGGCGGCTGTGATAGCCTTCCTGCGCGAGATCTACAAAGCCGTCGGCCGACGCATGAACCCCCTCCTGACCACCTGGCCGCTGCTGCTCGGCATGGGAATCCTCATGCTGGGTGCGGGCCTTTTGAGCACGCTGCTAGGGCTGCGCGCGACGCTCGAGGGATTCCCGACCCCGATCACCGGCCTCGTCATGTCCGGCTACTACGTCGGCTACCTCGCGGGCACGCTGCTCGCGCCGCGGGGACTGCGGCAGGTCGGCCACGTGCGGGTGTTCGCGGCGCTGGCCGCGCTCGCCTCCGTCGCGGCACTGGCATTCGCGTCCTGGGTACACCCGCTGCCCTGGGCATTCGTACGCTTTCTGACCGGGGTGTGCTTCGCCGGCATCTACGTGGTCGCCGAGAGCTGGCTCAACCACCGTGCGAGCCGCAGCAACCGCGGGCGACTCCTCGCGGTGTACATGCTGGTGCTGTACGTCGGACTCGGCGCGGCGCAGTTCCTGCTGCTGGTCTCGAGTCCGCAGAGCGAGACCCCGTTCATGCTCGTCTCGGCGCTGATTTCGCTCGCGATGGTGCCGATCGTCGCCTCGGCGCAGCCGACTCCGGAGCCCGCGGCGCCACGTCACGTGCAGTACCGCGAGCTCTACCAATATTCCCCGCTCGCGGTGGTCGCGGTCGCGATATCGGGAATGATCTCCTCGATCATCTTCTCCATGGGTCCGGTGTATTCGCGCCTGAGCGGCGCCGGGACACGCGGGGTCGCGGAGTTCATGGCGGTGAGCATCTTCGCCGCGGTGCTCACCCAGTACCCGGTCGGCCGACTGTCCGACCGCATGGATCGGCGTACGGTGATCGCGGGCGCCTGCATGGTCGCAACGCTCGTCGCCCTCACCATCGAAGTCTTCGCACCACACCCGCGCTGGCTCTTCCTGCTGCTCGCCGGCCTCTTCAGCGGCTCGGCCCTCACGCTCTATTCGCTCGCCGTCTCGCACATCAACGACAAGCTCGAAGCCTCGCAGATGGTGGCGGCGAGCAGCCGGCTGCTGCTGATCAACGGGATGGCCGCTGCCACGGGACCGACGATCGCCGGCAGTCTCATGGCGGTGTTCGGTCCGCGGGCCTACTTCGGAACGCTCGGGACGCTCACTGCCACCCTTGCGCTCTATGACCTGTGGCGAAAGATACGGCGCAGCCCGGTACCCGCCTCTCTGAAGGGACCTTTCATCAACAGCCAGCAGATCGCCATCGCCGGCGTTGATCCCGCGCCTCTGGCCGGGGTCGAGGATCTCGATCCCGTCCCCCGTTACCCGCTCAAGACCGTAAAGGAAGCGCCGTCGTCTCCTTGATCACGGCGAGCGCGATCGAGGAGTTCACCGACTGCACGCCCGGAAAGCGGGACAGGTGGTCGAGGAAGAAGGCTTCGTAGGCCTTGATGTCCGGGCAGACGATGCGCAGCAGGAAGTCCGTCTCACCCATCAGCGTGTAGCACTCGAGGATCTGCGGATGCGCGCGCACCGCCTCCTCGAAGCGCAGCAGGGCATCACGGCCGTGGCCGGAGAGCTTCACGTGCGAGAACACCATGACGGAGAGTCCGACCTTCTCGCGATCGAGGAGCGCGACGCGCTTGCGGATGACGCCCAGCTGCTCGAGCCTCGTGACGCGCCGCCACGAGGTCGAGGCGGTAGCTCCGACGCGCTCGGCAAGCTCAGCGGCCGAAAGACTCCCGTGCTCCTGCAGGACCTCGAGGATCCTGAGGTCTGCCCGGTCGAGTGCTGTGGTATGCATAGTTCATTTCATGTCCTATGATTAGATGAAATTAATATTTCACTACTTGGCCTCGCGAAGCAACTTTTTGGTACGAATGCTCCGCCCCAACGGGCGTAGCCTCGTGCGGATTCCCTCCCCACGGGCACCCCGCCGGAGTGCAAGTCCATGGAAATCTTCGATATGCGCGAGTTCGATGCTCACGAGCTCGTGGTCTTCGGCCACGACGCCGGGACCGGGTTGCGCGCGATCATCGCCATCCATTCCACCGCACTCGGCCCCGCCGCTGGCGGCTGCCGCATGTGGCCGTATGCGACGACCTCGGACGCAGTGACTGATGTGCTGCGCCTCTCGCGCGGCATGAGCTACAAGAATGCGATGGCGGATCTGCCGCTCGGGGGCGGGAAGGCCGTGATCATCGGCGATTCCCGCAAGGGGAAGTCCCCGCAGCTTTTCGAGGCGTTCGGTCGCTTCGTCGAATCGCTCGGCGGCCGGTACATCACCGCCGAGGATGTGGGCACGACCACGACCGACATGGCGAATGTCGCCCGCGTGACGCGCTATGTCTCCGGACTCAGGAGCTCGCCCGGCGCCGCCGGTGGAGATCCGGCGCCTAAAACCGCCCTCGGGGTCTACCTCGGGATCCAGGCCGCCGTGAAATTCCGTCTCGGCCGCGCCGATTTGAAAGGCGTGAGCGTCGCGATCCAGGGCCTGGGAGGGGTGGGGCAGGCTCTGTGCGGGCTGCTCGCGGCGGACGGGGCCAAGCTCTTCGTTGCCGATGTTGACCAGGCGGCGGTGGAGCGGGCCTGCGATCAGTACCAGGCACGCCCGGTCGCAGCGGAAGAGGTGCTATCGCTCGATGTCGATGTGCTCTCGCCGTGCGCCCTCGGCGGGGTGCTCGATTCCCATTCCGTTCGGCGGCTGCGGGCACGCGTCGTCGCGGGGGCTGCGAACAACCAGCTCGCGCAGGGCGAGGACGGCACGGCGCTGCAGAAGGCCGGCATCCTCTACGCGCCCGACTACGTCATCAATGCGGGCGGGATCATCAGCGTCTCGCGCGAGTACTACGGAGGGAGCGAGGCGCAGGTCATCGGCGAAATCCAGGCGATTCCCGCGCGACTCACCGAGATCTTCGAGCGTGCCCGGCGTGAGAGCCGCACGACCAATGCAGTGGCGGACCAGATGGCACGGGAGCGCCTTTCCGGGCACGCGCGCTCGCGCGTCGCCTGAGGATTCTCACCGGGCCGCCGACGGCCCGGGCTAGCCCGGCGGGCGGGTTTCGGGCCGCCACGTCGCTCTCGCACGACTCGCGGGCGCTTTGGCTCCGGTGCAGTACACTCTCGCTCCATGAAACGCGTCATTGCCATCGCGATGCAGAAGGGCGGCGTCGGCAAGACCACCACGGCAGTGAATCTCGCGGCCTCCCTCGCCGCCACCAGGCGCCGCGTGCTGCTCATCGACATGGACCCCCAGGGCAACACCACCATGGGGAGCGGCGTCGACAAGTCGCAGCTCAAACGCAGCACCTGCGAGGTGCTCCTCGGGGAATGTCAGCTCGCCGATGCGCTGATTCCGATCGAGCACGGAGCCGGCTTCACGCTGCTGCCGGCGAACCAGGATCTCACCGCGGCCGAGGTGCGGCTCCTGACGCTGCCGATCGGGCGCGAGACGAAGCTCCGCCAGGCACTCGCACCCAAGCGCAACGATTTCGACCTCGTCCTCATCGACTGCCCGCCGGCGCTGAACATGCTGACCGTGAATGCGCTGGTCGCCGCGGACAGCGTGCTCATCCCGATGCAATGCGAGTACTACGCCCTCGAGGGACTCTCGGCGCTGCTCTCGACCGTCGAGCAGATCCGCGCCGCCGTCAATCCGCAGCTCGCGATCGAAGGGGTGCTGCGCACCATGTTCGATCCGCGTAACAACCTCGCCAACGAGGTGAGCGCGCAGCTGATCGCGCACTTCGGCGACAAGGTGTTCCGCACGGTGATTCCGCGCAACATCCGCCTCGCCGAGGCGCCTTCTTTCGGCAAGCCCGCACTCTTTCACGACAAGGAGTCCCGCGGCGCGCTTGCGTATCTCGCGCTCGCGGGCGAGATGATCCGGCGCGAGGAGGAGTCGACCGGCGCTGTGCGCGCCCTCGCCCCGATCACGGCGGCCCCGTCCCCGCAGGTGGTGACGCCGCCCCCGCCGACACCGCCGGCGGCAGAGCATGGCGCCCCGGAGGGCGCTCCGGAGAGCGCGCCGGAGAGCACCAGAGCGGACCATACGCCTGGCACGCCGCTCGCCGATACACCGAAGAACTCCATGGGGATGGCCCCCGCGGTCAGCGCCGCGCCCCTGGCTGAGGACCGATCGCGATGATGAACCGAAAACCCTCTCTCGGCCGGGGACTCGCGGATCTGCTGGGCTCGCGGGCCGCAACCGCGGTTGGTGTGGCGCCCCCCGCGACGATCGGCGAGGAGCTGACGAAGCTGCCGCTCGATCTTCTGCAGCGCGGCCGCTACCAGCCACGGATGGACATGCGCCCGGAGACGCTCGGCGAGCTTGCCGACTCCATCAAGGCCCAGGGAGTGGTGCAACCGATCGTCGTGCGGCCGCTCGAGACGCCGGTGAACGGCGAATCGCAGCGCTACGAGATCATTGCCGGCGAGCGGCGCTGGCGCGCGGCACAGATGGCCGGCCTCGCCGACATCCCCGCGGTCATCCGCCACATCCCGGATGAGGCGGCCATCGCGATGGCGCTCATCGAGAACATCCAGCGGGAGAACCTCAATCCGCTCGAGGAGGCCCGGGCGCTCGAGCGCCTGGTGAACGAGTTCGGCCTCACTCACCAGGAAGCCGCTCAAGCCGTCGGCCGCTCCCGCGCCGGCGTCAGCAACCTGCTGCGCCTGCTGGAGCTCACGGCCGAGGTGTGCGAGCTTCTCGAGAAGCGCACCCTCGAGATGGGGCACGCGCGCGCCCTGCTCGCGCTCACCGAGCGACGACAGCAGAGCGAGGTCGCGCTGCTCGTGGCACGCAAGGGCCTGTCGGTGCGCGAAACGGAAGCGCTGGTCCGTCGCCTGCAGAGCCCCCCGGGAGGGGCGTCGGAGGAAGACGCACCCGATCGCGACCCGAACGTGGCACGGCTCGAGCAGGAACTCGCCGAGAAGCTCGGAGCACGCGTGGCCATACAGCCCGGCAAGGCCGGCCGCGGCAAGCTGGTCGTGAGCTACAACAGCCTCGACGAGCTCGACGGTATCCTGGCTCACATCCAGTAGG
>JAFAKO010000270.1 GCA_019235245.1 Gammaproteobacteria bacterium
TTCCGCGGCCGCATCATCGCCGAGCCGCTCGGCCATTTCCGCCAGCACCGACAATCGCCAGGCGCGCAGCGCTGCGGGTAGCCGTGGATCGAGGTCGGTGGCCTGCTGCAGCGCGCGGTAGCTCCCCGGCAGCTCGCCGTTGCGCGCCGCGACGCTGCCGAGGCAGGTCAGGGCGGAGAACGCATCCGCCGTACGCACCAGGCGCGCACAGGCACGGCGTGCGTCCGTGTACTCGCCGCGCAGCTCCAGGAGCGAGGCGCGCGTGAGCCACGCCTGTGCATCGAGCGGCTCGAGCGCCAGCGCCCGCCCGAGCAGGGCCAGCGCCGGTTCGAACTGGTGCAGGTACTGCAGCGTGATCGCTTCGAGCACCAGTGCCCGCTCGGGAGGATGTGCTCGCCCGAGCCAGGGTGAGAGCGCCGCCTGTGCATGCGCGATGTAGCGCGGATCACTGTTGCGGCGTCCGATTCCGATGTAGCCGGTCGCGAGTGCCAGCGACGCCTGCAGGTCCTCGGGGTCTGCAGCCACCGCGGCCCGGAGCGGTGTGAGTCCCTCGAGATCCGATCGCTCGGGCACCCGCTCCAGCACCGTGGCGTCATCGACCGGTACGTAGGGCGTTGCGGCCGCAATGCCCGCGGTGAGGGCCAGCCCGGCGGCGGCCATGCGCACGAGCAATGCGCATGACCGCCGCGGGTGTCGTGGCGCTGCAGGGTGCAGGCTCACGGCAGGAGCGCAGCGCCGTGCGGTGAGCCCGGGAACGGGTCGAGCAGGTACGGGAAGCCATCGAGGTAGAAGTCATCGGGACTCACGGCACCGCTCGCATGGACATGCGCGGCGTCGGGACCTGCGGCGCGCGCACCGTCGGTGTACGGCTTGCCGCCGTTCGGATCGCGCGTCTCCGTACCGCAGTTGCCGACCGCACCGCACAGAGCGCCCATGGCCGCGCGCAGCGTGATATCGACGACGTCATCGTAGGGACGCCGGCCGTTCGGGAAGCCCGCCAGATCGCCGCCGAGCACGCCCAGATCGTTCTGCGCGGCCGGCGCCGTCGGTGCGATCGAGGTGTTCAGTCGCAGCATCTCGGACGGAGTCACCTGCAGGGGCTGGTTGAGGCCCTTGACCCCTGTCAGGAACACACTCACCAGATCATCGCGCGGTGTTGCAGGCGGCAGTGCGGCATTGCCGAACAGCACGTTCAGCAGCACCGGCAGGCTCGGGTTGGTGACGTAGGTGAGGAACTGCGCATCCTGCCGCGGCTCGCTGCCGTTGAAGCGATCCTTGTCGGGCAGCCCGATGACCACCTCGTTGACGAGCGGCATGCCGAGCCGGGACACCTGGGTCCAGCCGCCGCGCGGGTGCGCATCATCCTGCGCGCCGGCATCCGGCGCCTCGGCCGCCGGCACGCTCGCCGTGGTCCACGCGCCGATGACCGCATCCTTGCGCACCAGGCAGCTGATCGGCACTTCGAGCGCGATCGAGGTCACGTTCTTGTGGGCGATGGTGTTGGGGGCAGCGTCGCGTGGGCCGACGGGATTGAGGTTCACGAGATCGAAGATCTCGCCGAGATTCACCACGAAGCCGTCCTTGCGCTGGCCGACGAACACGCGCCCGGGAGTGGCGCAGCCGGGAATCGCGGCGCTGTAGACGAAGTTCGCGGCATACGCGGGGTAGTTGTCGATCGATTTGTTGCCGATGTTGTCGACCGGCTTGAGGAAGGTATGTCCGCCGAGGGTGGCATTGGTGACCGCCTCGTGCTCGCCGTGGCGCGGATCGCCGCGCACCAGCTCGATGGTGTAGCTCTGAATCACATTGAGGTTCGCCCCGGCGGCGGTCACCGGGCCGATGTTGGTGAGCGGCACGGCGACGTTGCGGCCGCCGGCGTTCACCGCCAGGTCCTTCACGGTGTTGGTGAAGTGGAACTGGAAGGTGAGGTCGGGCTGCGCATCGCCGTCGTTGTCGATGCGGATCTCGTAGAGCGCCTGCGGGTCGAGCGTGAAGTAGTTGGGACCGCCGTAGGCATCCTGCAG
Source organism: Gammaproteobacteria bacterium (assembly GCA_019235245.1). Taxonomy (GTDB): domain Bacteria; phylum Pseudomonadota; class Gammaproteobacteria; order Steroidobacterales; family Steroidobacteraceae; genus 13-2-20CM-66-19. Next base: position 2,025 of record JAFAKO010000270.1, read on the forward strand.
CGGGTTGTAGTTGGCGATGAAGGTGACGAACTGCTCCCGTCCCGGCTCATAGCTGCGGAACATGTAGAAGTCCGTGCCGTCGACCTTCGGTTGTCCCGCGATGAACGGTGCCTCGCGGTGGCTGGAGGCGAGCGTTGCGAGCGGCAGCGCCGCAGCGGTGCACGCCAGTACGCCCCAGAGAGTCCTGCGTTTCATGGTAGTCATTCCCCTTGGCTGAAGAGAGGTAGTGGTGGTTATCCCATCCCTCTACGCAGCAGCGCGCCGCGTGGATGCAGTTGCGGCTCAAAACACCCGCACGAGCGTCAGGCGCGCCATGAGCGGCTCGAGCGGGTGCTGATGGACATCGGCACGCCCGTCCGGGAACGCGCCGGCCTCGCTCTGCAGGCGATCGACGTACCAGAACTGCGCTGCGGGCGCGTGGGTGTTGAGGAGGTTGTAGACACCGAGCGCGGCGTTCCAGCCGGAGCGGAACGCGTAGCGGGCGTCGAGGTTGAGCTGGCCGAAGCCGTGTCCGTTCACCTGGCCGGGTGCCGTCGGCGCTTGCGCGCACGAGGTGGCGACGTGCGGGAAGTCGCGCGCTGCCGCGGCATCGACGCACGGGCCCGAAGAGAGTGGATAATCGCCCAGGTATCGATACTCCAGGCCGCCACTCCAGGGACCGAGCCCGGTGAGATACAGCGCCAGCGAACCGGTGACCGCGGGCGCATCGGTGATATAGGTTCCCAGGTGCCCGGTGCCGTCATCGAAGGGCCGCGTGAAGCGGGTGTGGTTGGCGGAGACGCTGCCGTAGAACTCCAGCCACTCGCGCATCTGCCAGGTCGCATTCAGCTCGAATCCGTAGCGCTTGCTCGGCGGTCCGGCGGTGTCCTGGCCGACATCGGGATTGAGGATGGTCTCGGACTGCTGCCACAGGTTGTAGAGCGCGAATGTCACCGCCAGAGCGCGCCGCGCCTGAGCCCGCAAGCCGATCTCCTCGCCCCACTGGGCGGCCAGCAGCGGCGTGTTCGGCAAGCCGAGATCCACGCTCCGGTCCTGGTTGACACCGCGCAGATCGGCGCTGTGAAAGCCCTCGCCGCCGCTCAGGTAGAACTCGAGCGCCGGGTTCACGGTGAAGATGAAGCTCGCCTTGGGCTGCACGAGGGTCTGGGACTTCGTTCCCCCGTTGGTGTAGCCGGCGCTCTCATGCAGGGCGGCGAGGTAGTCGATGTCGGTGCCGTGTTGATAGTCCGCACGTACTCCGAGCACCGAGCGAAACCACGGGGTCCAGCGGCTCGTGGCCTGCCCGTAGAGTGCGCCACTGAAGAGGTACACCTGGTCGGAGTTGGAGAATGACGGCGCATCCGCTTGCGGCGGCAGCGGCGCCCGCGCCGCGCTCGGCAGCCGGCCGACGGCCAGCGAGTCGTAGCGCGCCAGTGCGCCGAGCCCGATCTCGTTCGCGACCGGGCCGAGCAGCACCGGCAGGGTGTACGCGGCACTGCCGCCACCGACGTGCCGGTTCTCGAACTGATGCTCCTGGTCGCCGTGCACGGGATCGACCAGGTAGTGAGTGAAGTTGTTGTAGAGGTCGAGCTGGTTATAGATGAACCAGGCGCCGCCTGCGAGCTGGCCGCTACCGGCTGCCTCGTGAAACTGCGCCGAGAGGCTGGCACGCTGCGCCCGCCCGCCGTCAGTCGGGTCGAGCGTGCCGAAGCGATCCGGTACCACACCAGCGTCGATGGCGCGCATCGGGATGTCGGTCGTGTTGGTCCACGACTGGTGGTAATACATCGCCGTGAGCGATAAGCCCTGGCGCTCATCGCCATCGCTGTAGCGGAGCACGGCGTTCGCCTTGCGGGCATCGTCGGGGGTGAGGAACGGCCCATCGTAATGCTGTCCCTCGAGCGCGGCGAGCAGCCGCCCGGCGCCGAGCTGCATCGAGCCTGCGGCGAGCACGCGCCGAAAATCGAACGTGCCGGCGCCGACACCGATCTGGGTCGGAATCTCATCGCGGTACTGCAGGCGGACTGACCCGACCGAACCGAAGTCGCCGACCTCGGCGTAGTACGGTCCCTTGGTGTAGCGGATCCCATCGAGCAGCTCGGGAATCACGAAGTTGAGGTCGGTATAACCCTGGCCGTGCGCGTGTGTCGGCTGGTTGATCGGCATGCCGTCCACGACGGTCGCCAGATCCGTGCCGTGGTCGAGGTTGTAACCGCGCATCAGGTATTGGTTGGCCTTACCCTCGCCGCTGTGCAGGGTGACGATGAGTCCCGGGACCGTTTCCAGGATCTGCCCGGGCCGATAGGCCGGCGCGAGCTGGATCTCTTGCTGTGCGACGACGCCCTCGCTGGCGCTCGAGACTGTTCCGAGCAGCTCGAGGCGCTGAGCGCTGACCGTGATCGTCTCCAGTGATTCGCCGCTCGCGTCGGCGTTCGCTGCAGCGTGCCCCGGTGTCAGTGTCGCCAGCGCCACGGCCAGGGCGCACGGGGCGGCGACCGACACGCGCGCGCCGCGCCGCCAGGGGTTCTCATCCATGCAGCCATCTGCCGAAAGGTAGGTGCTTGATGCTTGCTACGTTCGGCGAGGCGGCGCGGATGCAGCGGCGGGGTCAGGCGCCAGTGCTGTCGAGGCACTTTTGGCCAATAGTCAGGTAATTGCCTGACTATCCTCGCGCGCAGCCACGAGCGCGGTCTGATACTCTGCGACCCCATGAAGTGGCTCGCCGCCGCGCTCACAGTCGCCATCGTTCTGCTGCAGTACCGGGTGTGGTTCTCCGAGGACGGAGTCCGTCAGGTCAGCCGGCTGCGCCAGGCAGTCGCCGCGCAGCGCGCCGAGAACGACCAGCTCGAGGAGCGCAATCGCCAGCTCGCCGCCGAAGTTCGTGATCTGAAGACGGGGCTCGACGCGCTCGAGGAGCGTGCCCGGAGCGATCTGGGAATGATCGCCCGCAACGAGACCTTCTACCAGGTGGTGCCCGCCCCGACGGCCCATCCGGTGCGCACTCCGACGCGAACCGCCGCGGCGCGCTGAGCAGCGGACCCGCTCCATGCGCTACTGGCTCATCGTGCCGGCCGCGGGCTCCGGCCGCCGCTTCGGTGCTTCCTCGCCCAAGCAATACGCGCCTCTCGAGGGACGCACCGTGCTCGAGTGGGCGCTGAGTCCGTTCATCGGGGACGCGCGCTGCGCGGGAATGGTGATCGCGCTAGCGGCCGGGGACCGCGAATGGCCGCAGGTGGCCGCGCGTCTGCGCAGCCAGGCACCGCAGCTGAGCGCCGTGGTCGGCGGCGAATACCGGAGCCTCTCGGTGCGACAGGCGCTCGAGGGTCTCGCGGGCCGGGCCGCGCCCGATGACTGGGTGCTGGTGCACGATGCGGCGCGGCCCTGTCTCGCTGCCGAGGATCTCGAGCGGCTGCTGGAGGCTGTCGCGGCGCATGCAACCGGCGGGCTGCTGGCGAGCCCCGCCGCCGATACGCTCAAGCGCTCCGCCTCCGGCCCCGGGGCGGCGACGCCGGCCGGCGTACCGGTGGCGGCAACCGTCGACCGCAGCACGCTGTGGCGCGCACTCACCCCGCAGATGTTCCGTTACGGCACGCTGCGCGCAGCGCTCGACGCCGCACACGCCGCGGGGCGCTTCCCCACCGACGAGGCGGAAGCGCTCGAATGGCAGGGCGAGCAGCCGCTGCTGGTCGCGGCGGCGGCGAGTAACCTGAAGGTCACGACGCCCGATGACCTGCTGCTCGCCGCGGCGATACTTCGGGCACGGCACCGATCAAACGAGCGTACCCAGATGAGAATCGGCTCCGGCTTCGACGTGCACGCCTTCGGCCCCGGCGAATTCGTTATGCTGGGCGGTGTGCGCATCGCGCACTCGCACGGCGTCATCGCTCATTCCGACGGCGATGTCGTGCTGCACGCCCTGTGCGATGCGCTGCTCGGTGCCGCAGGTCTCGGGGATATCGGACAGCACTTCCAGGATACGGATCCGCGCTGGCGCGGTGCCGACAGCCGCCATTTCGTGCGCGAGGTCCGCGCGCGGCTCGGCGAGCAGGGCCTGGGGATCGCCAACGTCGACATCACCGTGCTCGCGCAGTCGCCGAAAGTGGCGCCGCATCGCGAGGCGATGCGCGTTGCCATTGCCGCGCTGCTCGAGATCGGCGCGGAGCGCGTCAACATCAAGGCGACCACCACCGAGGGCCTCGGTTTTCTCGGGCGCGCCGAGGGAATCGCCGCCCAGGCGATCGTGCTGCTCGCCGATGGTGCGCCGTGGCCGCCCCGCAGCTGAGTGCCCTCGAGGCGGCGCTCACCCCGCCGCGCGCGCACGGCCCGCCGCCGGCGCAAGGCCTGCTGCGCTGCGAGCCCGAGGACTTCCTGGTTGAGGAGGAGCTCGGCTTCGTTCCCGCCGGTCGCGGCGCGCACCTGCTGCTCAAGGTTCGCAAGCGCAATGCCAACACCCAGTGGGTAGCGGGTGAGCTGGCGCGCTTCGCCCGCTGTCGGCCGGCGGAAGTCGGCTACGCGGGCCTCAAGGATCGTCGTGCCATCGCCGTGCAGTGGTTCTCTCTGCCGCAGCCGCGCGCGCCGCTCGACTTCGCGCAGCTGCGCGCCACCGACTTCGAGGTGCTCGAGGCCCACCCGCACACCCGCAAGCTGCCCCGCGGGGCACTGGTCGCCAATCGCTTTGCAGTCCGCATCCGCGCGCACGGCGAGGGCGCCGGGCTCGCCGCGCAGCTCGCGGCGCGGCTGGCGGCGATCGCGCAGCGTGGCGTACCCAACTACTTCGGCCCGCAGCGCTTCGGACGCGGTGGCGGCAATCTGCGCGGACCGTCCGCCGCAGCCGCGCGCAGCTCGCGGCAACAGCGTTCGTTCGCGCTCTCCGCCGCGCGCAGCGTGATATTCAACGCGCTGCTCGCCGCGCGGGTGAGCGATGGCTCATGGGAGCGACTGCGGGCGGGCGATGTGGCCAATATCGATGGCAGCGGCAGCATCTTCGCGATCGAGCACGTGGACGCCGCGCTCAGTGAGCGCTGTGCGCGCCTCGAGATACACCCGACCGGTCCGCTCTGGGGGCAGGGGAGCCTGGGGAGCACCGGCGAGGTGCTCGAGCTCGAGAAGCTGATCGCGGCGCGCTACCCGGACGCCGCGCGCGACTGCACGGATGCCGGCATGGCCCAGGAGCGACGCAGCCTGCGCCTCGCGGTACAGGAGCTGCGCTGCGAGAGCGAGCCGCAAGCGGTGCGGGTGCATTTTCGCCTGGCGCGCGGTGGCTTCGCGACGGCGGTGCTCGCCGAGCTGCTCGGCCATCAGTCGCAGGAGAGCAGCACGTAGACCGCCCCGGTGCCCCCATCCACCGGGCGCGCCGAGACGTATGCCAGCACCGCCCCGGTACGGCGCAGGATCCCGCTCACCGCTGACTTGAGCACCGGCCCGCGGTGGCCGGAGCGCAGTCCCTTGCCGTGCACGATGCGCACGCAGTGCACCTGCTGCTCGAGAGCCCGCACCAGGAACTCCCGCAGGGCGAGCTTTGCCTCGGCGACCGTCATGCCGTGCAGATCGATCTCACGCTGCACGCGGTAATCGCCGCGGCGCAGCCGGCGCAGTACCGTCGCGGGCATGTGCGGACGACGAAAGGCCAAGGCTTCGCCGGTGAGCTGCTCGGGATCCTCATCCTGAGGCTCGAGGCTCTCGCGCAGCACCGCGGCCCGGTCGGCGCGCGTGAAGCGCGCACGCGGCCGCACCGCCGGCGGGCGCGGTGGAGCGGGCGCGCGCAGCGGCTTGACACCGCGCACCGCTTCACGAAACAGGCGCGCTTCCTCGTCAACCTCGTCGCCTTCATCGTCCTCCGGCAGATCGGTCACGCCCGGCTCCGCTAGGTCTGTCGCTTCCAGTATAGTCAGCCGCTCTCGTGCTGCGCACTCACGCCCTCGACAAGTGAAGATCCTGGTCAGTAATGACGACGGCTATCGGGCCGAGGGCATCCGCCGCCTGCGCGCCGCGCTCGCAACGCTCGCCGATGTCACCGTCGTGGCTCCGGACCGCAACAAGAGCGGCGCCAGCAACTCCCTCACGCTCGATGTTCCGCTGCGCGTGTTCGAGGCGGAGCCCGGAGTGTATTTCGTACCCGGCACGCCCACCGACTGCGTGCATCTCGCCATCAGTGGTCTGTTCGATTTCGAGCACGACATGGTGGTTTCCGGGGTGAACGACGGTCCGAATCTCGGCGACGACGTGCTGTACTCGGGTACGGTCGCCGCGGCGATCGAAGGGCGTTTTCTCGGCCTGCCGACCCTCGCCATATCGCTGTGCACGACCGGTACCGGCGGCGGCCACTTCGAGACCGGGGCGCAGGTCGGCCGATTGCTGGTCGCGCAGCTGCTGCAGCGCCCGCTCGAGCCGTCGCTGATCCTCAACGTCAACGTGCCGAACGTGCCCTTCGCCGAGCTGCGCGGCTTCCGGGCGAGCCGCCTCGGCTACCGTCACCGCTCGGAGCCGGTCATGCGTGCACAGGATCCGCGCGGGCGACCGGTCTACTGGGTCGGACCCGCCGGTCCCGAGCAGGAGGCCGGCCCCGGTACGGATTTCGACACCGTGGCGCGCGGCTACGTGTCGGTGACTCCGCTGCAGGTGGATCTGACGCGTCACGCGGTGCTGCCGGCGCTCGCCACCTGGCTGGATGGCATGAATGCCTGACCTGCGCTTCGAGGGGATCGGCATGACCTCCGCGCGCACCCGCGACCGCCTGGTGCAGCGGCTGCGCGAGCAGGGCATCGCGAACGAGTCGGTGCTCGAGCGCATCCGCAATGTGCCGCGCCATATCTTCGTCGACGAAGCGCTCGGCAGCCGCGCTTACGAGGACACCGCGCTGCCGATCGGTTTCGGACAGACCATCTCCCAGCCGTACATCGTCGCGCGCATGACCGAGGCGCTGCTCGAAGGCGGCGCCGCGGACAACGTGCTGGAGGTCGGCACCGGCTGCGGCTACCAGACGGCCGTGCTCGCGCCGCTGGTCAAGCGGCTGAGCACCATCGAGCGGATCGAGCCGCTGCTTACCCGGGCGCGCGAGCGGCTCAAGGAGCTCGGGATCCGCAACGTACGTTTTCGCCACGGTGACGGTGCCCTCGGCTGGAAGACCCAGGGACCTTTCGATGCCATCCTGGTGGCGGCTGCCCCGCTGACCGTCCCGGAGCCGCTGCTCAAGCAGCTCAAGGTGGGCGGGCGGCTGGTCGTGCCCATAGGTCCCGAGGGGCACCAGCAGCTGGTGCGCTTCACGCGCCGCGAGCAGCGTAACGACCGCGAGCAACTGGGAGCGGTCGCCTTCGTACCCCTCCTCGGGGGCACGAGCTGAGATCGCGTCTTGCGGCAAGAAGTGCCTGAGGAGAATCAGGCAAGCCTATGATTGATATAAAGGTTTCCTATATTGAGCGCGCGCGCCGACCCGACTCCGCGGGCGCCGCGGGCGAAACAGCGCCTGACCCGGGGACCGGGAGAAGGCGCCGGAGCGAAGAAAACTCCTGTCTCTCAAATAAGTTGCGCGGTGTTCCGCGAGGCGTTTAACATTCAGCCCTGTCTCCTATCGACGACACGCGGAGGGTGACCGGCAGAAGACACAGGGAGGAGGGAAGTCGCAACAAGAGCAATAAGTCCTCAAAAGAACAAGAACAGTGCAATTGTTCGAGTCTGTCAGCTTCGAATGATTGTTTGGTTGGTTGACCCTCCCCTTGTGTCTTCTGCCGGTGATCCTCACGCAGCCCGCCACGCGGCGGCCTCCTGCCGCTAACGCA
>JAFAKO010000031.1 GCA_019235245.1 Gammaproteobacteria bacterium
GAACGTGGCGGTGCTGCCGGTGCTCTACGAGGGGCACGTGAAGGCGGTAATCGAGCTCGCTTCGCTCGGCGAGTTCACTCCCGCGCAACTGGCCTTTCTCGAACAGTTGACCGGCAGCATCATCGGCGTGGTGCTGAACACCATCGAGGCCACGATGCGCACCGAAGGACTGCTGCAGCAGTCGCAGCAGCTCGCCACCGAGCTGCAGACGCAGCAGACCGAGCTGCAGCAGACCAACGAGGAGCTCGCCAACAAGGCGAAGCTGCTCGCCGAGCAGAACGCCGAGGTCGAGCGCAAGAACCAGGAGATCGAGCTGGCGCGTCGCGCGCTGGAGGAGAAGGCTGCGGAGCTGGCGCTCACCTCACGCTACAAGTCCGAGTTCCTCGCCAACATGTCGCATGAGCTGCGCACCCCGCTCAACAGCATCCTGATTCTCGGCCAGCAGCTGGCGGAGAACGGCGACGGCAACCTGAGCACCCGACAGGTGGAGTTCGCGAACACCATACACGGCGCCGGCACCGACCTGCTGAATCTGATCAGCGACATCCTCGATCTGTCCAAGATCGAGTCGGGTACCGTCACGGTGGAGTGCGAGGATCTGCTGTTCACACACCTGCGCGAGACCATCGAGCGTAACTTCCGGCACGAGGCCGAAGCGCGCAAGCTGTCCTTCACCGCGGACTTCGACCAGCGGCTTGGCCGCGCGATCAGCACCGACTCCAAGCGCCTGCTGCAGGTGCTGAAGAACCTGCTGTCGAACGCCTTCAAGTTCACCGAGCGCGGCGGCGTGCGGCTGCACGTGGGCATCGCCACCGGCGGCTGGAGCCCCGAGCATCCGACCCTGAGCCAGGCGCCTTCGGTGGTGGAATTCTCCGTCAGTGACACCGGCATCGGCATCCCGCCCGAGAAACAGCGCATCATCTTCGAGGCTTTCCAGCAGGCCGATGCGGGCACCGCGCGCAAATACGGCGGCACGGGGCTGGGGCTCGCGATCAGTCGCGAGCTCGCGCATCTGCTCGGCGGCGAAATCCGCCTCAGCAGCATCGCCGGCAGCGGCAGCACCTTCACGCTGTACCTGCCGTTGAGCTACGTGGGCCCGGCCTACGCGCGCGGTGGGACCGCGGCGACCTCCGGGGCCGCGGCGACACACACCCCGGCTTTCCAGCCGGCGGTGCTGCCGGTGGTGCGCGTCGAGGAGATCCCCGACGACCGCGACGACCTGCAACCGGACGATACCGTGCTGCTGGTAGTGGAGGACGATCCGCATTATGCGCGCATACTCATCGATCTGGCGCGCACCCGCGGCTTCAAGGTGATGCTCGCGCGCACCGGTGCGGATGCGCTCGCGCTGGTGCGCAAGCATCTCCCGACCGCGGTATCGCTCGATGTGTTCCTGCCGGACATGCTCGGCTGGACGGTGCTCAACCAGTTGAAGCGTAACCCGGAGACGCGTCACATCCCGGTGCAGATACTTACCATCGAGGACGAGCGGCAGTACGGGCTCGAGCGTGGTGCCTTCTCCTTCGTCACCAAGAGCGTCACCACCGAGGGTCTCGAGGAAGCGCTCGAGCGCCTCAAGAGCTTCACCGCGACCCACGTGCGGCGGCTGCTGGTCGTGGAGGACGATCCCGCCGAGCAGCTGAGCGTGCGGGAGCTCCTCGGGCACACCGACGTGGAGATCACGGCAGTCGGCACCGGGAGCGAGGCGCTCGCGGCGATGCGCGCGGCGAGCTTCGACTGCGTGGTGCTCGACCTGCGCCTGCCCGACATGTCGGGGTTCGAGCTGCTCGCCGAGGTCCAGGCGGACGAGAACCTGCACCGCACCCCGATCGTGGTGTTCACCGGCCGGGAGCTCTCGGACCACGAAGAGATCGAGCTGCGCAAGAACGCCAAGAGCATCGTGCTGAAGGGCGTGCGCTCGCCCGAGCGCTTGCTCGATGAGACCGCGCTGTTCCTGCACCGCGTGGTTGCCGATCTGCCGGCCGCCAAGCAGAAGATGATCGAGACACTGCATCAGAGCGATGAGCCACTCAGCGGCCGCAAGGTGCTGGTGGTCGATGATGACATCCGCAATATCTTCGCCCTCAACAGCCTGCTCGAGCGCCACAGCATGCAGGTGATCACCGCCACCAACGGGCAGGAGGCCATCAAGCTCGTCGAGAGCACCGATGACCTGTCGCTGGTACTGATGGACGTGATGATGCCGGAGATGGACGGTTACGAGACGATGCGGCGTATCCGCAGCAACCACAAGTTCCGCCTGCTGCCGATCATCGCCCTTACCGCCAAGGCCATGAAAGGCGACCGCGAGAAGTGTCTCGAGGCGGGCGCATCGGACTACGTCGCCAAGCCGGTGAACACCGACCAGCTGTTGTCGCTCGTGCGTATGTGGCTGCATCCCTGAGGGAGCCGATGGCGATGACCGAACGGGTAAACATCCTGCTGGTCGATGACCAGCCGGCACGTCTGCTCACGTATCAGTCGATACTGAGCGAGCTCGGGCAGAACCTGGTGCTGGCGCACTCCGGGCGGGACGCACTCGACCGGCTGATGCACGAGGAGTTCGCGTTGGTGCTGCTCGATGTCAGCATGCCGGACATGGATGGCTTCGAGACTGCGGAGCTGATCCATGCGCACCCGCGCTTCGAGAAGACCCCGATCATCTTCGTCACCGGAATCCACATTTCGGAGCTCGACCGCCTGCGCGGCTACAAGGCGGGCGCGGTCGACTACGTGGCCATCCCGGTGGTGCCGGAGATCCTGCGCAGCAAGGTGGCGGTGCTGGTGGAGCTGTACTGCAAGCGCCACGAGCTGCAGCAGCTCAACCGCGTGCTGGCGAGCGCCAACAAGCAGCTCGCGGAGGCTAATCTCACGCTGCAGGCCGAGAAGACCCGCGAGCTCGAGAATCTCAATGCGACGCTGCAGCTCGCCAATGCGGAGCTCGAGGTCACCAACCGCAGCCTGCAGAAGGAGGTGGGCGAGCGTGCCCGCGCGGAGCAGGCGCTGCAGGACGCCGATCGCAACAAGGACGAGTTCCTCGCCATGCTTGCGCACGAGCTGCGCAACCCGCTCGCGCCCATCCACAATGCGCTGGAGCTGATGCGCATGAAGCCGTCTGCGCCGCAGGCGCAATGGGCGCAGGAGGTCATCCAGCGCCAGCTCGCCTCCCTCACCCGTCTGGTGGATGACCTGCTCGATGTGTCGCGGATCACGCGCGGCAAGATCACGCTCACGCGTGAGCCGGTCGAGGTCTCGACCCTGATCGCGCGCGCCGTCGAGACGGTCGAGCCGCTCATGAACGAGCGCGCGCATACGCTCAGGCAGCAGATAAGCCCCGAGCCGCTGCGCGTCGACGGCGACTCGACGCGCCTCATCCAGGCGCTCGGCAACGTGCTCGGCAACGCGGCCAAGTACACCGAGCGCGGCGGCGAGATCGAGCTCGTGGCCGCGCGCCAGGAAACGGAGGTCGTGATACGCGTACGCGACAACGGCATCGGCATTCCTGGGGAACTGCTGCCGAGGATTTTCGACCTCTTCACCCAGCTCGACCGCCGGTCTGACCAGTCCCTCAGCGGCCTCGGCATCGGGCTCGCCCTGGTGCGGCGACTGGTGGAGATGCACGGCGGCACCGTCACTGCGCACAGCGAGGGTGTGGGTGCGGGGAGCGAGTTCGTCCTGCGGCTGCCACTGCTCACCACCGAGCCCGCAGCTGCCGAATCTCACGACACCCTGACCCCACGCGCGACCGCCAGTATTCCGCGCCGCATCCTGCTGGCCGATGACAACGCCGATGCGCTCGAGAGCCTCGCAACGGTGCTGCGCCTGCGGGGCCACGAGGTATTCAGCGCCGCAAATGGCGCGATCGCGCTCGAGACGGCGGTGCGACACATGCCCGAGGTCGCGCTGCTCGATATCGGCATGCCGGTCCTGGATGGCTACGAGGTGGCGCGGCGGATCCGCGCACAGGAATGGGGCAAGGGCGTCACGCTCGTGGCGCTCACTGGGTGGGGCCAGGAGTCCGATCGCCGTCGCTCCCGGGAGGCGGGCTTCGATACGCATCTGGTGAAGCCCCTCGACCTGGACCGGCTGTCGGCGCTTCTGGCGCAGCTGCCCGAGCCGGTGACGGCGTGAGAAATATCCTACGCATTGTCTGGATACCGGCGGCGCGACAATGGCGGGGGGCTGGCCGACCATATCCGCGGTTGCGGCGGACGGGTGGACCAAGCGATGAACGACGAACTGGAACTGGAACCTGAGATTCTCAGCTATCGCGAGTTCCGAAACCGCCAGACGCTCCTCGACTGGGAACGGCGCCGGCGAGCATTCGAGGCGCAGCATGGCGCTCCGCTCGAGAGCCGCCGCGAACAATTCCTGAGGCCCCCGCTCCGCCCGGGACGGTCTGCCTCACCGCCGCGTTGAGCGCGCCGCGGCTCGGCGCAGCCATTACTTGTCTCGCGGCGCGGGCAGACCGGTTCCCGCCCTCACTCCTCTGCCCGAGCGCTCGAGGTCGATTGCCTCCTGCAGCGTCCGCGCGACGTTCCGCACCTCTTCCTGGACCGCCTCGTCCTCATCAAGGGCCTGATGACTGGTGGCGTACGGTTGTCTCCCGCCTCACCTGCGGACACCCGGAACGCGGCGAGGACTGCGGGTCTCCGCCGCGCGTGCTCATGGGCGCCGTACGGGCTGACGGCAGCGAAGCTTCAGGCGCTGCGACCGGCTAGTGATGCGAGCACATGTATAACAGCAGTATGACGGGGATCGGCACACCCAGGAGCCACAACAGAATTCCACGTCCCATGTGTTGATTCCTTCCCGCTAGTGTTGACTGCGACCGCTCGCGCCAGGATCGTGCGCGAAACCATTGCCCTCGCGGCCGGCAAGCTGCTCGCGGAAACCCGGCAGCACCTGCGCGAGGGTCTGCTTGAGTTTCGCCGCCGCGAGGCCTATCAGCGCACTCTCGATGGTGCGCCAGGCGCGCGAGATCTCACGACGCCGGTGACCGCGGTAATCCGCGGCGGGCGGCAGACCGCGTGGGAATGCGCCCTGCGGGTACTGTCCCCGCGGCGGTTCCTCGGTCCGCGAGCCCGTGATCCCCAGCAGCAGGCCGGCCCCCAGCGCAACGCCCATCCACAACGCCGGCTTGCTGCGATAGTGGCGCCGCCAGTCAGTCACCGATCTCACTCGATCCTCCAGTTCCTCGAGGTTGGAGCGCAGCATTTCGCGCTCGCGATCTATCTGCTGCGCTATCTGCTCGGTCGCACGGTTCATGGTCCCTGCTCCTTGACACCTGCGGCGGTTGCGGCGATTTTCGCGGCCTCGCTGCGGATGTGCCTCGCACCGGCGTGCAATACGAGCGCACACACGACGGCCATGACGAGCGCCACGATGAGCGCCGCGAGCCACACGCTCACGATGAGACTCAGTGCCGCCACCACGGCCTGCAGCAGGAAGAAGGCACTCAGCAGCCCAGCCAGCGCGCCGATCAGGAGGAGCGCGCCGGCCGAGCGGAAGGTGCGCAGCTGCGCGCGTGCCTCGGCCTGCGCGAGGCGGATCTCTGAGCTCAGAATGTCCTGCAGGTTGCTGGCCACATCCGCCAACACCTGCGCCATCGAGCGCTGCTCGGTGGGGCGCCGCGGCTCGCGCAACGGCTGGACCACTCCCGGGGGCATGCGTTTAATCGCGGCTCAGCGCGCGGCCGAGCATGAATCCGAGCGCCGCAGCGCCGATGAGCGAGGGTCCGGGATTGCGCCGGATCACCTCCATCAGATCGCTCAGCATGGTCTGCATATCGTTGTCGCGCAGGTACTCGGCACCGTAGGACACCGCGTCCGCAGCACTGTGCGCGGCGCTGGCAACGCGATCGCCCTTCTCATGCAGTGTGCTCGCCATGCTCTCGAGGCCAGCCGCGGCGCCGACGCGCGCCTGATCGGCCCGCTGAGCCGCTTTCGCGCCGGCCTCCTGCGCCTTGCTCTTCAGCGTGCCGAGCCGGCCGCCATCGTCGCTCGGGGAAGACTGTTCCAGACCTGAGGGCGGGTATTCCTGTGCCATGGTGGTACTCCTGTTTGTTCGCGCGGCAGATGTAGCACGCGCCTTCGCCCGCCTGCCGTAAGAAGAATGCCTGAGCTGTAGTCAGACGCGCGCCCTGCGCCCGCACACACCTGGCCAGGTCCGACAGCCGCCTGCGGCGCAAAGGCCAAGCGTAGGTACAAGCTGACGTAGCATGGGTCATGGGCCCGATCGACAGGTCTGTGCCGGCGTACGACGCTGGCCGCATGAGCAGAGCGCCCAAAGCCGCGCTACAGGAGATTGGCCAGCCGGTCGTCCACGATCCCTGCGACCTCCTCCTGACGCTGAAGCCCGCGGAGCTCGAGGAACTGCTGGTGCGGCTGTGCTCGTGCAGCACCCGTCGGCTGCGCTCGCGCGAGCCACGACACGCCGGCAGGCGCTGCCGCCGCGGGGGTCCCGCGCAGTGGTGCCGGCTCGGGGCGCGCGCCACCGGCCCGGCGGGCTATGCCGACACGAGATTTGGCTGAGGAGCGCGGACCGGCGCGCTGATGCCGCACCGACTCAGCCGATACGCACAACGATCTTTCCGCCCGCGCCGCGCTCGGCGAGCGTCTGTGCCGCGCGGATCTCCGCGAGCGGCATGCGCCGTGCGATGGGGATGGCAAGCCTCTTCTCCGCCGCCGCGCGGGCGAGCGCCGCGAGCCGCTTCGAATCCGGGTGTGTGAAGTGGGCGCGCACGGCGAGGCCCCTTTCCCTGGCACCGGCGGGCTCGCCGAGCACGCTGCCGATCGTGCCACCGGGCTTCACCTTGGGAATGAGCTTCGCCAGCGCGTCGCCGCCCACCGTATCGGCGATCGCATCGAGCCTGGGGAGGCGCTGCAGCTCCGTCGCGTCATCGAGAGCGACGACATCGACTTTCAGTTTGGCCGCCTCTTCCCTCTGCTGCGCGCGAACCGCGGCGATGACCTCGGCGCCACGCTCGCGCGCGGCGAATACCGCCGCGCGGCCGACGCTGCCGACTGCGCCGGTGACGAGTACGACCTCGCCAGGCCGCGGCCTGACCGCTTCCTCGATCAGCTGGGCGCCGGTGAGCACCACGAGAGGCAGCGCCCCGGCGTCGACCGGGTCTAGCTCTGCGGGAAGCTCCGCCCACGCGTTCTCGCTCGCGACGACGTACTCGGCGAAGGCGTGATCTACGAGTCCAATGACTTTCGCGCCAACCTGCAACCCGCGGCTGCCTTCTCCCACCGCGACCACCTCACCGGAGGCATCGCGGCCAAGGATGACGGGCAGCTCGAGCGGGGTGCGCTGCCGGTATGCGCCGCTGCGCAGCTTCCAATCGACGGGATTGACGCTGGAGGAGAGCATGCGCACCTTGAGCTCACCGGGGCCGGCGACCGGCTCGGGCACGTCCTGCAGCTCGAGCTTCCCGACATCGCCATATCCGGTGAGGAGCACCGCGCGCATAGCCACTCGAGCCTACATTCCAACTACCCGGTTCACGGGTCGGTCCGGATCCGTAAATGCCGTAGGGGTCTCCCTACGGCGGACCAATGCTCAGGGCTGCTCGCAACTGCTCATGGCCTTGCCGCCCGCACCCGTGCTGCGCAGGCGCGCGCACCAGCTCGCTATGCCGCTCTTTCTCAGATCCGCCCATGCGGCGAGCTGCGCCTGCAGGCGTGAGTGCAGCGCGGCATAGGTGTCGAGCTCCGGCTGGTTCGGCGCGGTGTCGGCGTCGTCCAGCAATTCGGCGAAGGAGTAGATCTGCTCGTTCAGCATGCCCGGGTAATTGAGGTTGGCCTCGGAGCCCTTGATGCTGACCTGCATGAGAGCGCCTTCGATCTGTGAGGCGCGTTGCGCCAGCGAGTTGCCCTCGGCGGCGACTGCAGCGCCGCCGGGCTCCTTGAGCGCGCCCGCCAGCTCGCCCTTGAACGCGCGGATATCGTTCACGGCGCGGTGCAGCGCGTCCTGATCGTGGTAGACCTGCATCGCCAGCGCGAACTTCTGCTGCACTCCCGCGGTTGGCCCCTTCACGCGCGGATCGAACTTGAGGCTGAGGGGCACCGTCTGCGACTGCCCCTCGTACTTGAGCCGCACGGTGTACTCACCAGGCAGCGCAATCGGTCCGCGCGGCGGGAGGCCCGCGTAGAACGCCCCCGGGATCTGTACCGGATCGTCGTAACGCAGATTCCAGACGAAACGGTTCATGCCCGCCGCCGCCGGCAGGGTCGCCATCGGATGCACCTGGTCGGGCCATTCGGGCGGCTGCTCCGGTTGCTCGGGCTTCACGCTCGTCAGGTGCCGCACCACCGCGCCCTGCGCGTCGAGGATGTCGATGGTGATGGGTGCTTTGGGCGCCGCCGGCAGGTAGTAGTCGATCAGCGTGCCGGGGGGTGGGTTCTGCCCCGCTGGAAGCCGCGCATCGACCTGGTCCGGGTAGTAGAGCCGATGCCCGGTGGCGGGCTTGTAGAGATGCACTCCGGTCGCAGCGCCCGCCGCGCCCACCTCGCGCAGCGGCGTCACGTCATCGAGAATCCAGAACGAGCGACCATGGGTGGCAACCACCAGGTCATCGTCCTTGACCACGAGATCGTGAATCGGAGTCCGCGGCAGATTCAGCTGCAGGCTCTGCCAGTGCCGCCCGGTATCGAATGACACGAACACGCCGGTCTCGGTCGCCGCGTACAGCAGCTCGCGCTTCACCGAATCCTCGCGCACCGCGTGCACGAACGCGCCCTCGGGCAGGCCGGCATTGAGGCGCGCCCAGCTCTTGCCGCCGTCGCGCGTGACGAACACGTAGGGGCTGATGTCATCGAGCTTGTGACGGTCGACTGCGACGTAGGCAGTGTTGGCGTCGTAACGTGAGGGCTCGACCATGCTGATCGTGCTCCAGGCCGGCATGTCGTGCGGCGTGACATTGCTCCAGCTGGCACCGCCGTCGCGGCTGAGCTGCACCAGTCCATCGTCGGTCCCGACCCAGATCATTCCACGGCTGAGCGGCGATTCGGCGATCGCGAAGATGGTGTCGTAGTACTCGACGCTGGTGATGTCCTTGGTGATCGGTCCGCCGGAAGCCTGCTGCCTGGATTTGTCATTACGCGTGAGATCGCCGCTGATGGCCGTCCAGGAGTGACCATCGTCGCTGGTCTTGTAGAGCCGTTCCATGCCGTAGTAGAGGGTGTCAGGGTCGAACGGCGACATCGCGAGCGGCGAGGTCCAGTTGAAGCGATGCTCGAGATCCTTGGCGGCGTGTCCCGAGACGTCGACCGGCCACACCGAGATCACCTGCATCTGCATGGTGTGCTTGTTGAAGCGGTTGATGAGGTTCTCGTTGGTGCCGTAGACGATGTAGGCATCGCGCGGATCGGCGAGCACGAAGCCGGCTTCGCCGTTGGAGGCGTCGTACCAGTCGCGTTGGGTGATGACGCCGTCATCGTCCATGCTGGCGATGGCGATGCTGGAATTGTCCTGCTGCGCACCGTAGGCGTAGTACGGAAAGCGGGTGTCGACCGACACGTGGTAGAACTGGGCGGTGGGCTGGTTGTACACGGTGCTCCAGGTCTTGCCGCGATCGAAGGAGATCGAGGCGCCCCCGTCGCTCGACTCGATGATACGGTCGGTGTTGGTCGGGTCGATCCAGATGCCGTGGTGATCACCGTGCCGGGCGGGCAGCAGCTCGAAGCTCTTGCCGCCGTCGGTGGAACGGAACAGTCCGGTGTTCTCCGCGTAGACCGTATCGCGGTCCTTCGGGTCGGCGAGCACGGTCGAGAAATACCAGGCACGTTGGCTGAGACGTCCGTCGTCGTTGACGCGCTGCCAGTGCTCACCGCCGTCATCGGAGCGGTACAGACCGCCATCCACCGCCTCGATCATGGCGTAGATGCGCTTCGGGTCCGCGCCGGAGACGCTCACGTGCATACGGCCGAGAATGCCGGTCGGCAGGCCATTGCCACTCAGCTGCTTCCAGGTGACGCCGCCGTCGCCCGAGCGATACAGGCCGCTGCCCGGCCCGCCGCTCGAGAAGTTCCACGGCTGCCGGCGTGCCTGCCAGAGCGCGGCGTACACCGTGCGCGCATCGTGCGGATCGAAACTGACGTCGATGGCGCCGGTGTTCTCGTCCTTGTACAGCACCTTGCTCCAGGTTTTGCCGCCATCAGTGCTGCGGAACACGCCGCGCTCGGTGTTGGGGCCGAAGGCGTGGCCGAGCGCTGCGACCAGCACGATGTCGGGATGATTCGGGTCGACGATCACTGCACCGATCTGGCGGGTGTCGCTGAGGCCCACGTGGGACCAGCTTCGGCCGCCATCGGTGGATTTGTAGACGCCGTCCCCGTAGGTCATGTTGCCGCGGGGTGCGGCCTCCCCGGTGCCCACGTAGATGATGTCGCGATTGGCGGGCGCGATCGCGATGGCGCCGACCGAGGAGATCGGCGTGCCGTCGGTGAGCGGCTGCCAGTGGCCGCCGCCGTCGGTGGTCCTCCACACGCCACCGGCAACCGCACCAAAATAAAAGGTGCTGGCATCGCCCGGTACGCCGGCGACCGCGAGCGCGCGGCCGCCGCGATAGGGACCGATGCCGCGCCATTGCAGCGCCGAGAACAGGCTCGGGTCTACACCGCCAGCGGCGGCGGGTGCCGGAGCTGCTCCGACAGTCGAGCTTTGCAGCAGCACCGCGACCAACAGTGGGGCGACGATTCCGTGGCGCATAAACCCATGCCGCCCGACGCGTGCGACGCTCGCTTGCATTTGTTTCCCCCTGAGATCGAAGTCTTGTGGCGCTGATCTTACGTGGGAGTTGCCATCGCTGTCTCCCCCCGCTGTCGCAGCGCGCCCGTCATCACGAGGCTGCCGATACCGGCGACGATGAGCAGGAAGCGCAACGTGCCGCCGAGCACCGGGATACGTGTGAGGAGAAACAGAACGATGAGCACGCCGATCAGCACCAGCAGCCGCTCAGCGGTGGGTCGCGGCGCCGCGCCGCGCGCCCGCGACAGCAGCCACTCGCCGATGACCGCCGCGGCGGCGAGATACCCGAGCGGCAGCAGCAGCAGGTAGAGCAGCAGCAGCAGCAGCGCGAGCGGGATGCCGACGATCGTTACGAACAGGAACAGCAACGCGACCGGCACACACACCAGCACCGCGAAGCCGAGCAACAGCACCACCCAGGAATTGCCCCGGGCAACCTCGCTCATCTGCCGGATGAATTGCGGCCACAGCGCGCTGAGGATGCCGCCGGCGACGACCCAGCCGGCGAGCCAGACCCAGGACGCCGCGCCGAAGGCCCGGTGGTGGCCCGGACGCTGCCAGCGCTTGCGCTCGATGTAGTGAGTTCCGCCGCGTATCTGCGCGCCACCGTCGATGTCCGCGGGTTGCGGCCCGTAGTAGGTGAGCGCTCCGTCGATGACGGCGTGCGGTCCGACAGTGAGCTGACCGCTCGCCACCTCGACATCGCCGCCCACCGGCGCGTCGATGCGGGTGCGGCCGGCGCCGATCTGCAGGTATTTCGCGACCCGGCCGTTCACCGCGACTTCCCCGCCGCCGATGCTGACGCCGCCCTGCACTTCGGCTTGCGGTCCGAGCTCCACGTGACCACCGGCCAGGCGGGCGTTGTGAGCCACCCTGCCATCGAGATGCACACGGCCACCGGCGGCGTAGACGCCGCCATCGACATCCGCGCCGAGGTTCAGCTGCCCTCCGGTGGCCACCTCATCGCCGTGAACCGTGCCGGCGGTGGAGATCCAGCCACCAGCGAGCAACGCATCGCCGGGCGATCCGGCGGTGACCCGCACGTCGGAGCCGGCGAGGAACAGGTCGTTCCCAACCCGGGTCGTCACCGAATCGCGCTCGCTTGCCAGTGCCCAGGAGGTGATCCCCAGGCAGAGGACGGTGAGCACCGTGAGAGTGGCGCGGCCGGTCGTCATAAGCAGCTGCCGATGATACAACCGCGAGTGCGCGGCAGTCGCGGTCAGCGCAGCGCCTGTGCCGTGGCTGCGATGATCGGGCCCTGCCCCGCGCGCTGCACGAGCACCGCGATGTCGGTGGCGTCCGCCGGCAGGGAGGAACGCGTCACCCGGAAAGCCCTGGCGTCGCCGGTCCAGCCGCCGAGGGCGCGCAGCTCGCGCACGATGTTGAATTCCTCGAGAGTACGCCCGGCGTTCTCACCCCGGCCGATGGCGGAGCGTGCGTGCCGCAGGTAAGGCACGAGCCATACATCACAGGGCGCTGCCTGCGGCGAGGCTCCGAGGGCGATGAGTACCGCGTCGTTCTGCAGCGAGAGCGTGAGCGGTCCGCTGCTGCGCGGCGCGGCGAGCGCACGCTCCACGGCGCTGTCGTCGGTACCGAGCGCATCGAAGCGCCCGTCGATGACGAGCTCGGGGGTGTAGACGGTCGCGTGGTGGAGTGCTCGTGCGTAGTTGTCCTGTCGCTCCACCGACTGCGGGAGGGCAAACCGATCCCGCCAGCCGAGCTCGTCCCAATAATCCACATGAAAGGCGAGCGCGATCACATCATGGCGGGCACTCCACTGTCCGAGCCGGGCGTCGGCCGGCGGGCAGGAGCTGCAGCCCTGCGAGGTGAAGAGCTCGACCACCAGCGGGCGCGACTGTGCGTTTGCTGCCGCGGTACCGCAGCACGCCAACACCAGAAGCCATCGGCGCACAGCTTGGGTCACGGCGAGCTTGCCTCCCTATTCGAGCGCTTCGTACCGCTCATCGCCCGGATCAGGCTCGTCTCCTTCGGATCGTACGGACGGCCGTCGGCTCGGAAAATATCGTGAAACCATGGCGTCGGCTCGTGCGTGTATCTTTTCTGCCAGGAGTCCCACGGATAGATGGTCTGGGTCTTGCCTGCGACCAGGCCCCAATTGATCGCTCCGACGTGGTACTTGTGCGCGAGCGGCAGCGTCCCCTCGAAGGTGCTGCCCACCGTGCGTGCCATGTATTCGGTACAGATGAGCGGGCGGTGATGGTGGCCCAGCGCGATGACCTCGCGCTCGAAAGCCGCGGGCTTGTCGTAGCTGTGAAATGAGAGCACGTCCGATTCCTGCAGCTGGATCGTCGCGGTCTCCGGCAGCGCCCGCGCGCTCTGCCATGCCTCACCCCACAGGCCACTCGTGAGGGGTTGCGTCGCACCCGCCGCGCGCGCCCAGGCGTAAACCCTGGGCAGAAGCGCTCGGACCTTTTGCCCCTTCTCGCGGGCTTCGAACGCTGCGTAGTTTCCGCCGACCTCGTCCGAGTAGGGAGGCTCGTTCCAGAGGTCCCAACCGAGGACCCGCTCATCGGTGGCGAAGGCACCGACGATTCCCCGCACATAAGCCTCGAGTCGCGGGTACTCGGCCGGGCTCGAAAGTACCGTGGCGCTTGGACTCTGCACCCAGCCTGAGTTATGCACCCCAGCGACCGGGGCGTGTTGTTTACCAAGCTCCGCGCGCGGGTCCCACACCGAATCGAACAGCACGAGGAGAATGCGCATGTGATGACGCGCCGCGATCGCGAGGAAGGTGTCGAGGCGGTGCGTCAAGCCCGGCGCATCCTGCCGCCACAGCAGATCGTGCAGGAACACCCGCATGGTGTTCATGCCGATCGCTTCCGCCCAGCCGAGCTCGAGATCGATTCGCTGCGGATCGAAGGTCTCGGCCTGCCACATCTCGAGCTGGTTGATCGCGCTCGCCGGGATGTAGTTGGCGCCGAGTATCCACGGCTGGCGCCCGTACCAGTCGGCCGCCTGCTGCTGCGACCAGCGCTCGCGCGCGGTAGCCGTGCCCAGCACCACCAGGGCGGCGAGCGGCCAGATCCGCAACCACACGGTGGCCGGCCTCAATGCATCGCGACGGCCGGTGCCAGACCGCTGCGCAGCGGCCGCCGGGCGTAGACGCCGTAGGCGAGGATCACCGCGTAGCACAGCGCCGGCAGGATGAGTGCAAAATGCAGGCTCCCCGTGAGGTCGGCGAGCGCGCCGGTGAGGGGCGGCACGACCGCACCACCGACGATCGCGACGCCGATCACTCCGGCACCCTCCGCGGCGCGCTGGCCGAGTCCCTCGCTGGCAAGACTGAAGATGGTCGGGAACATGATGGAATTCATCAGTCCCACCGCGAGCAACGTCCACCCGGACGCGGCGCCGGCGGTGTTCGCCGAAATGAGGATCAGGGTGATGGCGCCCGTAGCGACGCAGGCGAGCACCTTGCCCGGCGCAAACAACCGCAGCAGGCCCGAGCCGACGAACCGTCCGAGCAGCGCGCCGCCCCAGTAAAAAGGCACGTGCTTGCCGGCCGCTTCCTGCCCGAGAGCGAGAGTCGAAGGCTGCATCAGGTAGTTCACCAGCAAGGAGCCAATCGCCACCTCCGCCCCGACGTAGAGGAAAATGCATAGCGCACCGAACGCGAAGCGCGTTTGCCGCAGCAGCCCGAAGGCGTGGAACATGCCGCCGCTGCGATCGTGCTGCTCCTTCAGCCGGTTGCGGTGCAGCCAGACGGCGATGGCCACGATGAGCAAAATCGCCGCGAGCCCCAGGTAGGTCGTGACGATGGTGTGCGTCTCGGCGGTGCGATACGCGTTGAGTGCCGCCCCGGTGAGGGTCTTGGGGTCCACCGTGGCGAGGCTGCCGAGAATGAGGATCGAGCCGACGTAGGGGAATACCGTGGTGCCGAGGGAGTTGAAGGCCTGCGCGAAGGTGAGTCGGCTGTGCGCCGTCCGCGGGTCTCCCAGCATGGAGATCAGCGGGTTGGCGACGACCTGCACGATGGTGATGCCCGATGCCAGCACGAACAGCGCGCCGAGGAACAATCCGAAGGAGCCGGCGGAGGAGGCCGGCACGAACAGCAGGCATCCGACCATCATCGTCAGGAGGCCGAGCGTAGCGGTACGCATATAGCCGATGTGCCGCACGATCTCCGCGCCCGGGATCGAGATGAGGAAATAGGCGGCGAAGAACGCGGTTTGGACCAGCATGACCTCCGCGTAGGAAAGGATGAACAGTCCCTTCAGCTTCGGAATGATCACGTCGTTGAGACTCGTGATGCCGCCGAATATGAAGAACAGCGCGAAGACGAACAGCCGCAGCTCGCGTACGTTCGACCAGGGCGTCGCGGGTGCCTGCGGCGGTCCGCTCTCGGGCTGTTTGCTCATGGAGTCACGTCCTCTGTCTTCGGGCATTGCTCGGCGCTGGCGACCGCAGTGTCCGCGGGGTACAGCACCATCAGTTTACGCATAACTCCATTGGTCCAGCCAAAGCCGTCCTGGGTCGGATACTCCCCGCCCCCGCCCTGGCGGTCGGTCGCGATCACATCGTACTTCTCGACCAGCTTGCCGCTCGCGCGGTAGACGCGCGTGACGTTCAGCATCCAGCGACAGGCGATGCTCGCCGCGAGGCGCGTGGCGTGGTACCCCCTGAATCCTTCCACCGCGATCCATTGCACCGGGGCCCAGCCGTTGGGCGCATCCCACTGCTGCCCGGTCTCGAGCGGCGTCGTGACGATGCCTCCGGCACGCAGCAGGCTCGATTTCACGCTGGCAGCGACCGCGCGCGCCTGGCTCGCCGAGGCGAGCGACACGAACAGCGGATAGAGCGTGGCGGCCGAGAGGCGCTTCACGGGGGCGCGCTGCACGCGCTGATAGTCCAGATAGGCGCCGCTCGGCTCGTCCCACAGGTAGCGGTCGATCGCGGCGCGCCGCTGTGCGGCGCGCTGCGCAAAGTCCTCGACGCAGCCCGTATCGTGCGCGCGCTCGCAGCCGGCACGAATCGCCTGCTCGAGCCCGAACAGCAGGCTGTTGAGGTCGACCGGCACGATCTGGGTGGTGTCGATGCTCGCGAGGGTGCGCGCGTCGGCGAGCCAGCGTGAGCTGAAATCCCAGCCGCTCTCGGCTGCGGCGCGCAGGTCACGGAACAGCTGCCGCGGCTCCCGGCCGCTCTCGCGGGCGAGCGCGGTATCCTCGCGCCACGACTCATCGCGCGGCGTGTCGAGGTCGTCCCAGTAACGGTTGAGGATCGATCCATCGGCCATGCACACCACGCGCCGACGGGCGCTGCCGGGCTTCAGGCCTTCCGCGCCGCGCATCCAGAAGGCATGCTCGCGTCGCAGCTGCGGCAGGTAGCGGGCAAAGGCCGCCGCCGGGTCGGCGACCTCCAGCAATCCGACCATGAGGTAGAAGAATGGCGGCTGCGAGCGGCTGAGGTAATAGGTGCGCGTGCCGTTCGGGATGTGGCCGAAGCTGTCGATGAGGTGGGCGAAGTCCTCCACCATGCTTCTCACCAGGTCCTGGCGCCCGCTCTCGATGAGCCCGAGCATCGTGAAATAGGAATCCCAGTAGTAGATCTCGCGAAAGCGGCCGCCCGGCACGACGTAGGGCCGCGGCAGCGCCAGGAGCGAGGACCAGCGCGGTACGGCCGGCGTCTCGCGGGTGAGCTGCTGCCAAAGCTCATCGATATGCGTGGCGACCGGGCTGATCGGGCCGGCTTCCGTGCTGGCCTCGGCAGCGGCGGGAATCTGGAAGTGCGCCGCGACGAAGCTGCGCAGCGCGTCGACCGACTGCGGCCGCTGCGCACGGTACTGGGTGAGGATCTGCGCCGGCGCTGAGTCGGGAGTCGCGTCGGCGAAGGTCTTGCTGTCGGAGAACACCTGCGCCGACTGCACGGCGGCGAACAGCCCGTGGAACAGCACCTGCGGCGGTGAGGGCTGGGCGGCTGCGGGCGCTGCGCTGCGCGGCTGCGCCTCTGCGGCGGCGATCTCCGCGGCCCCCAGTGCGGCACAACCGAGCAGTGCGAGGAGCGGGAGCCGTGCCATTGCGTTGCGCATGTCAGTGCACGGTGCGGGTCACCCGCACGCGGCCGGCGGCATCGCGCGCGATGCGGATGTCGAGTCGCGCGCCGCGGAAGGAGATGTTGCGCAGGGTGAGGGATTTCCAGCCTGCGGGAAGCACCGGCGCATAGGCCTCCACCAGGCCGCCCTCGCGGATGCGCAGTCCGCTGAAGCCGTAGAGCAGGCTCTGCAGGTAGCCGCCCGAGCCGGTGTTGAAATAACCGGCGTTGTTATTCGCGGTCTCGGTGCGTACGTTGAAGGGCGGCTTGAGCGAGCCGCCGGTGAAGTTGGTAGCGAACCACGCGGCCGCGTCCACCTCGCTCCCGACCATTGCCGCGGCGACGGTACGCGGTGCGATGCCCATGGGCGCGGCACCCACCCGCTCGGCGGCGTTGGGGCGGATGCCGTACTCATAATCACCGCGCCGCAGCTCGGGGCCCATCGGCAGGTCGAGCGATGGCAGGAACAGCAGCGCGAGCGGGCCGCCGCCGAAGTCCTCGTTGTGGCCAGCGACCGCTGGATCGAACGGCAGATGGTGTTGCCCGCCCGGGGCGAAGGGAATGTAGAGGCCGGTGGCGATGCGCTGCCACTGCGGGTCCGGCCGTTCGCCGACGAGCCCGGCGGCAGCGGTTGCGATCTGCAGCGCACGCGCGGCCGAGACATTGGTGAAGGTGTCGTTGGGAATGTCGTTGTTGGATTCGGCGACCGAGGTGACGTGCAGGATCTCGTAGCGGCGCGCGCCGGGATTCCAGCTGGCGCGGCTCGCCCAGAAGCGCGCCACCTCGCGAATCACCGGCCAGCCCTGTGCTGCGAGCCATGCACGGTCGTGGGTGGCGAGGTAGTACTGCCACTGCGCGATGGCAACGTCCGCGTTGACGTGTATCTCGGTGTCCGCGAGCACCACCGCGGAATGCGGCGTCTGCTCGCTGCCATTCTCCGGATCGGACTCCCACGGAAACATGGCGCCCGCGAAGCCGTGTTGCCGCGCGCGCTCACGGGCCGCCTGCAGCGTGCGGGTGCGAAAGGCGAGCAACGATCGTGCCCGCTGCGGATGCAGCAGCAGCAATGCCGGCATGATCCAGGTGTCGCTGTCCCAGAAAGCATGGTTGGCGTAGCCGGGCGTGAGCGCGCAGGCGCCCCCCGGCCACGCCGTCTGCTCGCTCGAGCTCGCGAGCAGGTAGTAGAGCTCGGAATGCACCACCTGCTGCGCCTGGCGATCGCCGTCGATCAGCACATCGGACTGCCAGAGCGCCTCCCAGGCGGCGCGCTGCTGCTGTAGCAGCGCTTCGACACCCGCGGCGCGCGCCTGCCGCGCGAGCGCGAGGTCCTGCTCCGCCGTGCCCCCCCAGCCGCTGCGCGAGACGGCGACGTACTTGGTCAGGACGTAGGTGTGACCGCGCTCGACCTTCATGCTCACATCGAGCGCCAGCCGGTAGCGGTCCTTGCGCAACCGCACCTGCTCTGCGGGTACTCCCTGCGGAAGCGCCACGGTGGCGGCCATCGCCATCGGCAGCCCGTGCTCGGCCGCCCCATCGAGCCACAGCGAGAGTGATGCGGCATCGCCATCGCTCGATCGCACCGCGGTGTAGCCCGGGTACCAGACGGCCGCACGGTCGGCTCCCGCCGGCGGCTGCGGCTCGAGCGTGAGGCCCGCGGCCGCGACGGCCTCCTCCATCTCCGGTCCGCTCAGCTGTGCGAGCGGAAACCGTGGCGCATATTCGGCCCACAGCAGCAGTGCGAACGACAGCTGCACCGTGCCGTCGTAGTCGGGCGTGAAGGACAGCGTGGTCGCGGCCAGGTGTGGCGCTGCCTCGCTCACGAACGTCCGCACCTCGATGGCGGTCGCTCGCCCACGATCGTGGTACTCGTAGGAGGTGGTGAGCGTCGCCGCCCGCAGATCGAGCGTCTGGCGGTACTGCGTGAAGTGACGCTCACTGAGGGCGGCGCGATTGAGCCAGCCGTAGCGCTCATCGGCAGCCCCGGGATTGAAGTCGATCTCGGTCCAGGCCGGAATGGCCGCGGGACGCGACATGTCGCCCGGTGCGTAGTCCATGAACCCCGCAAGATAGGCGCGGGTGGGCTCGGTCCCGCGCGGCGCGGTGAGTGTCGAGAGATAGCCGTTGCCGAGATAACCGGGGAAATAGTTCGGCAGGCTCTCGAAGCCGGCGCTGAGCTGAAACCCCGGATCGTCCGCGGCGCGCACCGCGGCGCTCGCGAGCAGCACCACGCACGCCAGCGCCCGCATGCCGCGGAGCGGACGCCCTTTCATTGCGGTGGGGCCTCCCCCGCTGCCAACTGCATCCCGCCGGGCGTACGTGCGGCGACGCGCGTCCCCAGCACCGAGCCCACCACCACGGCCGGCCTGACGGCGAGGTAGGCCGTGCTCCACAGCTGCGCCGCGTCGGACTCGTCCACGTCCGCGGCCGCCGAGCCGAAGGGTGCCACCGCGAAGCGTCCGTCCGCGTATGACCAGGACCAGAGCTCGGAATTGCTCATCGAGCGGGTGGCGTCGATCGCAGACCACAGCACCCGTTGCGCACTGACGAGATCCGCGCGCACCGCGCCAGGCAGGTCCGGCCGGCCGAGCTGCCGCGCGAGACCGGCCGCGAACAGTGCCTGCTGCCACGACCACACGACCGTGCCGTGATAGGCATTGCGGCTGAAGCTCTCCTGGAGCGGCGCCGCGCAAAAGGCCGGGTTGGCAACCAGCATGCCGACCCCGGTCATGAGCCCGGCCGGGAATGGGCGCAGCAGCGCCCGTACCGCCTCATCGACGCGCGTCGCCGGCAGATCGTCGAACAGCAGCGCAAACCCCTCATCCGAATGCATCACCGGTATCGGCCTGCCGGCCGCATCGAGCGCCAGCGCCGCAAAGCGCAGCTCCCCGGTCCCCAGCGCATCGAGTGCCGGCTCGGGCGCGACGCCCTGAGCGCCGGCATAGGCGCGGATCGCAGCCACGGCCGCCTGGTGCGAGAGCCGCACCGCAAACAGCTCCGGGACCTTCTCGCGCCACAGCTGCGCGAGCTGGGCGGCGCCTGCCAGCAGCGCCTCATCCTCTGAAGTGAGATAGGGGCCGAGCAGGCCACTCGCCTGCAGCTGTGCGATGGCAGTGAGCGCCGCCGGCACCAGCACCGCGTTCACATCATAGGGATAGCGTCCGCCGCCGAGTCCGCTCTCGCTGTCACGCCAGTCGCCGACCGCGTACCCGCCCTTGAGCGCGACCAGCCCCGTCGCATCCGATCGTGCCGCGAACGCCCGCGCGCTCTGTACCACGAGGCGCAGGTTGCTCACCAGGGTCGCACCACGCGCGCGCTGCACGGTGGCCTCGCCGCCGGCCGCAGCGAGGAACGCGGCGGCGCGCCGCCGGCCGCGCTCGTCCTCGAGCAGCCACGCGCTCACCACCGGCGCCAGCAGGTAGTTGCCATCGATCATCTTGTAGTCGAGCACCGGCACGGCGGAGCGCGTGCCATCGTGCTCCAGGTGATCGAGCACGGCACGCTCGCCGATGTCCTCCTCGTGCGCGACCTCGCCCAGCGGCGAGAGTCGCGCGAGCACCGAGCCGAGTGCGGCTTCGATCGCCCTCTCGCCGAGCACCGGCATCAGCAGGCGCGTGGAGATGAGTGTGTCGCGGCCGAAATAGGTCTGGAAACGCCACGAGCCGGCGAGAAGCTTCTCGCGGTACGCGAGGAAGGCGAGCGTATCGCGTGCGGCACTATCGGTAGCGGCGAGCTCGTTCAACAGATCACCCCCGGCGAGCGGCACGAGCGGCGTTTCCCCGGTGAGGCCGGTGATACGCAGGCCGATACGGCCATCCGCGCCGGCGCGGATACGCTCGCCCTGCAGCTCGCCGTGAGTCACCTCGAGCGTGAGGCGATAGCCTGCGGCACCATCGAGCCGTTCGCGGCTCCAGCTGAGTGTGCGCCCGTGCAGCAGCGGTTTCGTCGCAACCGCAGCCGGTGCGGCGCCGAGCGCCTGGTAGTCGCGTAACACCCGCACACTGGACAGCAGGACCTCACGGATCTGCAGCTCCGGCGCCACCACGGTCGCATCCGCAACGAGACCATTCAGCGCCCGACCGCGGCGGTCGAGTCGATGCACTGCGCGAAGCGCGCCCGCGAGCGCCCAGTGCACCTTGTCCGCACGGTGCGCGAACCACACGGCGACTCCGCTGTCGCCGGCGGGAAATGCGATGAGAATGCGCGGGTCGGTCCCGGAGCGCAGCACCAGATGTGCCGCCACACCGCCCTCGCGCAGCAAACGGTTGATGTTGAGGCCTTCGTCGACCTGATAGTCGAGCCGCGCCGGCAGGGGCTCGAGCGTCCAGGCCGGCAGCGCCGCGGTGAGCCACACGATCATGGCCAGCGCGCGGCGCGCCCGACTCGCTCCCCTCATGTGCATGCACCGACTCCAGGCACGGCGCGACTATACCTTGATGTCGGGCGTTGAGCGGGGCGAGCATGGTGGGCAGGAGTGGAAGGATGAGACTGTCACGTCGCGAGTTTGCCCGACTGTCATCGATGGCCCTGATCGGCGCCTGCGCGCCGCGCGCCGCGCACGCCAGCACGGCCACGGCGGCGGTCCTCGAGGAATTCCCCTACCGCGATGTCAGTCTCGAGAGCGCGCTGCAGCTCGCCCAGCTGCAGAGCACACAGGAGGTGCTCATGGGCCTCAGCGAGGACAGCCTGCTGAAGCCCTTCCGACAGATCGCCGGGCAGCCCGCCCCGGGGGCTAATCTCGGCGGCTGGTACAACTACAATCCCGATTACGACTGGCACCGCGACGATGCCGGGTTCGCCCCGGGAGCCACCTTCGGGCAGTGGGTCTCCGCACTCGCCCGCTACGTGGCGATCAGCGGCTCGCCGGCGGCGCGGGACAAGGTGCTGCGGCTCAACCGGCTGTATGCGGCCACGATCAGCGAGGGCTTCTACGAGCGCAACCGCTTTCCGGCCTACTGCTACGACAAGCTGTTGCTCGGGCTGATCGATGCGCAGCGCTTCGCGTCCGACCCCGACGCATTCGCCGTGCTCGAGCGCACCACCGCTGCGGCGCTGCCCCACCTGCCGCGTGCCGCCATCGATCGCGAGTTGCCATGGCGGCCGGGAAAGGACCAGTCGTATCGCTGGGATGAGTCCTATACCAACCCGGAGAACCTGTTGCTCGCCTGGCAACGCGGCGCCGGCCGGCGTTACCGCGATCTCGCCGTGCGCTATCTCGACGACGCTACCTGGTTCGACCCCCTCGCCCGGGGCGAGAACGTGCTCGCCGGCAAGCATGCCTACAGCTACGTCAACTCCCTGAGCTCGGCGATGCAGGCGTACCTCACGCTCGGCAGCAGCAAGCACCTGAATGCCGCGCGCAATGCGTTCGCCATGTTGTCCGCGCAGAGCTACCCGACCGGCGGCTGGGGACCGGACGAGAAGCTGCTCGCGGCGGACAGCGATGAGCTGTATCGCAGCCTCACCGCCACGCACAACAGCTTCGAGACCCCGTGCGGCGCGTACGCGCACTTCAAGCTCACGCGTTACCTGCTGCGCGTCAGCGGGGATTCCCGCTACGGCGACAGCATGGAGCGCGTCATGTACAACACGGTGTTGGGTGCAAAGCCCCTGCAGGCGGACGGTCGGGCTTTCTACTACGCCGACTACAATCTCTCCGGACGCAAGGTGTATTCCAGCCATCGCTTCCCGTGCTGCTCAGGCACGCTGCCGCAGGTCGCGACCGACTACGGGATCAACGCGTATTTCCGTGATGCCGGCGGCATATACGTCAACCTGTACCTGCCTTCGAAGGCCCGCTTCACCTGCGGCACGACGCGCTGCTCGCTGCGGCAGTCGGGCGACTATCCGTTCGCGGATACCGTCGCGATGCACCTCGGCACCAGCGCGCCACAGGAGTTCGCCGTGCGCGTGCGCATCCCCGCCTGGGCGAGCAACGCACGCCTGGAGGTGAACGGCCATCGCTGGAAGGGCGCCGCGGATCCCGGCAGCTTCGCGGTGGTAGCGCGCCGCTGGCGGGATGGCGACCGGCTCGATCTCGAGCTCCCGCGCCGCCTGGCGCTCACGGCCGTCGATACACGGCATCCCGACACCGTGGCGCTCAGCTGCGGTCCGCTCGTGCTGTTCCCGTTACTTCCCGGGGATGCGCGGCCACGGCCCACGCGCGCGGAGCTGCTGGCCGTGCGACAGGTCGCGCCGCAGCGCTGGCAGACGCGCGCCGCCGGAGCGCCGCTGACACTTCTTCCCTATGTCGCGATCGACGCCGAGCCCTACACGACCTTCCTCGAGCTTGCAGGCTGATCACTGAGGGCGCGGGCGGCACGGAGCGAGGCGGCATGTCTAGCGCCACTCCACCTGGAGCCGCTCGCGGATCGAGCGTGCGGCCACCATGACCACCGCCATCGAGTGGGCGCCGTCCCACGTCCATGGGGCGGCATGGCCGTCGATCGA
>JAFAKO010000081.1 GCA_019235245.1 Gammaproteobacteria bacterium
GATCGTGGTCGAGCGCGTAGTAACCGGCCGGCGGCGAGAAATCGGTGAGCCCGCCGGTGATGGCTCCGAAGCCATCCGCGGTCTGGTTCGAGTAAGTGAGGTACACCTCCTCCCCTGCCCAGAAGCGCGGCGAGCGCACGGTGAGCTCGGTCGCGCGAATCAGGGCGCCGCTGATGGTGATGGGCAGGAACACGTCGGAGTTGCCGAGCGGGTTGTGGTCGAAGAAATTCTCCGCGCGGGTCTGGAAATGATCGATGTCGAGCGACCAGCCGTGCACGGGTATCGTGAGCCCGAACTGATACTCCTCGTCCCGTTCCCCGTGCAGCGGCAGGAAGCCGAGGTTGGCGTTCTGGGCGTACTCGAGCAACGGGCCCGAGAGCGTCGTGAGCGGCGGCGGCTGGTAGAACTTCCCCCAGAAGGCACGCAGCACCCAACCGTCCGGCGGCAGCTTGAGCGTCAGCCCGATGCGCGGGTCGGTGGCGTTCTCGGTGATGAGCCCCTCGAAGTGCGTCTGCCGCAAGCCGGCGGAGAGCGTGAGCCGCTCGGTGAGGCGAAAGCTGTCCTGCACCCACGCCGCGATGACGTTGCCCGAGAGCGGCAACGACTGCACGACCGGCGGCAGACTGCCATCGTTGAAGACGATGTGGAAGTACTGGCTGTCCTGCTGGCCGAAGCCGTACACACCGGCATCGAGCGTGTTGCGGCCGACCGTGAGACGCAGTCGCTCCTGGCCGCCGAAGTAGCTGGAAGAGCGCTGCGCGGTGCTGCTGATGGGAAAGTCCCAGGAGGCGCCGTCGTAGTCGGCGCGGTTGTAGTGGTAGAGGAGCGAGCTGGTGAGCGTGGCACTGCCCGTCAGTGTGTGCACCCAGGAGAGAATGCCGAAGGCATCCGCCTCGCGCTGCCAGTCGTCGGCGACCTGGCCGGGAACGTTCGGCACCTGGTAGTCGTCGCGCCGTGCGGAGGTGACGAGCCGCAGCTGATCCGCGGCACTGACGTTGTAGATGAAGGTAGCGAATGCGCCGTAGCCCTGGACGTCGTCGTGGATGATCTCTGCCGAGGGCGTCATGAGGCCGAGATCGCTGCGGTTGAAATTCACGCTCACGTAGTAGGCAGAGTCGCGACTGTGGCTGCCGAGACTCAGCGCGTCGTTGGTCTGCCCGTAGTTGCCGGCGCTCACCAGCACCTCGGCCTGGTTGTCGCGCTCGAAGCCGGTGCGGGGCACGACATTGAACACTCCGTAGGTGCGATCGCCCTCGCTCGCCGCGTAGCCGCCGCGCTCGATCTCGAGATAGTCGACGTCCTTCGGATCGATCTGCGGCCCGAGATTGCTGGCGATGTTGGTGTTGGGTACCTCGACCCCATCGATCTCCCAGCTCACCTGGTGGCCGCCACGCACGTGCAGCTGATCGTGCACGACGTAGGCGCCCGGCACGTAGTTGGTGATCATCGCCAGGCTGTTGGTGCGTTCCGCACCCGGCGTGAGCTGGATGCTCTCGCGGTCAACCAGCGTGGTGGGCGTGAACGTGTCCGCGGTCGCCGGCAGTGTCGCACTCACCATCACCGTCTCGAGGGGCTGACCGGCGGCAAGCTGCACGTGCAGCGGCGCTGCCGCCCCCGACACCACGGTGACGTGTACCTGCGTGGTCGCGAAGTCACTGCGGCCGGCACTCAGCAGGTAATCACCGACCGGCACCGCCGCGAAGGAGAATTCACCCTGCTGCCCACTATGCGTACTGCTCGACCAGGCCGAGCTGACGGCCTTCAGCTCGACCAGCGCCTGCGCCACCGGACGGTGATCGGCATCGTGCACGATGCCGCGCAGCTCGTTGAAATTGGCTGCGTGCGCCGTGAGCGGCAACAGCAACGCCACGCGCGCTGCGCTCATGGCATGGCGCCCGAGCGTGCGCAGCCGGCACGCACAGGCATCGATAACTGAACGGTCCATGGAAACTCTCCCCAATCCAACGCTAGTTGAGCGCGCAGGTGCCGGGGCACGCAGCGCGTGGCGGGCCGGTCGGGCCGCGCAGCACTCAGCTCAGGAAATGCCGTTCAGGCGGTCGGGGGCCCGCGCGGCTCGGGGAGGTGGACGAGGCGGACGAAAAGGACGGGCGTCGCCGGGCGCGACTCGGCGAGCATCGGCGGCGGGGCCTGCTCACCCCAGGCCGCGCTCTGCGGCGTCGCAGCGCTGCTGCTGCCACCGAAGACGCAATGCTCGCTCTGACTCGCCCCGCCGTGGCCGTGATCGTGATGGTGAGCGCCGTGGTGGAGCAGCTGTGGCGGAAAGCCGTCGGGGCAGATCCCGATGGGGAACGCGCTGTCATGCGCAGGCATGAAGCCCGCAGGGATGAAGGCCCGCAGCAGCAGCGCCGGCAGCAGCAGCCACGCGAGCCGCCGGCGGACGGTGCGCTTGTGTAGGCCGTGCTTCACGGAGTGCAGTCTGACATAACGCGAGCGGGCGCCGTCGCCCACGAGGCACAGGTTACGTGCGCAGGTGCCGCGGCAGAAGCGGTACTTTCACCCAGTCCCGCGGCGGGTCTTCTGCCACGCCGCAGCAGCGCGTGACATCCGTCCCAGTATCCGTCCCCGTCCCTCGCGAGGGCGGCGGCCTTGTGCTCAGCTCCTTGCTCAGGCTGCCGCGCGCTGCACCGCCGCGAAAGGAACGAACGGTGAGATATCTGATGCTTTGCCTGCTGGCGCTCAGCGGGTGCGCCGGGCACGCCATAAGCGATGCCGGCGCCGGTTACCATAGCGTGACCGCTACTTCCACGCACGGTGTGCTGGCGGCGCGCGAGCAGGCGCTCAGGCAGGCCAACCGCTACTGCGGCCGGAGCGGGTTGCGCGCCATCGTCGAGAGCTACGACGATAAGACACTCGGCGGCGTCATCGGCGATCCGACCAGCAGCCTCGTGTTCACCTGCGGCATTCCGAACACCACCGCGTTCATACGTTAGCGCCGCTCTCCCCGGGGAGATTGTGGACAGGGCGATCCCAGGAAGTCAGTCGCGCGCCGGTTATAGTGCGTGACAAAGGAGCGCGCCGCGGCGG
This sequence comes from Gammaproteobacteria bacterium, assembly GCA_019235245.1. Classification (GTDB taxonomy): domain Bacteria; phylum Pseudomonadota; class Gammaproteobacteria; order Steroidobacterales; family Steroidobacteraceae; genus 13-2-20CM-66-19. The sequence goes on from JAFAKO010000081.1 coordinate 3,046, forward strand.
TGGCAGTGCCCGGGGAGCGGCACGGTTTGATGGAGCGATTCGCCGATGGTTAGTAAAACGACTAACTATCGCCGAGAGGGCCGGTCATCCACCCGCCGGCGCCTGTGGTCGCTCTGCTACGACCGGCGCAGACGCTCGACGCACTCGAGCTGCCAGAGCACGTGACACCCCCAGTGAAGCCGCACCGCTGCACCGTACCGCGGACCAAATGCCTGGTACTCGATCTGCTCGACGGTTATCGGCTGATCACAAGCGGGGCAGTCGCCGCCTGATCCGGCCCCTATGGCGATCGTTTTGCTGAGCGTGAGAGGCAAAAGACCATCCTCGATCTTGCGACGGATGTACGCGCGCAGCGCGCCATCGTTTAACTGAGATTCGGTTGGCATACCAGACCCCCCCGAGCGCCCGGAACCCTTGCGAGCCGCGTCTAATTGTTACGCGATGTAAATTAAGGAACGCTTAAGGGATCGCCGGCAGCGGCAGCTGGCCACGGCCATAACGAAGCCCCGACCATTCGGGGGAGATCCGCAGTCGGGGCTTCGAACGGTTTTCCCTGCCGTTCTCCCTTTCCTGGGAGTTAGGAGTCCCGCAAATGAACCGTCAGCATCACGCGAGACCTCGGCGAGCCAGAACGTTACGCTCAGATGCTCCCCGCGCCATCGCCACAACTACCTACCGTCGAGTCATTTGTCGAGACGCACCGCACGGTACTAACTGCGTGATGGAAATGGCTCACGGCATGTCAGGCAATTCCATTTCTCCTTGCAGGTTCCGTGGCCACAGGGGGGTCTGTGGACGCAATCGCGAGGATTTCACTGCATGCCGTGAGGTGCGCGGCAAACTACAGGCGCATCATGTCAGGCAGGTTATCGCCGCATGAAAATTGGCGCCGCCGCCACGCGAGCCGGCCGGTCGGTGCGCCCTAATCCAGTAAGCTGTATTGCAGCTCGACTAACCGCCGGCACAGATCGCTCTGCGTCTCACGAAAGGCGCGGCGTTCGCGGGAATCCAGGTCGAGCTGCTCGGCGTATCCCTGCGCGGCCTTGAGCGCCATCCACGCGTTTGTAACGTGGCGCAACACCGTCGCGCGGTCAGTGGCCGTCTCGGCCACCGCCACGAAGGTGCCAGCCACATCGAGCTCTGCCCACAGAACCGTCACGGCAAACTCGCGTGCCTCGGCCCTGCGCGCGCCGCACAGTGTCCTGATTCCGCCTAGTTCCTGATTCTGCTCGACCGACATGGCTTCTCACCAGTAGTAGGCTCGCCGCCGTTCCGTCACCACGTCGATGAGCCACTCGCGCAGGCTGGCTGCATCGAGCGCCTCAGTGGCAGCCAGGTTGCGATACTGATTGAGGATGACGAATCTGTCGTCGCCGACGACGCGCCGCGCAACCCACCCCAGCCGCAAAGCCCGGGTGCGCAACGCCTGCAGGGAGAGCTCTTCAATTGGCATACGCGATCCCTCGCACGTCGAATTGAGGGGGAACGTAGGCTACGGCGACGCGGCGGGCTATCGGTGAAGGCGCGGTCCGCAGGTAGGCCGCAGCCGACAAAGTCGCTGCACGGATTCGCTGGCGCGGCGGTGGGGATTCATCCGGCGATCACCTGACTGACATCAGCGGCGATTACCTTCTACCACCCCGAGACGAAGCAAGAGTCGGGGATGCGGCTGGGTTCAGGGAGGGCTCAGCCGCATCTCCGGCACTACTCAGTGAGCAGCAGCCAGGCTAACTCGGCCCGTTCGTTCGCAGTGATCGGCCAGAACTCCTTGCACACCGCACAGTACGCCTCGATCGGCTGATTATCGACGAGAGATCTGACGAGGATGCGCAAGCCGTAAATCTGCTGCGCGCGAGCGTCATTACAGTTCGGGCACGTCGACATGAAACCGAGAGAATCGGGCAGTCGTACATCGCTGTATGCCCAGGCCTTCGTGCCAGAGCCGGCGAGGTGAATTATTTTTGGTGTCATTGGCACTCTCCCTCGTGCGCCGGTGCAGCCCATCGAGCATTCGCCCGCGAGCCTGAATATCCGCTGAACGAGTGAGCTCACCAACACTTGGCGGCCGATCCCGGCCGCTTTTCTTTTCGCTCATCGGGACGCATCAGGAGAACGGCCGCCCGTCAGGGGTCTTACGAGCCCGGGCCCGCGTCAGCGTAGGGCAACATGAGCCGATGTACATACCGCGCCACCTGGTCGACCTCCAGGTTCACACGGCCGCCGACGCCCAGCTCGCCAAGTGTGGTCTGGTCGCGCGTGTGCGGAATGATGTTCACCCCGAAGCTCGGGCCCTGCACCGCATTGATGGTGAGGCTCACACCATCGAGCGCCACGGAGCCCTTCGGTGCCAGGTAGCGCGCCAGCAGCGCGCTCGTCTCGATGGTGAGGCGTCGTGAGCGGGCGTCCTCCTGCAGACCGGTGATACGCGCCACGCCATCGATATGGCCCGAAACGAGATGACCGCCGAGCGGATCTCCGGCACGGAGCGCCGGCTCGAGATTGACCTTCGCTCCGGGCTCGAGCTCTCCGAGCGTCGTCAGGGCGAGCGTCTCCCGCGAGAGGTCGGCGGCGAAGCTGTTCCCGTCGAGCTCCACCACCGTGAGGCAGCATCCCTGCACGCACAGGCTGTCGCCCACACGGGTGGCGGAGAGATCGAGCCGACCGCAGCCGATCGTGAGCCGCAGGTCGCCGCCGCGGGGCTCGCGTCGCAGCACCCGGCCGAGGTCCTGCACGATACCCGTAAACATCCACCGCGCTCCCGGTGCTCAGACCGCGGGCCGCGGCCGCAGACGCAGCCGCAGGTCATCGCCGACCGGCTGCGTCTCGATGAGCGTGAAGGATGGCGCATCCGCGAGTCGCGCCAGCGGCGGCATCGTCACGAGCGCGCGCGCCGAAGGGCCGAGCAACCGCGCGCCGACGTACAGCAGCAGCTCGTCCGCGAGTGACTGGCGCAGCAGCTCCCCGGCGAGCGTTGCCCCAGCCTCTACCAATACTTCGTTCAGCTCGAGCTCGCCCAGCCGGTCGAGAACCGCGGGGAGTGCCAGCCGCTCGCCATCCTGCGGCAGCGACTCGAGCCGCGCCCCGCGCCCGCTGAGACTCAGCGCGCGCGGATCCTCCGGGGCGGCGACGACCGTGAGGATGAGTGCCTCTCCCGGGCTCTCCAGCAGGCGCGCTTTGGCCGGGGTACGCAACCGGCTGTCGAGCACCACGCGCAGCGGCTGGCGCCGCGGCGCATCCGACTCCTGCTTCAGGCGCACGTCCAGCCGCGGATCGTCCGCCAGCACCGTACCGATGCCGGTGAGGATGGCGGAGCTGCGCGCGCGCCAGTGCTGCACGTCCTCGCGGGCTGCATCGCCGGTGATCCAGCGGCTCTCGCCGTTGGCGAGCGCCGTCCGGCCATCGAGACTCATCGCGAGCTTCACGCGGATCAGCGGCCTCCCCGAGCGCATGCGGTGCAGGAACCCGGCGTTGAGCTCGGCGGCCTCCTCCTCCATGAGACCGGACTCCACCGCGATGCCGGCGGCCCGCAGCGCCGCGATTCCCTTGCCATCGACGAGCGGGTTGGGATCGCCGCCGGCGATGACGACGCGCGCTACCCGCGCCGCGATCAACGCCTCGACGCAGGGGGGAGTGCGGCCGTGGTGGCTGCAGGGCTCGATCGTCACGTAAGCCGTGGCACCTGCCGCCTGGCTGCCCGCGGCCCGCAGCGCGGCGAGTTCGGCGTGCGCCTCCCCCGCCCGCTCGTGCCACCCCTCCCCGATGACGCGTCCGCGCTGCGCGATCACGCACCCCACCCGCGGGTTCGGATCGGTCGTCTCGAGTCCGCGCGCAGCGAGAGTGAGCGCGCGCTGCATGGCTAAGCGGTCGAAGTCGGAGAAGGTAGCGCTGCCGGACTGAGTGGTCGGGCTCATTTCTTTTCGTCCGTCGCGGGACCGGCGTCGTTGGCGGCCGGGTCACCTGGCAGCAGGGGCAGCTGGTCGCGGCTCGCGCTGCGGGCGCTGACGCGCTTGCGCCCCCCCTGGGCACGCGGGGCAGCCGGAGCCTGGGAGCGCGCGCTGCGCAGCCGCTCGATCTCCTCGTGAAAGGCCTCCACGTCCTCGAAGTGACGGTACACGGAGGCGAAGCGCACGTAAGCAACCTCATCGAGGTGCCGCAGCTCCTCCATGACGAGCTCGCCGATCGCGCG
>JAFAKO010000191.1 GCA_019235245.1 Gammaproteobacteria bacterium
CGGGCTCGCCCTTCTTGCGGGAGATGAGCCGTACCACCTCCTCACCGAGCCCGGGCGGTACGGTGTCGGCCTCGATGTCCGTGACGAACCCGTGCTGGTAGCCGCGGGCGATCAGATCCTCGAGTCGTCGTGCACTCTCGCTCATGCAACGGCCTTCGGTGCCCGCGTCGCTGCGGCCTTCATCTCACGCTCGAGTGCCGGCAGCCGCGTCGGCGGCGTATCGAGACCTGCGAGCTGTGCGAGACTCACCTCGTACAGGGCGCGTCGGATGGCGAGGTTCAGCCGCTGCCACACGCGCCCGACCCGGCAGCTGTCCTCGATGTCGCAATGGCCGTGGCCCACCGAGCAGTCGGTGAGCGCGAGCGGACCTTCGAGCGCGTCGAGGATCGCGGCCGCACTGATCTGGGCCGCGGGCCGCGCGAGCTGGTAGCCGCCATGGAGCCCTCGTGTCGAGCTCACGAGCCCGGCGCGCTGCAGCTGCTTCAGGAGCTTGCTGACCGTCGGGGCGGCAATGTGCGTGCGCCCGGCAAGCGAGGCCGCGGTCTGCACGACGCCAGGCTCGCTCGCCAGCGTGGCGAGGAGCACCGTCGCGTAATCGGTCAGCCGGCTAATGCGCAGCATGGGGGACCACCTCTAAAGTAGGACTATTTTAGGACTGATTAGGGCGGGAAACCAAGTGAATTCAATGGCCGCGGCGCAGTTAACGGCCCGGCAGAGCCGCCTCGCGCCAGCCTCGGTTTGCTATCCTTTGCGTTTCCAGTCAGCAGGGAACGAGTGTCATGAATCCGACCGAACTCGCGCGTATTGCCGGAGCGATGGTGGCGAAGGGCAAGGGCATCCTGGCGGCCGATGAGAGCACCGGGACCATCAAGAAGCGCTTCGACACCATTCGCCTCGAGTCGAATGCGGAGAATCACCGCACCTACCGCGAGCTGCTGTTCTCCGCTCCGGGCGCTGCCGACTCGATCAGCGGGGTCATCATGTACGATGAGACCATCCGCCAGAAAACCGGGGACGGGGTCCCCTTCGCGCAGTACCTGACGAAGCAGGGGATCGTCCCCGGCATCAAGGTCGACCTCGGCGCCAAGCCCCTCGCCGGGTTTCCCGGCGAGACCATCACCGAAGGCCTCGACGGGCTGCGCGAGCGGCTCATCGAGTACCGCGGACTCGGTGCGCGCTTTGCCAAGTGGCGCGCGGTCATCGACATCGGCGAGGGGATTCCGACCGCCTACGCCATCGAGGCGAACGCGCAGGCGCTCGCCCGTTACGCCGCGCTCTGCCAGGAAAACGACATCGTGCCGATCGTCGAGCCCGAGGTGCTGATGGATGGCGCGCACTCGCTCGACCGCTGCGCCGAGGTCACCGAGCGGGTGCTGCAAACCGTGTTCGATCAGCTGTTCGGACATCGCATCCTGCTCGAGGGCATGGTGCTCAAGCCCAACATGGTGATCTCCGGCAAGAAGGCGCCCAATCGCGCCCCGCCGCAGACGGTCGCGGAGGCGACGGTGCGCGTGCTCAAGCGTCACGTTCCGCCCGCGGTGCCCGGGATCGCCTTCCTCTCGGGCGGCCAGTCCCCGGCGGAGGCGACGCTGCACCTCTCGCTCATCAACCAGCTGGGTCCGCTTCCCTGGTCGACGACCTTCAGCTATGGCCGCGCACTGCAGGACGAGGCCCTCAAGGCCTGGGGCGGGACCGCGAACAACTTCGGCACCGGCCAGAAGGAGTTCGCCCGCCGCGCCCGGCTCACGGCCCTCGCGACCACCGGGCGCTACGCGAGCGACATGGAAAGCAAGGCGGCCTGAGGCTCGGCCCGTCCACGCGTGACAAATCCTGCTCCTGCGCAAGCCGCGGCGGAGGCCGAGGCCGTCGTCGCGGTGCGCGACGTGCACTATGCCATCGGCGGGCGCGAGATCTTCAGGGGTCTCGACCTGACGGTACGCCGCGGACGCATCACCGCCATCATGGGGCCGAGCGGCGGCGGCAAGACGACGCTGCTGAAGCTCATCACCGGGCAGATCCTCGCCGATCGCGGCAGCGTGCGCGTCTTCGGCGAGGAGGTCGCGACGCTCGGTCACCGCGCGCTCTACGCGCTGCGCCAGCGGCTCGGCCTGCTGTTCCAGAACGGCGCGCTGCTCACCGACATGGACGTGTTCGACAACGTGGCTTTCCCGGTGCGCGAGCACAGCGATCTGCCGGAAGCGCTGATCCGCAAGCTCGTGCTGCTGAAGCTCCAGGCGGTGGGACTGCGGGGCGCCGCGCATCTCCTGCCGGGGGAGCTCTCCGGGGGCATGGCGCGCCGCATCGCTCTCGCCCGCGCGATCGTCATGGACCCCGAGGTGCTCATGTACGACGAGCCGTTCGTCGGACTCGACCCCATCTCACTCGGGGTGATCCTGCGGCTCATCAAGCAGATGAACACGGCGCTCGGCATCACGAGCATCGTGGTCTCGCACGATGTGCAGGAGCTCGCCACGATCGCCGATGACAGTTACCTGCTGCTCGATGGGCGCATCGCCGCGGCCGGCAGCCCCGCGGAGCTGCGCGCCAGCGAGGCGCCCGCGGTCCGCCAGTTCATGACCGGGAGCGCCGAGGGCCCCGTGGCCTTCAACTATCCGGCCCCCGACTATCTCGGGCAGCTGCTCGCCGAAGGCGATGAGTAAGTCCGTGCGCGGCAGCTATCTCCTCGAGGGCCTGCGACGGCTGGGCTCGGTGGCGCTGTTCCTGCTGCAGCTGCTCGGACAGTCGCTGCCGGCGCTCGCGCGCCCGGGACTCCTGGTGAAGCAGATCTACAACGCCGGCGCCCGCTCGCTCATCATCATCATGCTGTCGGGGCTGTTCGTCGGCATGGTGTTGGGATTGCAGGGCTATGACCTCCTGCAACGCTTCGGCTCCGAGCAGGCGCTGGGCACGGCGGCGGCCCTCGGGCTGCTGCGGGAGCTGGCACCGGTGATCACCGCGCTGCTGTTCGCCGGGCGCGCCGGCACGGCGCTCACCTCCGAGATCGGGCTGATGCGTGCCACCGATCAGTTGACCGCGATGGAGATCATGGCGGTCGATCCGCTGCGCTACGTGGCCGCGCCCCGCTTCCTCGGTGGTGTCATCGCCATGCCGCTCCTCACCGCGATTTTCAGTGTCATCGGCCTCTACGGCGCACAGCTCGTCGGGGTCCAGCTCATGGGCGTCGACAAGGGCGTGTTCTGGTCGCAGACCCAGGGCTCGGTGGCACTGCACGATGTGAGTGAGGGGCTGGTGAAGAGCGTCGTGTTCGGTTTTGCCTGCAGCCTGATCGCGGTGCACGAGGGCTATCACGCCGAGCCCACCGCCGAGGGCGTGGGCCTCGCCACGACGCGCACGGTGGTCGCCTCCTCCGTGCTGATACTGCTGCTGGACTATGTGTTGACTGCAGCTTTTCTGTAAGAGGAACTTTGGCTTATGCGTGCCAATCGAACACTTGAGATCGGAACCGGATTGTTCGTGCTGCTGGGCTTTGCGGCACTCTTGTTTCTCACCACCCAGCTGCCGGCGAGCGGCCTGAAGCTCGGCGGCGCCAAGGCGGGCTACCACGTGACCGCGGAATTCGATGACATCGGAGATCTGAAGGTCGGCTCCCCGGTCACCATGGCCGGGGTGCGCATGGGTGAGGTGACGGCGATTCGCTTCGATGCGAAGGACTACAAGGCGGTCGTCACCCTGCGCTTCGATCCGCAGTACAACGAGATTCCCGAGGACAGCTTCGCCAGCATCCAGACCGAGGGCCTGCTCGGGGGCAAGTACATCGGCCTGAGTCCCGGCGGCCTCGACACGTATCTCAAGGATGGCAGCCGCATCGATCAGACACAGTCGGCGATCGTGCTCGAGAACATCATCAACAAGCTGTTCGCGAGTTACGCCAGCAAGGGGAGCGAGCAGGGCGCAGGGTCGGCGGACCAGGGCAAGCCCGCGGGGAACCCGGGCAAAGCGGAGTCACGGAAATGAGCACGGCATCCAGGATCCTCTTGAGCGGCGTCGCTCTCGCGCTGGCCTTCGCCGCCGCGCAGGCGCAGACGCAACCGGCCGCCGCGACGGCGCCCGCCGCGAGCCCGAACGCCACCGCGACGGCCGCGGTCCCCGGGCCGGGGCCGACCGAGGTGGTGCAGACGGCCGCCCAGGGGATGTTGGGAGATCTCGACAAGGATCGCGCTGCCTACCGGCGTGATCCGGCGAAAGTCGGGCAGCTCGTCGACAAGTACCTGCTGCCGCACTTCGACACGGAGTATTCGGCGCGCCTGGTGCTCGGCAAGTACTGGCGGACCGCCACCCCCGAGCAGCGCCAGCGCTTCATCAACGCCTTCTATCACTCGCTGCTCACCAACTACGGCAGCGCGCTGGCGGAGTTCACCGCCGACCGGCTGAAGATCTATCCGAGCGCGGTCGAGCCCGCCAAGCCCACCGCGACGGTGCGCACCGAGGTCAAGCGCGACAACGGCGATCGCGTGGCGGTCAACTACTACATGCACCAGACCCCGCAGGGCTGGAAGGCGTGGGACGTGGTGATCGACGGCATCAGCTACGTCAACAGCTACCGCACCGACTTCGGCGAGCAGATCGAGCAGCAGGGAATCGACGCGGTCATCAAGCGCCTCGAGTCGGGCGAGAAGCCCGAGGCGATCGGCAAGACCTCAGGCAAGAGCTGAATGAGCCTGCCGCACGCTGCGCGCGCGAGCGACGCCGGTGAGTTCCGCCTGGCGGCGGCGGCGGCCGGTACGTTGCGCGCCGAGGGCCCGCTCACCTTCCTCACGGCGCGCCGCGCGAGCGAGCTCGGACTCGCGGCGCTCGCATCTGCCGCGGGCGGCGCGCTCGAGGTCGACTGTCACGGCGTCACCTCGTCCGACAGCGCCGGGCTCGCGGTACTGCTCGAATGGCTGGGCGCTGCCAGGCGCTCGGGACGGTCGCTGCGCTACACGCAGCTGCCGCAGGGGCTCGCCGCGCTCGCGCACATCAGCGACGTACAGCAGCTTCTCGAGCGCGGCGTCTAGCGCCGCCGCCGCTCACTGCGGCTTCGGTGGGGCGGGCGGCACCGGCGGCTCCTTGGGCGGCGCTGGGGCTCCTGGCGGAGTCTGTTCGGGGGGCGCTGCCCCCGGCGTTTGCGGCGCTGGCGTCTGTGGCGGTGGCGTGCCGCTGTCGCCTTCATCCTGCGCCGCTTCATCCATCAGCTTCTGCTCCTGCTCCTCCTCGGTCTGCGACTGGCCGTTGACCTTGAAGTCGCGGTTCTGCAGGTAGGCGTTGCGGATGAAGGCGTAAGGGTCGTAGGCACTCTGTATGGTCGCATCGAGCGGCAGCAGCCGGGCGCGCCGGTCGACGCCGTTCACCAGCCACAGGCTCGTGTTGACCCAGAAGGTGGTGTAGTTGCGCGGGTTGGCGAAGGTGTCGACGGTGAGCGTGCCGATACCGTCGCGCACGTCGTAAGGCCCGAACACCGGGATCACCAGGTACGGCCCCTTCGGCACACCCCACTTGCCGAGGGTTTGCCCGAAGTCGCGGTCGTTCTTCTCCATGCCGGCGGCGGTCGCGGGATCGAACAGTCCCCCGAGCCCGACCGTGGTGTTGAACAGGAATCTGCCGATGTCGGAGAAGAAGGACTTCACCTGCCCCTGCAGCAGGTCGTTCACGATCACGACCGGGGTCTGCAGGTTATCGAAGAAGTTGTGGACCCCGGACTGCACCGGGTGCGGCAGGTGGGTGTAGCCCTTGGCCACCGGCTTCACGATGGCCCGATCGAGCGAGTCGTTGATCTTGTAGCTGGTGCGGTTGACCCGCTCCCACGGATCGCGCGGATCGCGCTTGCTGCCGGGAGGAAGCGTGGCGCAGCCGCACAGGACTAACAGGCAAAGCGCGGGCAGTGAGGTCCATATTGTCGATCGCATAGGGAGCCGAGCCACCGAAGGAGCTGGCATTGTAGCAGCGCTCCGGCGTCCGCCGGGGAATGTAGGCTGACACCGACGCGCGGGTGACTGGCGCTGACGTGTTGGGTCAGTGGCCGCCGCCGTGCTGACCCTGACCGTCGCCGTTGTCGGCGACCTGTCGCTTGCGCATGCTCGCGAGGTACTCGCGTACTTCTTCGAGCCGCGCCTGGTAGCGCTGGCGCTGGATCGGGCTGATGTGCGGAGAGGCGAGGGCGAGCTGCAGCTGCTGCGCCGCGAGGTTCAGATCGCCTTCCGCGAGATGGTACTCGCCCATGTAGAAGTAGGCGTCCCCGGGATCGCCGGCGGCGCTCGCGGCGAGCGCGGTGAGGCGGATCTGATCAGGGGTCGGCGGCACGTTGTTGAAGAGGTCGAGCAACATGTTGTGCGCCTCGGCGGGGCGGCCCGAGCTCATGAGCGTCTCGGCATAGCGCACCGTGACCGGCACGTTGCGCGGGAAGAGCTGCTCGGCGCGCTCGAAGGTGGCAAGCGCCTCCTTGGTGTGTCCGGCGCGCGCCTGCGCCTGGCCGAGCGCCGAGTACAGGAGCGTCAGCCCCTCGTGCTGCTGGACGAGCGGCGTGAGCATCTTCACCGCCTCGTCGGCGCGGTTACTGTTCATGAGCGCGAGCGCCTCACCGTAGCGGTTGCCGAGGTTGTCACCGCCGTGGGCGATCTTCTGCGCGTACTGCACCGCGAGATCGGTGTCGCCGGTCGCCGTGAGCACCCGGACGCGCTCGCGGATCAGGTCGTAGCTCAGGGAGTCGTGCACCTTGTGGGGCGGGAACTGCGCCGCGCGTGAGCGCTGCTCGGCGATGCGGTCCGAGTCCATCGGGTGGTCGATGAGCATCGCCGGGATGTAAGTGGCGGCGAGCCCCTCGTGCCGCGACATGGTCTCGAACATCGAGCCCATGCCGTAGGGGTCGAAGCCCGCCCCGGCGAGATAGCTGATGCCGACCCGGTCGGCCTCGGATTCGTTGTCGCGCGTGAAGTTGATCTGATGCTGCACGGCCATGCCCTGCGTGGCGGCGAGCGCGCCTTCGACCGCCTGGCCGCCGCCGAGCGCGCCGAGCAGTATCGCGCCGATCATGGCGGCGGCGGTGGTGAGGCTCTGGCGCGACTGATCCGCGAGCATGCGCGCGATGTGATGCTGGGTGATGTGCGCGGTCTCGTGCGCCATCACGCCCGCGAGCTCCGACTCGGTCGAGGTGGCGAGGATCAGC
>JAFAKO010000213.1 GCA_019235245.1 Gammaproteobacteria bacterium
GTGGTCGGTATCGTCCACCTTCGCGTCGTCGCTCCCTTCCTGGTACACGGCGATGTAGCCCGGCTTCACGAGCGTCGAGCCGTTGGCGCGCAGCAGGTGACGCTGCGGTCCATCCTCGCCCGCCAGCAGGTCGACGGCGACGGTGTCGTACACCGCGTGGCTCATCTGCGAGGCGACCGCGCGTTTCCAGATCAGGGCATAGAGCCGATAGAGATCGTCCTCGATCTTGCCCTCGACATCCGCCGGGGTGATCGCGGCCGAAGTCGGCCGGATCGCCTCGTGCGCTTCCTGGGCATTCTTCGACTTGGTCTTGTAGATGCGCGGCTCCTCGCTGACCTCGTGCGCACCGTAGAGTCGCGCGGCGACCGAGCGGATCTCGGTGATCGCCTCCGCGGCGAGCGATACCGAATCGGTGCGCATGTAGGTGATGAGGCCGACGTTGCCGTCACCGATGTCCTGACCCTCGTACAGTTGCTGCGCGAGGCGCATGGTGCGGCGCGCGTTGAAGCCGAGCTTGCGCGCCGCCTCCTGCTGGAGCGTCGAGGTCGTGAAGGGAGGCGCCGGATTGCGGCGGCGCTGCTTGCGGTCGATGGCGAGCACCCGCAGCGCACCGGGAGCGCCGCCGAGCGCGCCCGCCGCCGCGCGCAGCGTGCTCTCGGCCTCGCGCGCCGCGGTCTCGTTGGTGAAGGTGAACTGCTCGACCTTGCCGCCGCGGTACTCGAGGAGCTTGAGAGGAAACGCCTGGCCGCTGTGCGCACCTTCGCCCTCGATGGTCCAGTACTCCTGCGCGATGAAGGCGGCGATCTCCTCCTCGCGCTCGCAGATCATGCGCAGTGCGGGGCTCTGCACGCGCCCGGCGGACAGCCCGCGGCGGACCTTCTTCCACAAAAGCGGCGAGAGGTTGAAGCCGACGAGGTAATCGAGCGCGCGCCGCGCCTGTTGCGCGTTGACGAGCTCCATCGACAGCCCGCGCGGCCGCTCCACCGCCTCGCGGACCGCGTTCTTCGTGATCTCGTAGAACACCACGCGGTGCACATCCTTGCCGCGCAGGTTGCCGCCGGAGTCGAGCAGCTCCTTGAGGTGCCAGGCGATCGCCTCGCCCTCACGGTCGGGGTCGGTCGCGAGGTACAGCGACTTGGACTTGCCGAGGGCGCGCGCAATCGCTGCCACGTGACGCTCGTTCTTCTCGAGCGCCTGGTAGCGCATGCTGTAGCCGTTGTCCGGGTCGACCGCGCCTTCCTTCGGCACCAGATCGCGCACGTGCCCGTAGGAGGCGAGCACCTCGAAGTCCCGCCCCAGATACTTCTTGATGGTCCTTGCCTTGGCGGGGGACTCGACGATGACGAGGTTGTCTGCCATGACGTACCGGAAACGCTCGATCCTGAAACAAAAAACCGCGGACGAGCCGCGGACCTGTCAACCTGCGCCGGGGGCGCCCGCCTCAGTGCGGCGCATCGCCGCGTACTTCGCGCATCAAACCGCCGAGCCGCTCGACCGCCTGCTCGCAACCGGGCTGGCTCGAGAGCACCATGAGCACGACCCACTTGAGCTGCTCGGTGTCGGGCTCATCGGCATCGAGTGCCAGCATGCGCTCGATGACGATCTCACGCTGCTGCGCGGTGAGCACCTGCGCGCGCTCGAGTGTCAGCAGCAGCCCCCGGCACTCGGTCGACAGGCGCATCAGCTCGCCATCAGTGAAAACCCGTACGCCGAGCGCCGGCGCTGTCGGCTGAGCCGGCGCGGCACTGTCCTGCCCGAACGCGAGATCGGTGAGCCAGTCGAGCGCGCGCTCGACCTTGGAGCGCGGGAAGCCGGCGCGCTCGAGATCGCGTGCCAGATGCTCGCGGCGCGGCACCTCCGGCAGCTCCACCAGCATGTAGCGGTCGAAGACGTAGATCAGGATGTCGAGAATGCTGCCAGTGGTCATCTCAAGATTTTCGGCCATAACGGCCGCCCGGGAGTGCCGCCACACGCCCCTCGAGCTCGAGTATCAGCAGCATCGAGGCAACTGACTCGCCCGGCAGGTGCGTACGTGCGACGAGGACATCGACAGTCGCGGGTTCAAAGCCGAGGGCATCTAACAGCATTTCATACTCCTTGTCCAATTCCCGCGGCCGCGGCGACTCGGCTGGCGGCGCCGTAACTGCCTCTTGCGGCACGGAAAAGCGCAGCTCCGAGAGAACATCCGCGGCCTCCTCGACGAGCTTCGCGCCATTCTTGATGAGGAAATGGCAGCCGCGCGACAGCGGGCTGTGAATGGAGCCGGGGATGGCAAACACCTCGCGGCTCGCATCGAGCGCGCGCCGCGCCGTGGTGAGCGAGCCGCTGTGACGCGCCGCCTCGACCACCAGCGTCCCGAGTGAGAGTCCGGCGATGAGCCGGTTGCGGCGCGGAAAGTACCCGCGCAGCGGCGGTGTACGCGGCGGGAACTCCGACACCAGCGCGCCCTGGGCGCGGATGCGCTGCGCGAGTCCGGCGTGCTCGGCGGGGTAGACACGGTCGAGGCCGGTCGCGAACACCGCGATCGTCTGCCCGCCGCCGGCGAGCGCCCCTTCGTGACTCGCGGCGTCGATCCCTACCGCGAGTCCGCTCGTTATGGTGAGTCCGGAACGGGCGAACCAGCTGGCGAACTCGCGCGCGGTCGCGCGGCCGGCCGGTGTCGGGTTGCGCGATCCCACCATCGCCAGCTGCGGCGTCGAGAGTGCCGCGACCGAGCCCTGCACGTAGAGCGCCGCCGGCGCATCGTGCAGCTCGCGCAGGAGCGGTGGATAGTCGGGGTCGGCGGACAGCAGGATGCGCACGCCGCTCGCTGCGAGCCAGGCGAGATCGGCATCGACCGCGGCCTCATCCGGGGCGGCGAGAAACTGCTGCGTGGCGGAGGCGAGGCCGATGCCCTGGGTGATGCGCATGGAAAGCGCGCGCCCGGGCTCACCGCCCGCGGCCGCAAGCAGCTCGTGAAGTTGCCCAGCGCCCAGGGCGGGCGCGCGTGCCAGCACGGCTCGGGCCCGGCTCGTCTCCATCGGCGCCGAGCATAAAGGAAGCGGCCCGCGCGGGCCGCACGCAAATGGCACGCGAATGCGCGCCCCGCCGGATGGGGCGGGGCGCGGCGAGCTCAGGGGTTACGGGTTATGGACCGGGGCGCCGATATGGATGGTGTTGGAGGCACCGACGATCAGCCCGTAGCTGATGCGGTCGTACACCTTGAACACCAGCAGGGTGCCGGCACGCTCATTCGGCAGCTTCACCGACGGCATGAACTGCGAGTTGAAGCCGTTCTTGGTGTTGATGATCGAACGTCCCCCCGCGTACAGATCGCGCACCACGTCGCCTTCCTGATCGACGGCGAGCACCGTGCCCGGCTCGATGCCCTGGTGCTTGCCGCGGTTGATCGCGACCACGTAGAACTGCCCGACGAGATCCGTGCCGCCGACCACATCGATGATGCGGCCGTGCACATCCGAGGAAGGCGGCGCCGGGGTGAAGTTGGCCGGCGTCTCGCTGTCGGACAACATCAGTCGATCGCCCGCGAGGGTCTCGCGCGCTGGATCGATGAGCACCGCCTTGGCCGGGTCGCCGGAGCGCTTCACGAGCGCCGTGGCGGTATAGATGCCCTCGTAGCCGACCACCTTGCCGTCATCCGGATCGACGAGCGGCGTGGCGATGTGCATCACCGCGAAGCGCGAGTTCTCCGTCGCCTGGAGGTTGCGCACGTAGACTTCGACGTCGTTGCCGGCGACCTGGTGCATGTCGCGGAACGCGACCACATAAGGCGCGTGACGGATCTCATCCGAGGTCATGAGGGTCGGCCGCGACAGGAACGAGGCAATGGCCGCGTACGGAACCGTCGGAACCGCGTTCGCGAGCGGATCGCTGCGCAGCCGCGGATCGAGCCGCGAGGTGCCGGCCTCTTCCAGGCGCACCTGCACGCGGCCGCCGGCGCCGTAGGCCAGCGCGAGCTTGTCGCCCGGATAGATAAGGTGCGGGTTCGGCACCTGGGGATTGATGATCCAGACCTCGGGCCACAGCCACGGGTCCTTCAGGTACATCGACGCGATACCCCAGAGGGTGTCGCCGCGCTTGACGGTGTAATGCATCGGCGCGGTGGGATTCGCCTCGGGAACGGCGCCGGCGGTGGAGCTCGCAGGCATTGCCGGCGCCTCGCCCGCTGGCGCATTGCTGATCGCAGCCTCGGTCGCCGTCATCTGCTCCGGGGCAGCGCTTGCCGAGGCCGTCGCTGCGGGGGCGGCCGCGGGCGCTACGGCATCCGTGGACTGAGCAGCGTGATGATGCGCGCAGCCGAAGAGCGCGACGCACAGGCTCAGCAGGCCCGCGGTAGTGCGAGCTCCAAGTACTTGATTCGAGACCATCCTCCACTCCTCATTGGGCGAGGTGGACCAGCCCTGCGCCCGAGATTCTAGAGGGTATACTGGCAGGAAGCCCGGCCGGCAAACGAGTTAATGTCAAACTTGTGCGCTGGATCACGGCCCCCGGCGCCCCCATATCAGACCGCACCATGGCCCTGCGTACCATCCTCGAATTTCCGGACCCCCGGCTGCGGACCCGCGCCGAGCCCGTGACCCGTTTCGACGCCGCCCTCGCCACGCTGATCGAGGACATGCTCGAGACCATGTACGCCGCTCCCGGTATCGGGCTCGCGGCGACCCAGGTCGATGTTCACAAGCGCCTCATCGTCATCGACATCTCCAAGGAGCATAACGACCCGCTCGTGCTGGTGAACCCCGAGATCCTCTCGCGCGAGGGTGAGGCGAGCACCGAGGAAGGGTGCCTGTCGGTGCCGGGGATCTTCGATGACGTGAAGCGTGCCGCGAAGATACGGCTGCGCGCACAGCAGCGCGACGGCACCTCCTTCGAGCGCGACTTCGACGACATCCTCGCGGTGTGCATCCAGCACGAGATGGATCACCTCGAGGGGCGGCTGTTCGTCGACTATCTCTCCGATCTCAAGCGCGAGCGCATCCGCAAGAAGCTCGACAAGGACCGCAAGGAGCGCGCATCGCGCGTCCCTGCGGCGAGCGCGGGCGCGCGCCGCGCCTACTGACGTTGCGCGTCGCCTTTGCTGGCACGCCCGAGTTCGCGTTGCCGGCTCTCACGGCGCTGCGCGCGCACCACCAGGTTGTCGGAGTCCTGACCCGGCCGGATCGGCCGAGCGGAAGAGGGCGGCGGGTGAGCGCGAGTGCCGTGAAGGAGGCCGCGCTCGCCGGTGAGGTCCCGCTCGCGCAGCCCGCGACGCTGCACGGCGAAGCGGCGTACGCACAGCTCGCCGCCTGGCATCCCGAGGTGCTCGTGGTCGTCGCCTACGGACTCCTCTTGCCGCCCGAGATCCTCGCGCTTCCGCCCCACGGTTGCCTCAACATCCACGCCTCCCTCCTGCCGCGCTGGCGCGGCGCGGCGCCGATCGTGCGAGCGCTGCTCGCGGGTGATTCCTGCACCGGAGTCACCATCATGCAGCTCGATAGCGGACTCGACACCGGCCCCATACTGCTGCAGCGGCCACTGGAGATCCTGCGCACCCACACCGGTGGCGCGCTGCGCGCCGCGCTCGCGGACCTCGGCGCGCAGGCGCTGCTCGAAGCTCTTGCGGGGATTGCCGCAGGTGTGCTCAGCCCCACCCCCCAGCCCCGCGAGGGAGCCACCTACGCAGCCCGCATCACCAAGGCTGAGGCCGTCATCGACTGGAAACGCCCGGCGATCGAGATCGAACGTCAGGTGCGGGCCTTCAACCCCGAGCCCGTCGCGGAGACTCGGCTCGACGGCGAGCAGCTGCGGATCTATGAAGCCACCGCGATTGGCGACGAAACCGTCTCCAAAAGTACAGAAACAGGTGCCATCGTCGAGGTACGTGACGAATCGATGATGATCCGGTGCGGCGCAGGACTTCTGGCGGTGACCCGTGTTCAGCGTCCCGGCCGCCGACCGGTCAGCGTCAGCGACCTCTCGCACAGCCTCGCGCTCGCGGGGCGGCGCCTTGGCTAGGACCCCCTGGGCGCCGGGAGCCCCGGCACTGGCCGGTGCGGCCCGAGCCGTCGATGGGGTGGTTCGCCGGGGCCAATCGGCCGAGCCAGCGCTCGTGGAAGCGTTGGCGGGTCGGCGCGGCGGCAGCGCCGACGGGCCGGCCGTCCGTGCGATCGCCCTCGGCACCCTGCGCTGGTACCTGCGGCTCTCGCCCGCCATCAGCCAGTTGCTCGAGAGGCCGGATGCGCTGGCGGCCCCGGTCCGCGCGCTGCTCGCGGTCGCCGCTCACCAGGTGGAGTACTCCCGCAACCCTCCGGAGGTCACGGTCGACGCGGCGGTCGATGCAGCGCGCCTGCTGGGCGTGGACCGGGCGGCCGGGCTCGTGAACGCGGTGCTCCGGCGGTTCGTGAGGGAGCGGCCGGCGCTCCTCGCCCGCGTCGATGCCAGCCTTGCCGCGCGGGTCGCCCATCCTGCCTGGCTCGTCGATCGGATCTCCTCCGCATGGCCGGAGCAGGCCGAGGAGATCCTCCTCGCCAACAACCTCCATCCGCCGATGACACTGCGGGTCGATCTCTCGCGCGGCAGCCGCGCCGATTACATGGCTGCGCTCGCCAATCGGTCGATTGGCGCAAAAGAGATACAGTGGTCAGGATATGCAGTCACTTTGGATCGTCCGCAGCCGGTCGAGGATCTTCCAGGGTTCGCCGACGGCTGGGTTTCGGTCCAGGATGCGGGCGCTCAGCTCGCGGCCGATCTTCTGCAGGCTTCCCCGGGCATGCGAGTGCTCGATGCCTGCGCCGCGCCCGGCGGCAAGACCGGTCATCTTCTCGAGCTCCTGGGAGGGAGCGCTGATCTCACCGCGGTCGATAACGACGAGGGGCGCATCGCGCTCATCGCGGGCAATCTGGAGCGCCTGCGGCGCGCCGCGCAGCTTCAGGCCGGCGATGCGCGGGACCCTTCCACCTTCTGGGACGGCCGTGCCTTTCACCGGATCCTGGTGGATGCGCCGTGCTCCTCGACGGGGGTCATCCGCCGCCACCCGGACATCAAGCTGCTGCGCCGGCCGGAGGACATTCCGCCATTCGCGGCGACCCAGGTGGCGATAGTGCAGGCGGCGGTGAGCATGTTGGCAGCCGACGGCCGGCTCCTTTACTCCACCTGTTCCCTGCTGCCGGAGGAAAACGAGGGAGTCATTGCTGCGATTCTCGAGCGAGAGCCGGCGGTACGCACGGTCGAGCTCGCGGTAGCGGTCCCGGGTCTGGTCCGGCGACCCCATGGGGTGCAGCTGTTGCCCGGTGCTGCGGCGGGCACCGACGGCTTCTATTATGCTTGTCTCGAAAAGACAACGACCGGGACCTGATTGTCCGGGTCT
>JAFAKO010000229.1 GCA_019235245.1 Gammaproteobacteria bacterium
GCGCTATGCGCATTGTGATGTGCTGGTGGTCGGCGCCGGCCCCGCCGGGCTCGCCGCCGCGACCGCGGCCGCCGCAGCCGGTGCGCGCGTGATGCTCTGCGATGAGCAGCCGGAGCTCGGGGGCGGACTGCTGTCCCTCGGCCAGGCGCCATCACTCATCGATGGCCGGCCGGCGCTCGAATGGCTCCCCGGCGCCCTCGCCGCTCTGGCGGCAAACAACCGCGTCACCCTGCTGCCCCGTACGACCGCCTTCGGCTACTTCCCACACAACCTCGTGTGCCTCAACGAGCGCCTGACGGATCACCTCGCCGCAACGCCGCCGCCGTCCCCACGCGAGCGGCAGTGGCTCGTGCGGGCGCGCGAGGTAGTGCTCGCCACCGGGGCGATCGAGCGTCCGCTGGTCTTCCCGGGTAATGACCGCCCCGGAATCATGCTGGCGGGCGCGGCCCGCACCTTCCTCAACCGCTATGGGGTGCGTGCCGGCACGCGCGGCGTGCTGGTGACGGCGACCGATGAAGGTTATGCCGCCGCCCTCGAGCTGCAGGGGGCAGGCATCTTCATGGCCGCGATTGCCGATGTGCGCAGTGGCGACCGCGACGCGGCGAGTCGCGCCCGGGACGCGGGCATCCCGGTACTGACCGGTGCCACCGTGCTCGGCACCGGCGGACGGCGCCGGGTGAGCTCCATCCGTCTGGCGCAGCTCGAGGGCGGCGAACCCGGCCTGACGCAGCTGCAGCCGTGCGATCTCGTGCTCGTCTCCGGCGGCTACACCCCGAGTGTGCATCTCTACTCCCAGTCGCGCGGCAAGCTCGAATGGGACGACGCGCTGCAGGCATTCCTCCCGGGCGCGCCTGCCGAGCGCGTGCGCAGCGCCGGCGCCTGTCGCGGCCTGTTCGGGCTAGCGGCGGCAGTTGCAGACGGCGCTGCCGCGGGCGCCGCGGCGGCACGCGAGGCCATCGATCCCTCCCGGCACGGGGTGCAACCGGCGGGCGCCCTGGGGCGTGCGCCACCCGAGCGAGGCCCGAAGCCGACGCCGGATCCGGCGTACCTCGGCCTGAGCGCCGCCCTGCCGCGCCCGAGCGGAGCCCGCGGGCGCGCATTCGTCGACTGGCAGAACGATGTCACGACGCGTGACCTCGCGCTCGCCAACCGCGAGGGCTTTGAGTCGATCGAGCACGTGAAGCGCTACACCACGACCGGGATGGCCACCGACCAGGGTAAGACCTCGAATCTCAATGCGCTCGGCATCGTCTCCCGCAACCTCGGCAAGGCCATTCCCCAGGTCGGTCTCACCACTTTCCGCATGCCCTACACGCCGGTCAGCTTCGGCGCCTTCGCCGGCGCCTCGCGCGGTGAGCTGTTCGACCCGGTGCGCACGACGCCGATGCACGGCTGGGCGGCTGCACAGGGCGCGGTGTTCGAGGATGTGGGCCTGTGGAAACGAGCCCGCTATTTCCCGCGCGCCGCGGAAGACATGCACGCGGCCGTGGCCCGCGAGTGTCGTGCGGTGCGCCAGGCCTGCGGCATTTTCGATGCCTCGACGCTCGGCAAGATCGAGGTAGTGGGGCCCGATGCGGTCACCTTCATGAACCGCCTGTACGTCAACGCCTGGGACTCCCTCGCCGTCGGCCGGGCGCGCTACGGAGTGCTGCTGCGCGATGATGGCTTCGTCTACGACGATGGCGTGGTCGCACGCCTCGCGGCGGACCGCTTCCACGTCACCACAACCACCGGCGGCGCCGGGCGCGTGCTCACGATGATGGAGGATTACCTGCAGACCGAGTGGTCGGAGCTCGCGGTATGGCTCACGTCGACCACCGAGCACTGGGCGGTGATCGCCGTGCAGGGACCAAACGCCCGCCACGTGCTCGCCGGGCTCGTCGATGTCGATGTTGCCGCCGCGTTACCGCACATGAGTGTCCTCACCGGTCACATCTGCGGCGTGCCCATGCGTCTCTTCCGGGTGAGCTTCACCGGTGACCTCGGCTTCGAGATCAATGTTCCGGCGGATTTCGGCAGCGCGGTCTGGGAAGCCGTCTGGGCGGCAGGTCAGCAGCATGGCATCACCGCCTACGGCACCGAGGCCATGCACGTGCTGCGCGCGGAAAAGGGCTACATCATCGTCGGTCAGGACACCGACGGGACCGTCACGCCGGATGACGCCGGGCTCGCCTGGGCGATCGGCCGCAACAAGCCGGACTTTGTCGGCAAGCGCTCGCTGCAGCGCCCCGCGCTGCAGGCGCCCGACCGCCGGCAGCTCGTGGGCCTCCTGACTGCCGATCCGCAGCGCGTCCTCGAGGAGGGCGCGCAGGTGCTGAGCGAGGCGCGGCCGCCGGTGCCGGTGCGCCCGCTCGGTCACGTCACCTCCTCCTATCACAGCGCCACGCTCGGCCGCTCGATCGCCATGGCGCTGATCGCGGGTGGGCGCGCGCGCATGGGCGAGACGCTCTACGTGCCACTCGAGAGCGGCGAGGCGCTGCCCGTCCAGGTCGTCTCGCCGGTTTTCTACGACCCGAAGGGGGCGCGCCTCAATGCCTGACATTGCAACGCGCAGCCCGGTTGCCGTACGGAACCCGGCCCGGTTCGGCGCGACGCGTGGGCTCGAGTCCCTGCCCCCTGCCGCCCGCTTTATCCTGCGCGGCGGAAACGCCGTGCGGGCTGCTGCGGGGCAGGCGGCGGGCATCGAGCTGCCGGTGCAGTCATGCCGCGCGATCACCGCCGGCGAGCGCGCCGCGCTGTGGCTCGGGCCCGATGAATGGCTGCTGATCGCTCCGGAAAGCGCCGGCGCATCCCTCGCCGTCTCGCTCGCGGGGGCGCTCGCGGCTCTCCCGCACTCGCTGGTGGATGTGAGCCACCGGCAGGTTGCCTGCGAGCTGCGATACCCGGAGGCGCCGCTGCTGCTGGCGGCCGGCTGCCCGCTCGATCTCGATGAAAGCGCCTTCCCCGTGGGCATGTGTACGCGTACCGTGCTCGCCAAGGCCGAAGTGGTGTTGTGGCGCACCTCCGCGCGCGCGTTCCGTCTGGAGGTGGCGCGCTCGTTCGTAGCCTACGTATCGCAGTTTCTCGCCGAGGCCGCGCGCGCGAGCGATCTGGACTGAGCTCCGGCGCGGTCGGCAAATGGAGTGATGCTCGTGAAGACTCATGTTCGGGTGCTGGTCATCGGTGGCGGTGTGGTCGGGGTGAGCACGCTTTACCACCTGACGAAAAAAGGCTGGACGGATGTGGCGCTGATCGAGCGCACCGAGCTCACCGCCGGCTCCACCTGGCACGCCGCGGGCCTCCTGCCGCTCTTCAACATGAGCTATACGGTCGGGCAGCTGCACAAATACTCCGTGGACCTCTACAAGCGGCTGCCGGCGGAGACCGGCCAGGACGTGAGCTTTCACGTCACCGGCAACCTTCGCCTCGCGACCTGCCGCGAGCGCATGGACGAGTACTACAAGTACTGTGGCACCGCCAACACCATCGGCGTGCCTTTCGAGGTGATCACGCCGCAGCGGGTGAAGGAGCTCTGGCCCCTGGTGGAGCTCGGTGGCGGTGGCGAGACGCCGGCGATCGTCGGCGCTCTCTACCACCCTGATGACGGTCATATTGCGCCGGCGGACCTGACCATGGCGCTGCGCAAGGGTGCGCGCGCTGCCGGGGCGGAGATCTACGAGCACACCGAGGCGGCCGCCATCGAGCGCATCGCCTCGGGAGAATGGCGGGTGCGTACCACCGGCGGCGCCGACATCACCGCCGAGCACCTGGTGCTCGCGACCGGCAACTACGCGCGCCAGACCGGCCGGCTGCTCGGGCTCAGTGTCCCGGCGATCCCGGTCGAGCACCAGTACATCGTCTACGATGAGTCGCCCGAGCTCAAAGCCTATCGACAGCGCGGCGGGCGCGAGCTCGCGGTGCTGCGCGAATCCGACAAGTCCTATTACCTGCGCGAGGAGCGCATGGGGTGGATCCTCGGGCCGTACGAGAAAGGTGCGCCGGCACGCTTCGCCGACGGGGTGCCCGAGTGGTTCGGGCGCAGCCTCTTCCCGGGCGACCTCGACCGGCTGGTGCCTTACGTGGAGGCGGCAACGCGCCGGGTACCGGCGCTCGAGCACTGTGGCATCAAGGACATCGTCAACGGCCCCATCTCCTACACCCCCGACGGCAGCCCCCTCATTGGACCGGCATGGGGCGTGCGCAACGTCTGGCTCAACGAGGGTCACAGCTTCGGCATCACCGCCGCGGGCGGCTCCGGCTGGCAGCTCGCCGAGTGGATCGTCGAGGGCGAGCCCGGCATCGACATGCTGGCGGTCGATCCGCGCCGTTTCGGCCCGTACACCAGCAAGCGCTACGTGGTGCAGAAGAACGAGGAGACCTATTGCAACGTCTTCACCATCCATTTCCCGGACGAGGAACGCGCGGATGCCCGGCCGGCCAAGACCAGTCCGGTGTACGACAAGCTCCGCGCCCGCGGCGCGGTCTTCGGTCAGCGTTACGGCTGGGAGCGCGCCAACTGGTTCGCGCCCAAGGGCGTCGCAGCGCGCGATGACTGGAGCTTCAGGCGCAGCAACTACTTCGAGCACGTCGGCAACGAAGCGCGCCTGATGCGTGAGCGCGTCGGGGTGATCGATCTGACGCCCTTCACCAAGCACGAGATCACCGGCCCGGGCGCCGAAGCCTGGCTGGATGGTCTGGTCGCCAACAAGGTGCCGGCCAAGGTCGGGCGCATGGCGCTGTCGCACGCCCTCACCCGCCGCGGCGGTATCCGCTCGGAGTTCACCATCACCAAGATCGCCGAGCAGCATTTCTACGTCGTGAGCGCCGGCGCCGCCGAGCGCTACGACGGCGACTATCTCCTCAAAACGCTGCCGGCGGATGGCTCGGTCGGCCTGCGCAACATCACCAACACCCGTGGCTGCTTCGTGCTCGCCGGCCCCCGCTCGCGCGAGGTGCTCACGCTGCTCACCGATACGCCGCTCGACAACGCGGGCTTCCCCTGGCTCACCGCCCAGGTGATCGAAGCCGGGCTCGCGGTCGATGTCTACGCGCTGCGGGTGAACTTCGTCGGCGCCCTCGGCTGGGAGCTGCACTTCCCGATCGAATATGCGCATCAGCTCTTCGATGCACTCTTCGAGGCCGGCGCGCCGCACGGCATCGGCATGGTCGGCATGCGGGCGATGGAATCGCTGCGCCTCGAGAAGTCGTACCGCATGTGGGGGAGCGACATCACCCCGGACTACACGCCCTTCGAAGCGAGTCTCGATCGCTTCGTGCGCCTCAAGAAGGGCCCTTTCATCGGGCGCGAGGCGCTCGAGCGGCAGCTCGCCGCGGGCGTCCCGAACCGCTTCGTCACGCTCGAGGTTCACGACGTCAGGGACGCCGACCCGCTCGGCAACGAGCCGCTTTTCGACAAAGCGGGCCGCATGATCGGCCGGGCCACCTCGGGCTATTACGGGCACTGCCTCAAGAAGAGCCTCGCCATCGGCTATGCGCGCACGGAATTCGCCACGCCCGGCACCGAGCTTTCGATCGAGATCCTGGGCGAGCGCAAACCGGCGACCGTTCTCCCGGAATCGCCGTACGATCCGGAGAACCTCGAGCTGCGGGCGTGAAGCGCCTCAGTGGGCGACGAAACCCCTGAGCAGCAGATCCGTCGCCATCGAGATCGCGCGCTCGTGGGCGGCCAGGCTGCCGCGCATCGGCCCGAGCACCGCGCGCGAGAGGCCGGTGATCTGCGGCGTCATCAGGACGTACCGCTTGCCCTCGAGCTCGACGGGCGGCATCAGGACCCTGAGCACGAAATCGTTGCGGGCCTCCGCCCTCGCGAGCGGCACGACGACGCGTGTGCCGAGCTCCTCCAGCAGCGCGCTCTGAACGTCCACCAACAGCGGAAAGCTCTGGCTGCTGTAGAAATTCCGGTTCTGGTAGACCGCGAACTGGGGCATCACCACCTCCTCCGCTGAGCGAACGCGCCGTGTCCCTGCAGGTGGCGATTGTAGGCGGCGATCGCCGCAGCGTTTTCCTTGCGCCAACGACGCGATTTCATCCGCAGCAACTCTTGCTCGAGCGCCCATTCGAACAGCGCTGAGAGATTCAACCGCTCGGCGCGCGCCGCATCGACCAGGTCGCCCCGAACGCTGAGGTTCGTGGCGCGCTTCGCCGCCACTGTCGGCCGGAATTCCAAGTCTCGACTCTCCCGTGGGCGTGTGTGAGAGGTCCGTCCGAGCCGATGCGCATGGCTCATGCGCACGATCCATGCGCATGGTTCATGCGCACGATCCATGCGCATACCTCATGCGCATCCTTCATGCGCATGAGCCCCCGGACAACCCTGTATTCGCCACCCGACTGTGCAGATTCCCCGGGCACGAACCGCCACTGCGGGGCTTATGTCCCCTCGTGTCGCAATCAGGCAAGAACCGTGTAAAATTCGGCATGTGGCGCTCCCCCGCAGCAAGTACGCGTTCCTGACGCTGCCGCGCTATTCGATGATCGCCCTGTCGAATGCGGTCGAGCCGCTGCGCATGGCGAACATCATCACGGGCAAGACCGTCTACCAGTGGTCGATCGTCAGCCTCGAGGGTCAGCCGACCCCCGCCAGCAATGGCCTGGAGCTCTCCCCCACGGTGCCTCTCGAGCAGCTCGGCACGGTCGACATCCTGTTCGTCTGTGGGGGCGTGAACGTGCAGGAAGCGGTTTCGCCGAAAGTAGTCGCGGCGTTACGCCGCCTCGCCGAGCGGCGCATTCCGCTCGGAGCGCTGTGCACCGGGGGGTACGCCCTCGCCAAGGCCGGCCTCCTCGACAAGTACCGCGCCACGATCCACTGGGAGAATCTTTCGGCGCTGCGCGAGGAATTCCCGCGGATTCAGCTGAGCGATCAGCTTTTCAGCATCGACCGCGACCGCTTCACCTGCTCCGGCGGTGTGGCGCCGCTCGACCTCATGCTGCACCTCGTGGAGGCGAAGCTCGGCGCGCGCGTGTCGCAGCTCATCTCCGAGCAGTTCATCGTCGAGCGGGTGAGAAGTGACCGCGACCGCCAGTACGTGCCGCTGCGCGCGCAGATCGGCGTGAGCCACGAGAGCCTCATCCGGGTGGCGCAGCTCATGGAGGAAAACATCGAGAAGCCGTTGTCGCTCGATCAGATCGCCGCGGCCACCGGGCTCTCGCGGCGCCAGATCGAGCGGCTGTTCAAGCGACACCTCAATTGCGTGCCGAAGCGCTATTACCTGCAGCTGCGGCTGCGTCGGGCGCGCGAGCTGCTGCTGCAGACCTCGATGCCCATCATCGACATCACGACGGCCTGCGGCTTCCAGTCGCCACCGCATTTCTCGCGCTGCTACCGCGCGCAGTTCGGCTGCCCACCGAGCGCCGAGCGCCAGGCGCATCAGAGCAAGCCCGCGGTGGCGGGTGCAGAAAACGTGACCTCGGTAGCGTGAAACGCCGCCCGCTCCGGGGGGTGTCGCAGGCGGACACGCCCCTGTCGCTAAGCAATCAGGCCAGGCGGTATCTTTGACCTTAACATCCGCCTAGCAGCGGCCGCGCGAGCCGCTAAACCCAGGTCGCGCATGGAGATTTCGACAATGGCTGACGCCGACGCCGAATTCAATTTACGCGATCTCAACGAGCAAGAGCTCCTCGAGCAGGTCCACGACGACCTCTATAACGGCCTGAAGGCCGAGGTCGAAGAGGCCACCCACATCTTTCTCGAGCGCGGCTGGAATGCCGAGAAGACCCTGAACGATGCGCTGGTCGAAGGCATGCGCATCGTCGGCATCGATTTCCGCGATGGGATTCTGTTCGTACCGGAGGTGCTGCTCGCCGCCAATGCGATGAAGGGCGGCATGGAGATCCTGCGTCCGCTGCTCGCCGAGACCGGTGTTCCACCGATCGGCAAGATCGTGATCGGTACCGTCAAAGGCGACATCCACGACATCGGCAAGAACCTGGTGTCGATGATGCTCGAGGGTGCCGGCTTCGAGGTGATCGATCTAGGGATCAACAATCCGGTGGAGAAGTATCTCGCGGCCCTGGAGCAGCACAAGCCGGACATTCTCGGCATGTCGGCGCTCCTCACCACGACCATGCCGTACATGAAGGTCGTGATCGACAAGATGAAGGAGACCGGCATCCGTCAGGACTACATCGTGCTGGTCGGCGGAGCGCCGCTCAACGAGGAATTCGGTAAGGCGGTCGGTGCGGACGCATACTGCCGTGACGCCGCCATCGCGGTCGAGACCGCCAAGAGCCTGCTCGCGGCGCGCCGGGCCGCGAAGGGCGGTGCGCGCTCGGCGAGCGCTGCCTGAGAGCGCCTGCACGCGCGCGCCGCAGCGCCCGACGGTGAATCCACCATGAAGAGCCCGCCGCGCACACTCGTCATCGCCTGCGGCGCCCTGGCACGCGAGATTGCGGCGCTGCGGCGCGCCAACGCCTGGGAGGGACTTGAAGTTCGCTGCCTGCCGGCAGAGCTGCACAACCGCCCCGAGCGCATCGCGCCGGCAGTCCGGGACGCGATCGCCGCGAGTCGTGGGCGCTACGCCCAGGTCTTCGTGGCGTACGGCGACTGTGGCACCCGCGGCGAGCTCGATCGCGTGCTGCAGGAGGAAGGCATCGAGCGACTGCCGGGCGCGCACTGCTACGAGTTTTTCGCCACCGCGCGCGTGTTCGCGCAGCTCGCCGATAACGAGCCCGGCACCTTCTACCTCACCGATTTCCTGCTACGGCACTTCGAGCGGCTGGTGGTCCGCCCACTCGGGCTCGACCGCCACCCGGAGCTCACGCAGGAGTATTTCCGCAACTACCGCAAGCTCGTCTACCTGTCGCAGGCAACGCGACCGGAAGCGATCGAGCGGGCACGGCGCATCGCCGAGCGCTTCGGCTTCGAGTTCGAGCATCGCTTCACCGGATACGGAGAGCTCGGCACGCGCCTGGCCGCCCTGGTCGAGAGCCAGGACACCCTGGCATGGCCAGCCTGAGCATCATCTACTGGCGCGACATTCCCGCGCAGGTCGTCGTCCGGCACGGGCGACAGACCGCCAAAGCGCAGTTGTCGGCGCGTTTCCAGGAAGCGGTCGATCGCGCCGCCATGCGTGCCGGGCGCGGCAGCTCCGACGCCTACCTGGCCGACTGGAAGCGCGGCGAGCCGCGACCGTGCGGCGATGACCTGCAGGCCGAGGCCGCCGCCGAGGCGGCGCGTATCGAGGCTGCCTACAGCGATGAGGCACTCGAGACACTGATCCGTTCGAAGGGACTTGCGGCGGGCGCCTAGGTGTACGCAGTCAGGCAATGGTCGGTGCGTCACGCCGCCGGTCTCAACACGCTCTACCGCGCTCTCGAAGCGGTGCTGGTGGCGCTGCACCCGCTGCTGCGCTGGATCGGCTACCAGCGCCTCGAGCGCCCGGTGGCAGCGCTCGAGCGCCCGTTGAAAGGGCTGCTGTTTGATTGCCGCATGTGTGGGCAATGCATCCTGAGCTCGACCGGCATGTCCTGCCCGATGAATTGCCCGAAGAATCTGCGCAACGGTCCGTGCGGCGGCGTCCGCGCCAACGGGCATTGCGAGGTGCGCCCGGAGATGAAGTGCGTGTGGCTGCAGGCGGTCGCCGGCGCCGCGCGCATTCCCGGGGGCATGCAGGCCCTGCAGCAGGTGCAGGTCGCCGTCGACCGGCGACTGCAGGGAAGGTCCTCGTGGCTGCGCGCCGTGCGCCAGCGGGTCGGAGAGACGCCGTGATCTTCGAGGACGAGCCGGTTCCGGGCTACCCGCTGCCGATCCGGCCCGGCCATACCTCACCGGGCCGCTTCGAGCGCGTGCTGCGCGCCGGACAGTTCGCGGTGACCACCGAGCTCGATCCACCCGACTCGGCCGATCCCGAGGATGTCTACCGCCGCGCGCGTGTCTTCGATGGCTACGTCGACGCCATCAATGCCACCGACGGCAGCGGCGCCAACTGCCACATGTCGAGCCTCGCGGTGTGCGCGCTGCTCACCCGCGTCGGTTACGCACCGGTCATGCAGATCTCCTGCCGCGACAAGAACCGCATCGCCATCCAGGGCGATATCCTCGGCAGTGCCGCGATGGGTGTTTGCAACGTGCTGTGCCTGACCGGCGATGGCGTGCAGGCCGGCGATCATCCGCAGGCGCTGCCGGTATTCGATCTCGACGCGATGTCGCTCCTCGAGACCGCGCGCACGCTGCGCGACGAGCACCATTTCCTTTCCGGCCGCAAGATCACCTATGCGCCGCGCGTGCTGCTCGGCGCCGCCGAGAATCCCTTTACGCATCCCATCGAATGGCGTGCCCAGCGGCTCGCGAAGAAAGTGGCCGCCGGCGCGCAGTTCGTCCAGACCCAGTGGTGCTACGACGTGCCGCTGCTGCGACTTTTCATGCGGCATGTGGAGGAGCTCGGGCTGCTCGACAAGGTGTTCATCCTGGTAGGTGTCGGGCCGCTGCGCTCGGCCAAGTCGGCCGAGTGGATCCGCACTCACGTGCCGGGCGTGCACATCCCCGATGCGGTCGTGAGTCGCCTCGCCGGCGCCACGGATCCCGGCGCCGAGGGCCGGCGCCTGTGCATCGACCTCATCCAGGAGATCCGCACCATCAAGGGCGTGCACGGGGTGCACGTCATGGCTTTCCGCCAGGAACATACCGTCGCCGAAATCATCGACCGCTCCGGGGTGCTCAACGGCCGCAAGCCCTGGTACCCCGGCCGCGACCCACCAGCGAATACCGACAGGATGGCTTCATGACCGACACCGTCATCAGTTCTCAGACACGCGAGGTCGTGATCGGCCTCGAGCGCCCCTTCGTCATGATCGGCGAGCGCATCAATCCCACCGGGCGCAAGATCCTCGCCGCCGAGATGGCGGCCGGAAATTTCAGCCGGGTCGAATCGGACGCGCTCGCCCAGGTCGCCGCCGGTGCGCACATGCTCGATTTGAACGCGGGCATCCCGCTCGCGGACGAGCCGGCGATCCTCGCCAAGGCGATCCAGCTCGTGCAGTCGATCACCGACGTGCCGCTCTCGATCGATTCCTCGATCGTCAAGGCGCTCGAGGCGGGGCTCGCCGTGTACAAGGGCAAGCCGCTGGTCAACTCGGTCACCGGCGAGGAGGAGCGGCTCGAAACGGTGCTGCCGCTCGTGAAGAAGTACGGCGCGGCAGTGGTGGCCATCTCCAACGATGAGACCGGCATCTCCGAGAACCCCGACGTGCGCTTCGAGGTGGCGAAGAAGATCGTGCAGCGCGCCGCCGACCACGGCATCCACCACAGCGACGTCGTGGTCGACCCGCTCGTCATGCCGATCGGCGCCATCAACCACGCCGGACGCCAGGTGATGCACCTGCTGCAGCGCCTGAAGAACGAGCTCAAGGTGAATACCACCTGCGGCGCTTCCAACATCAGCTTCGGCCTGCCGGCCCGCGAGGCCATCAACGCGACCTATCTCACCATGGCGATCGGCGCCGGGCTCACTTCCGCCATCATGAATCCGATGCACCTCGAGATCGTCAGGTCCTGCATGGCCGCCGATGTGATGATGGGGCACGACCCGCATTGCGAGCGCTGGATCAAGCGATTCCGCGAGGCACCGCCGCTGCAGGCCTCGGGCGCGCCGGCCGAGGCGCCCCCGGGCGCGGTGCGCGGCCGTCGCGAGGGCGGGCACCGCCGCCGCAGCCAGAGCCCGCCTGCATGAGCGATGCGCCCGACGCACTGGTCGTCTTCACGCCTTCCGGCAAGCGCGGGCGTTTTCCACGCGGCACGCAGCTGCTGCAGGCGGCGCGCACGCTCGGCGTGGACCTCGACTCGGTGTGCGGCGGGCGGGCGCTGTGTGGCCGCTGCCAGGTACTGGTAATGCAGGGCGATTTCCCCAAGCACGCGGTGAGCTCGCACGGCACCCATCTCTCGCCCCTGAGCGAAGTGGAGCGCAGCTACGCCGAGCGCAAGCCACTGCCTGAGGGCCATCGCCTCGCCTGCTCCACCCAGATCCTCGGGGACCTGGTGATCGATGTCCCGGCCAGCAGCCAGGTGCATCGGCAGGTGGTGCGCAAGGCCGCCGACGCGCGGCCGATCACCCTCAACCCACTCGTGCACCTGCACTTCGTCGAGGTACGCGAGCCGGACATGCACGACCCGGCGGGCGATCTGCAGCGGCTGCTCGAGGCGCTCAACAAGGAATGGAAATTCGGGCCGCTGCGCGCGGATCTCGCGGTGCTGCAGAAGCTGCAGGCAGCGCTGCGCAAGGG
>JAFAKO010000232.1 GCA_019235245.1 Gammaproteobacteria bacterium
GCCAGTGCGGCAGTGATGCTGATGAGCTTCATCATGAGTCTCCCTGTGCTGTGAGTGCAGAAACCCGCGCGCTACCCCGTTAAAATAGACTGGCAGTGGCGCGCTCGCCAGCGGCGCGCAGCACGCTCACCATGGTGCGCCGCGGTCCGGCGCGCCGGATGCGGCAGTCCGCACATGCAAGGAGAGCCCGGTGTTGCACATCGCCGTAATCAACGAGTCCACCGCCATTGCCGACGGCGATGCGCAGGGCATGATTCCCGCTTTCAACACCCAGTGGAACAACGACCTGAACTCGGTCTGGGGCGTGGGCGCGGCGACCTTCGCCTTCAACCCGAAGCAGCAGGCACCGCCCGCCGGCTCCTGGTGGGTGGTCTTTCTCGATGACAGCGACCAGGCGAACGCGCTCGCCTACCACGATCTCACCAATGAGGGGCTGCCGATCTCCAAGGTGTTCGTGAAGACGATCCAGGCCGACAAGGCGAGCCTGAGCGTGGGCGCGAGCCATGAAATCTGCGAGATGGCGGTCGATCCCTGGCTCAACAGTGCCTACCAGGATAACCAGGGCACGTTCTGGGCCGGAGAGATCTGCGACCCGGTGGAGGACGATCAGTACGGCCACGATATCGGCGGCATTCTCGTCACCGACTTCGTCACACCCAACTGGTTCGGGCACAAGAACGCAGTCGGCGCCATCGATCTCCAGCGACATGCCACGCGCTCGTTCGAGGTGCTTACCGGCGGCTACGCGCAGAAGTTCGACCCGAAGAAGGGTTGGGTGCAGGTGACCGGTGCCAAGGCGGCCCTCACGCTGCGCGGCTCGAAGGCGGCGGTCGGCTCGCGCCGCGAGCGGCGCGCGCGCGGCTGGAAGAAATGGGCGAGCAGCGCCCACGCGTTCAGGCGCTGATGCCCTGACGCGCACGGAAATCCAGGAACGCCTGGATCTCGCTGCGCAGGAACCGGTGCACCTCATCCTGCGTCGCGGGCGCGATGGCCCCTACGGTACCCGAGGGCAGAGCGGCGGTCGCACCGCGCCACTGCCCTGCCATCTCGCGCATGAAATCGTCGGCTGCCGCCCGCGTCGGGTCGATCGGCGCTTCCTGCAATGCCGCCGCCCCGGCGAGCAGCGTCGCGGGCGTGTCGCTGCGCGGGGTGTCGAGAAACAGCTCCTCGAACCCCGCCGCGGCGGCATCCCGCCGCGTGAGCGCTCCCTTGATGCCGAACAGCGTGCGGACGGTGACGAGGAGCGAGGTGTGCTGCAACGGCTTCGAATAGACCAGCCCCGCGGGCAGGTACGGCGAGACGAGCAGCGTCGGCACACGCAGGCCGAGACGATCGAAGGCGAACGCCGGGGCGAAGGCAGCCGTATCGCCCGGGGCCGGTGAGTCGATGCCGTCCGGGTTTACTGCGGCGGGCGGGTCGGCATGATCGAAGTAGCCGCCATGCTCGTCGAAGGTCAGGACGTACAGGCACTGCGGCCATTGCGGTCCGCCGCGTAACGCCGCGTACACCTCTGCTGCCAGCTGATCGCCGGGGCGCACATCCTGCGGCGGATGCATCGAGGTCACCGGGCCGTCGGCGGCGGAGCCCGCGAAGCGCGGGATGATGAACGAGTAGTGCGGGAGCCTGCCGGCGGAGGCATCGGCCGCGAAGGACGACTCGTACAGCTTGAAGTTGGCGCGCTGTGTGTTGATGCGGCTGTACTGCGCCACCTCGTTCTGATCGCTGAAGTACACCGCCCAGGTGTGGCCACTCTGCTGCAGCTGCTCGTAGATGGTCACGGAGTCGAGCGCCACGCTCCACTCGTTGCGCGCCCAGCCGGCAGAGGTGGCGGCATGCATGTACAGCCGGTTGGGCATGGTGGGCCCGGGGACTTCCGCGAACCACTGGTCGCAGAGCACGAAATTCTGCGCGAGCGCGCTGAGAGCGGGGAGCTGCCCCGTGGTGAAGGTCTGCATCACGGCGGAAGGATCCGCCACGGCGCCGCGTACGCCGTCGGCCGCGAGGGCCTGCAGGTAGTTCTCCACGAAGCCACGATCGTTGACGGCGCGCAGCACCGCGCCGGGTGCCACGACCCGGCTCGTGAACAGCTGCACGTTGGTGTCCTCGAGTGAATGCCCGGGACCCTGCCCCTGAGCCACGCTGAACTGTGCAGGTCGTCCGGCCGCGATGACGCGATTGCCGGCGCCGGCGGGTAGCGCCGGATTCGGCCGGTTGGACCACGGGCCCGTGCCGATGCCTGCGGCACCCGGCCATCGGCCGAAGAGGTGATCGAACGCGCGGTTCTCCAGCATGAGCGCCACCACGCACGCTATCGGCGGCAGCCGGCCAGACGGCGCGGCGACCGCGGGTCGAGTGGCTCGCGGTGGGGGGGCCGGCACACGTGATTTCCGGCGTGACAGTGCCGT
>JAFAKO010000254.1 GCA_019235245.1 Gammaproteobacteria bacterium
CGCTCGGCGGCCTCGCCGTTCGGATAGCGGCGCAGATACTCCTCGTACTCCGCCTTGGCATGCGCCAGCTGCCCCGAGCGCTCCCGCGCGAGTCCGAGGAGCTCCTGGGCGCGCGCCCGATCGGGAAACTCCGGCTGCCGCTGCAGCTTGGTGAGCAGTGCGATCGCCTTGGGGTAGTCGTGTGCGTTCATCGCGGTGCGCGCATCCGCGAGGATCTGCCGCTGCTGCTCGGGTGGCAGGGCGGGATCGCTGCCGATGCGCTCGATGGCCGGCAGCGGCCCGGCGGTTGCCGCGCTGAAATCGCTGGTCACCTCGTCATCGCCGATGGCGAGCCAGGCGCGGGGGTACTCGGGCAGAGCACGGTTCAGCAGCGCATCGGCTTCCGAGCGGCGCTCGATCGGTCCGGCTCGCAGGCGATACCACTTCTCGCCATCCACCACCGCCTCGGAGACGAATACGGGCGCCTGCAGGCGCTGGTGCGCGAGCGCAACCTCTTCCGGCGTGAAAGGCTTGGGCCTCGAGTCGAGGTTGACGGCGAAGTTGCTCACCACGTCGTTCGGCGAAACCATGACACGTCCGCGGGCGCGTGTGTGATCGACGAGGCGTACGCGCAGCCCTCGTGGATCGACGCCCTGCGCCAGCACGAAATGCTCGCTCTTCTTGAAGCGCAGCGTCAGGGTGACCTGGCCCGGTGCCATGGCCTCGAGGCGTGCCGTCGTCACGATGCCCGCACCGCCCGAGAGCGGTGGGTTCTCAGTGGGTACCTGCCCGAAGGGATTGACGCCGCAGTCGCTGAGCGGCACCAGCTGGATGTGCACCTCGCTGCCCTCGCTCGCCGGCAGATTGGTGACGAAGCGCATCGAGCAGTTGAACACCACGGTCAGATCGACCTGACCCTCGCGGTCGGACACTTCGATGACATCCACCAGGCGCTGCGGTGAGGTGGACATCTGCGCGGGGGCGACGCCCACGCCCAGCGCAGCGAGCAGGCCCAGGAAGGTCCCGCACCGCCACGGCTCAACGCTGCAGCGTCGCATCCATTGCTCGGTGATGCGGTCCGGGCAGACTCCTTGTAATTATCGACTGCGTCGTATCGCTGTACACGTGGCAGGCGCCGGTGCAGTCGGCGAGCTCATGAGCACTGTAGCTCACGCCTTTCGCCGTCTTGGGGTGCGCCGCGGGCTTGAAGTCTTTGGCATGGCAGCCGGCGCAGGTGCCCGCCTCGGTCATCGAGGGATACGGCACCTGCTCGGTATTGGTCGTGTGGCAAGTGGTGCAGGCCAGCTTCGCGTGCCGTCCGGCCGGGTAGGCACTGCTCGTGTGCCGGAAGGTCACCGCGGTGAAGTCGGGGTAGCTGTGGCAGCTGGCGCAGTCGAGGTGCGTGCGCAGGTGCCCGGGCGATAGCCCGACGGCGCCGATGTTGTTGTGGCAGCTCGTACAGGTCGCCGTAAGGTGCGCGTGGTCGACCTTCACCGGCGTCCAGGCGAGCGTTCCATGACAGGTATCGCAGGCCTGCGAAGTCGGAATGTGCGCGCGCGGCAGACCGGCGGCGCGCACGCCGTTGTGACAGGTCGTGCAGCTGTGCACCGCGACCGCGGCATGGTCGAAGCGCGCCGGTGTCCAGGCAATGGTGGTGTGGCAGGTTTCGCACGCCGCGGTCGTCGGCAGGTGGCTCGAGGGCTTGCCGGTCGCGAGGACTCCGTTGTGGCAGCTCGCACAGCTGCCGAGCACCTGGGTGTGATCGACGCGGCTCACCGGCAGCCACGCGAGTGTCGTATGGCAGCTCTGGCAGGCATTGGTGGTCGCGAGGTGGCCGATCGGCTTGCCGCTGCCGCCTGCGGCCGAGTGACAGCTGACGCAGGCGGTGCCGGCGACGGCGCCATGGTCGAACGGCGTGCCGGGCGCTGCAGAGGGAGCGGCTATGCCAGGTGCCAGTCGGCCGGCGAGTGCGGGAGCTGCTGCGAGACCTGAGACGGCAGCGGCTGCGACGCTCGTGTTGGGCCGGGGCACAGAGGCGCTGGAGCGCGGCGTGGCGGACGTGCTTGCCGTCGGTTGCCGTGAGGTCGGCCCGCGAGCCACGTACTTGTCGCGCGAGGTGTGGCAGCCCGAGCCGCCGCAGTCCTGGCCGGCGTGATGGTTGGGGCTCGGGCGCGTCCACAGTCCGTTGTTGGTCTTCCATTGCATGTTGTATTCGTGGCAGCTGTCGCACGCCATCGAGGTGACGTAAGCATGCCTCATCACCGTGCCGGAGAAGGTCGTGAACACACTCGGCGAATGGCACAGCTCGCAGGCAATGGCGGTGGTGCCGTTGGGCGGCACCGCCGGAATGTGCCCGGTGGGCCCGGACGGCGGCTCCTTCAGGGTTGGCGGCGCCATGTTGTAGAAGCTGAGGCCATACGCGTGGCACTGCGCGCAGTTGCTGGTGATACCCGCATGGCCGGTCGCACCCATGACGTAGGCGGCGTAGTTGCCGGCCGTGGTATGGCACTGCGCGCAGGCGGCGTTCGTCGGGATGTGATTGGCGGGCTTGCTGCCGGAGGTCACGTTGCTCGAGAACGTGGGCGTGGTCGTGTGACAGCCGCTGCAGTCGCCGCTCGTCGGATGGTTCTTGTCGAACGCGGTCGGCCGCGAGTCGCCCGCCGCGCTCGCCGTGCTGGCGATCATGCCGACATACGGTGCGGTCTCGTGGCAGCCCTGGCAGCCGCTCACGCCCTTGGCCGCGACCGTCGTGTGTCCGGCGACCGTGAGCGTCGGGCTGGTGAGGCTGGCGGCACCGATCCTGAAGCCGCCGGTGGCACCACCGTTGGTAACGTGACAGCCGGAGCTGTTGCAGTCGGCGGTGCCGATCGGAATGTGATTGGCGGGTGTCGTGACGATGGTGACGTTCGCGAACGTGGTGGCCACGCTCGAGGCGTGGCAGGCGAGACATGCCGTCAGGCCGGTATGCACCGCCGCCACCGAATAGGCCGCGTAGTTTCCGGCAGTGGTATGGCAGGTCGCGCAGGCGGGCGCGCTCGAGTAGGGCGGCGCGCCGGTCGGAATGTGGTTCGAAGGCTTGCTGCCGCCCGTCTGGTTCGTGAGGAAAGTCGGCGTGGTGGTATGGCAGCTGTTGCAGTCACCCGTGGTCGGGTGCTTGCTGTCGTAAGCGGTCGGCCGCGAGTCGCCCCAGGCGCTGGCCGTGCCCACGATCATCCCGATGTAGGGCGCGGTCTCGTGACAGGTCTGGCAGCCGCTCACCGCAGTCGCCACCGTGGTGTGGCCTGCGACGGTGAGCGTCGGGGTGGTGGTGCTGGCGGTGCCGAGCCTGAAGCCGCCGGGATTGACGTTGCCGATGGTGTGGCAGCCCGAGCCGTTGCAATCGAGACTGCCGATCGGCATGTGATTGGCAGGGGTGCTCACGATGGTGACGTTGGCGAAGGTCGTCGCGACGCTCGGCGCATGACAGCTGAGACAGGTAGTGACCCCCTGGTGCACGCCGGTCACCGAGTAGAGCGCGTTGTTGCCGGCGGTCGTATGGCACTGCGCGCACGGTGCCGAGGTCGGGATGTGGTTGGCCGGCTTGGCGTTTCCGGTCTGATCGCTCGCGAAGGTCGGCGTTGTCGTGTGGCAGCCGCTGCAGTCGCCGCTCGGCGGATGGTTCTTGTCGAGCGTCGTCGTCGGACGCGAGTCGCCGGCCGTCGTATTCGTGCCGACGACCATGCCGAGGTACGGGGCGGCCTCGTGACAGGTCTGGCAGGCGGCCACCGCCGCGGCCACCGTGGCATGCCCGGCGACCGTCAGCGTCGGGGTGGTGATGCTCGCGGTACCCAGCTTGAAGCCACCGGGATTGACGTTACCGGTGGTGTGGCAGCCGGAGCCGTTGCAATCGAGACTGCCGATCGGCATGTGGCTCGCGCCGGGCCAGCCGGCAATGGTGATCGTATTCGTGGGCGGCGGACCGAGGAACTTTCCGGTGCCCAGCGAGCCAGCAGTCGGCCCGTGGCAGCTGAGGCAGCCGGCCACGCCCTGGTGGACACCAACCACCGAGTAGACCGCGAAGT
The DNA here is from genome assembly GCA_019235245.1 of Gammaproteobacteria bacterium. Lineage (GTDB taxonomy): Bacteria > Pseudomonadota > Gammaproteobacteria > Steroidobacterales > Steroidobacteraceae > 13-2-20CM-66-19. The sequence goes on from JAFAKO010000254.1 coordinate 4,041, forward strand.
TGCCCGCGGAGGTGTGACACTGGGCGCACACCGCAGTGGTGGGAATATGGTTCGCCGGGTACGCCGCCGAGCATGCGGGCAGGGCCTTGGTGCCGCACAGCTCGTTGGTCAGGAAGGTCGGCGTGCTCACATGACACTCGCCGCAGTCGCCCGCCGCCGGGTGGTTCGCGTCGAGCGTCGTGTTGGGACGCGAATCTCCTGCGGTAGTGTTGGTGCTCGCAATCATCCCCTGGTACGGCGCCGTCTGGTGACAGGTGGCGCAAGCGACGCCGGCTCCGGTCACGGTGGTATGCCCAGGGACGCTGAGCGTCGGGGAGTTGATGTTCGCGGCACCCAGCTTGAACCCACCCGGATTGACGTTCGCGGTCGTGTGGCAGCCGGAGCTGCCGCAGTCGAGCGCCGGGCTCGTCGGCGGGATGTGCGTGCCGGCGTTGAGTGTCACGATCGCAATGTCGAAGGTTCCCGCGACCGTGGGATCGTGGCAGCTCAGGCAGGTGGTCACGCCCTGGTGCGTACCCGTCACCGAGTACAGCGCGTAGTTGGTCGCGGTGGTGTGGCACTGCGCGCATGGGGCGGTGGTCGGAATGTGATTGGCGGGCTTGCTGCCGGCGGTCATGTCCGAAAGGAAAGTCGGGGTCGTGGTATGACACCCGCTGCAGTCGCCGCTGGCCGGATGCACCGGATCGAGGGTCGCCGTGGGACGTGAATCGCCGGCGGTCGTGTTGGTGCCGGCGACCATGCCGAGGTAGTTGGCCGCCTGGTGGCACTGCTGGCAGCTCGCGACCGCGGCTGCCACCGTCGTGTGGCCGGCGACGTTCAGCGTCGGGGCGGTGATGCTCGCGGTGCCGATCTTGAAGCCGCCGGTGGCGCCGCCGTTGGCGGCGTGGCAACCCGAGCCGTTGCAGTCGAGGCTGCCGATCGGGATGTGATTGACCGGCGTGGTGAGCGGGGTGACATTGAGGAAGCTCGTGTTGACGCTCGAGCCGTGGCAGACGGCGCAGGCGGTCACCCCCTGGTGCACGGCGTTCACCGAGTAATGCGTGAAATCGCCGGCGGTCGTGTGGCAGGTCGCGCAGGCAGGCTGCGTCGCGTAGGTCGGCGGTGCGATCGGAATATGACCCGTCGGTAGCGCGGTCGACAACTGGTTGTTGCCGAAAGTGGGTGTGGTCGTATGGCAGCTGCCGCAGTCGGCCGGTGGCAGGGGATGCTTGGCGTCGTAAGCCGTCGGGCGCGAGTCGCCCCAGGCGCCCGCCGTGCTCGCCATCATGCCGATGTAGGGCGCAGTCTCGTGGCAGGTGTTGCAGCCTGCGACCGCGGCCGCGACGGTCTGGTGTCCGGCGATGTTCAGCGTCGGACCGGTGAGGTTGCCACCACTACCCGCACCGATCTTGAACCCACCCGGATTGACGTTCGCGGTCGTGTGGCAGCCCGAGCCGTTGCAGTCGAGGCTGCCGATCGGCATGTGGTTGGCGGGCGGCTTGACGATGGTGACGTTGGCGAATGGTCCGGTGCCCGCGGCGTGGCAGGCGAGGCAGCTGGTCACGCCCTGGTGGACGCCGACCACCGAGTACAGCGTGTTGTTGCCGGGAGTGGTGTGGCACTGGGCGCACGGTGCGGTCGTCGGAATGTGATTCGCGGGCTTGAGGCTCGCCGAGGCGCTGAAAGAGGTGGTGTCGTGGCATTTGCCGCAATCGCCGGTCGGCGGATGGTTCTTGTCGAGCGTCGCGTTGGGTCGCGAGTCGCCGGCCGTCGTATTGGTGCTCGGGTGCATGCCGAGGTAGGCCGCCGTCTCGTGACAGCTCTGGCATTGCATCGCGGCGACCGCCGGGTGATTGATCTTTGCACCCAGCCAGTTGGTGAAGTTGGTGTTGGAGTGGCATGCCTCGCACGGCGTCGCCGGCGAGCCGATCGGCATGTGATTGCTGGGCATGCCCTGCGCGGAGATGTTGTTGTGACACTCGGCGCAGTTGTTGGTCACCCCTAGGTGCGTGAACGTGGCTCCCGCCCAGCTGACAGTCGTGTGGCAGGCGTCGCATTCGAGGTCGGTAACGATGTGATTCGGCGGCTTGCCCTGGGCCTGCACGTTGTTGTGGCAGGAGGAGCAGCTGCCGAGGGCCTGCTTGTGATCGAACGTGACGGATGGCTTCCAGGCGACCTCGGTATGACAGCTGTCGCACTGGTCGGTCGACATGATGTGGTTGGTCGGCTTGGCGGTGGCGCGCACCGTGGTGCCGACGCCGTGGCAGGCGCTGCAGTTCTTCGGCGTGCCCTTGAATATGGCGTTGACGTGGCACGACTCGCACGGCAGATCGCGGTGCTGCCCGAGGAGCTCGAACCCGGTCGTCAGGTGATCGAAGGAGCTGCGCTGCGGCGCGGCCGCGTGGATCACACCCGGCGCTAGCGTTCCGGACAACAGCAGCACCAGCAGCACCAGCCACCGCTGAGCCTTGGGCGCTGCCATATGGGCGGACGAGGGCTGGGGTGAGTGCGCGGCCATGCTACTGGACCCGGGCGCCTTTCCAGGTGCTCGTGCTGTGGCACCGGTCGCACTGGCGGCCGTACTGGCCGAGGTGCACGTCGTCCTTCTCGTGGCACGAGAGGCAATCCTGTTTCAGCTTCACCTCATCCGGCGGCCGCCGGTGACAGGACTCGCAGGCGAGCTTGCCGTGGGCGCCGGAAAGCGCGAAGCCGGTCTCCTTGGCGTGGTCGAACTCCCACAGGCGCCAGCCGTTCGAGGAATGACAGCGGGCGCACTCCTTACCGAGGTTGCCCTTGTGCACGTCGTCTTTCTTGTGGCAGTCGACGCATTCCTTGCCGACATCGCGGTACTCGCGGGTCAGGTGACACTGCTCGCACGGCACCGCGACGTGCAGCCCGACCAGCGGGAAGCGCGTCAGATCGTGATCGAAGGTGACGTGCGCGCGCCAGCCCTCCGGAGTGTGGCACTCATCGCAGTGGGTGCCGAGTGAGCCGAGGTGCACATCGCTCGCC
>JAFAKO010000032.1 GCA_019235245.1 Gammaproteobacteria bacterium
ATCCTTCTCGAAGCGCTCCTTGTAACGCCCACGCAGCTCCTGGATCGCCGTGAGGTCGACCTCGTTGAAGGTCGTGAGCAGCGCCTGCGTCGACTGCGCCTCGATCAGCCGCTGCGCGATGCGCGCCCGCAGGCGCGTCATCGGCACCCGCTGCTCGGCGCGCGCGCCCACAGCCGGAGCGGACGGGCGCGGCGCGGGCGCCCGCGCCAGCGCGCTCGCGGTGCCTATCGGGGTGGGCGCCGCGGCCGGTGGGCGGGCCACCGCCGGGGCGGCTGCCGGCTCGGGGCTCCTGCCGAGATAGTCGACCACATCCGCCTTGGTGAGTCGGCCGTCGCGCCCCGACCCGCGGATCGCAGCCGGATCGAGATGATTCTCCTCGACCAGGCGGCGCACCGAGGGGCTGAGCCGGCCCGCATCGCGCGCCTCCGCGCCGGCGCCGGCGTCCGCGCTCGCCGCACGGGCCGGGACGGCACTCGCGGCGACGCTCGCGGCCGTTGCGCGCGGCTGCGCCGCCGCTGCCGCCGCCTCCTCGATGACCGCGAGCACCTGACCGCTCGTCACCACCGTGCCGCTCGGTACACGAATCTCGCGCATCACCCCGTTGGAGGGCGCCGGTACCTCCAGCACCACCTTGTCGGTCTCGAGATCGGCGAGATTCTCGTCGCGCCGGATCGGATCTCCGGGCTGTTTGTGCCAGGTGACGAGCGTGGCGTCGGCCACCGACTCGGGCAGCTGCGGGACGCGGATCTCCGTGCTCATGAGCGCTTTCTCAACGGCGTGGCAGGTGGAGTTGCCGGGGTGAGTCGCGTGGTCTCGCGGGCCGACTCCTCGGTGTTGCTCGAATGCAGCGCCGCGGACACCAGCGCCTGCTGCTCGAGCTCATGGAGCCTGGAAATTCCGGTCGCGGGCGCGGCCGCCGGCGCGCGGCCCGCATACAGCACGGTGCGACGCACGAACTCCTGCAGCCGGTGACGGATCTGGTACCAGGCCCCCTGGTTCTGCGGCTCCTCCTGGCACCACACCACCTCGCGCAGGTTGGCGTAGCGGTTGAGGACCGCCTGGTACTCCTCGCCCGGGAAGGGATAGAGCTGCTCGATCCGCACCAGGGCCACATCGCGCAAACCTTCCTTGCGCCGGGCACGCAACAGGTCGAAGTAGACCTTGCCGCTGCAGAATACGGCGCGGCGCACCTCGCCCGGGGGCAGGTCGTCGATCTCGCCGATCACGCGCGCGAAGGCGCCGCGGCTCAGATCATCGAGCGCCGACACCGACAGCTCGAGGCGCAGCAGGCTCTTCGGTGTCATGACGATGAGCGGCTTGCGGAACGATTGGTGCATCTGCCGCCGCAGCATGTGGAACATCTGCGCCGGGGTCGAGGGCACGCACACCTGCATGTTGTTCTCGGCGCACAGCTGCAGGAATCGCTCGAGACGCGCCGAGGAATGCTCGGGTCCGGCGCCCTCGTAACCGTGTGGCAGCAGCAGAGCAAGCCCGCAGAAGCGCTCCCATTTGGCTTCACCCGAGCTGATGAACTGGTCGATGATCACCTGCGCGCCGTTGGCAAAGTCCCCGTACTGCGCTTCCCAGATCACGAGCGAGCCGGGCTCGGTGGTGGCGTAGCCGTACTCGAATCCCATGACCGCCTCTTCCGAGAGCACCGAGTCGATCACCTGGACGCGTGGCTGCCCCGCGGCGATGTGCTGCAGCGGAATCCAGGTCGCGCCGCTCTCCTGGTCATGGAGCACCGCGTGCCGGTGGAAGAACGTGCCGCGGCCGCTGTCCTGGCCGCTGAGCCGTATGGCGAAGCCGTCCTCGAGAAGCGTCGCGTAGGCGAGTGTCTCGGCGCAGCCCCAATCGAGCGGCTGCTCTCCCTCGATCATGCGGCGGCGGCTCGCCATGAGCTGCGCCACGCGCGGATGGAGCTTGAAATCGGGCGGCACCTCGGTGATGCGCTCGCCGACCGCGCGCAGGCGGCCGGGCGCCACGCCGGTCTGCACGCGCTCGGTCCAGTCGACCTCCGCGTAGCCGCTCCAGTCGACCGTGTACTTGTTGCCGATCAGGCCGAGGGATGCGCGCGCCTGCGGGCGGCCCTGGTCGAGCCCGGCGCGGTACTGCTCGTACATCGCCTCGACCTCCGGCTCGGCGAGCAACCCGGCGGCGACCAGCCGATCGGCGTACAGCCGCCGGGCCGTCGGCCGCTGACGGATCACGCGGTACATCACCGGCTGCGTCGCGGCGGGCTCGTCCGCCTCGTTGTGGCCGTGACGGCGATAGCCGATGAGGTCGATCACCGCGTCCTTGCGGAAGCGCAGCCGGTACTTGAGGCAGAGACGCGTGACGAAAACGACCGCCTCGGGGTCGTCTGCATTGACGTGGAAGATCGGCGCTTCGACCATCTTCGCCACGTCACTGGCGTACATGGTCGAGCGGGCGTCTTGCGGGTCCGAGGTGGTGAAGCCCACCTGGTTGTTGATGATGACGTGCACCGTGCCGCCGGTGAAGAAGCCGCGGGCCTGCGACAGCTGCAGCGTTTCCATGACGACGCCCTGACCGGCGAATGCGGCATCGCCGTGGATCAGCAGCGGCAGCACCCGCTCGCCCCGCGCATCGCCGCGGCGCTCCTGGCGCGCGCGCACCGAGCCTTCGACGACCGGGTTGACGACCTCGAGGTGCGAGGGATTGAAGGCGAGCACCGTGTGCACGTTGCCGGCCGCGGTGCGCAGGTCCGCGGAGAAGCCCTTGTGGTATTTCACATCGCCCGAGCCCTTGAGGCGGCTGGTGTCGTAGACGCCTTCGAACTCGGAGAACAACTCCGCCGGCGACTTGCCGAGCAG
>JAFAKO010000054.1 GCA_019235245.1 Gammaproteobacteria bacterium
GGTCACCTACGATTTCGCCCGGCTCATGGAGGGTGCACAGGAAGTATCGACCAGCGCCTTCGCCGATGCGTTGATACGCAACCTCTAGTGCAGCCACGCGACCTGCTCGAGTGGGCACGCCAGGTGCAGGCGATCGCGCAGAACGGGCTCGCCTTCACTCACGATCCGTACGACCGCGAACGCTATACCCAGCTCACCGAGCTCGTGGCGCTGCTGCTGGCACGGGAGCTCGCGATCCCCGCGGAGTCGGCGCGCGCGCTGTGGGCCGGCGAGCGCGGCTATGCCACCCCCAAGGTGGACGTGCGCGGCGGCGTGTTCGTCGATGGACGGGTGCTGCTCGTGCGTGAGCGCACCGATGGCCGCTGGACACTGCCGGGAGGCTGGGCGGACGTGAATGACGCTCCCTCCGAGGCAGTGGCCCGCGAGATCTGCGAGGAGTCCGGCTACCGCGCCCGACCGGTCAAGCTCGCGGCCCTCATCGACAAGAACCGTCACCCGCACCCCGCCGGCGTCCACCACATCTACAAGCTGTTCTTCGTGTGTGAGCTCACCGGCGGCGCCGCGGCCACCAGCGCCGAGACCGACGCGGTGGAGTTCTTCCCCGTGCAGCAGCTGCCGCCGCTCTCCACCGGTCGGGTGCTGCCACAGCAGATCGAGCGGCTGTACCAGCACAGCCTCGATCCCACGCTGCCGACCGACTTCGACTGAGCCTGCGCCCCATGGACATGGCCGCCGCCGCTGCCCGACCGCTCGAATGTGCCCGGCAGATCGTCGCCGCCTTCGCGCGCTACAACGCCGAGTTCCGCGCCATCACCCGCCGCGCCCCGCAGCGCTTCGATGCGCGCGACTGGCGGGGCAGCCAGCGCGATGCCGTGGAGCGCATCGAGCTGTACGACCATTTCGTGACGGAGACCGTCGCGGCGTTGCGCGTGACACTCGGCGCGCAGGCGGCCGAGCGTACGCTCTGGCAGCAGATCCGCGCCGAGTTCGCCATGCAGATCAGCGCCCTCCCCGACCCGGAGTTCACCAAGACCTTCTTCAGCTCCATCAGCCGGCGCCTGTTCGGCACGGTCGGCGTGTCACCCGACATCGAGTTCGTCGCCAACGACCTCGACCCGCTCGCGGACATCCACTCGGCGGTCGGCACCAATACCTACCTGAACCACGGATCGCTCGCGCTGCTCATCGAGGACCTGCTCGGCGACGTGCGTTTCCGCTCCCCGTGGCGCGACCTCGACATGAGCATCGCGCACGTCGCCGGCGAGGTGCGCAGCCACCTGCGCGCCCGCGGCGAGCGGCGCGCGGTCGAGCGCGTGGAGGTGATCCGCGCGGGCTTCTACCAGGTGACGCGCGCCTTCATCGTGGGGCGCATCCTCGGGCGCGGCTTCCTGGTGCCGCTGGTGATCGCACTCAAGAACACCGACAGCGGTGTGCTGGTGGATGCAGTGATGCTCGCCGAGGACGATGTCAGCATCGTCTTCAGTTTCACCCGCTCGTATTTTCACGCCGACCTGGAGCGCGTCGCCGAGGCGGTGGTGTTCCTGCGCTCGCTCATGCCGCGCAAGCCGGTGAGCGAGCTGTTCACGGTGCTCGGCCGGGCACGCCAGGGCAAGACCGAGCGCTACCGCGAGCTGATGCGCAACCTCGCACACACCAGTGACCTGTTCGTGCACGCGGCCGGCGAGCGCGGCCTCGTCATGGTCTGTTTCACCCTGCCGTCGTTCGATGTGGTCTTCAAGGTGATCCGCGATCGCTTCGCGTACCCCAAAACCGTGCTGCGCGAGGAGGTCATCGACAAATACCGCCTGGTGTTCATCCATGACCGCGCCGGGCGGCTGGTGGACGCGCAGGAATTTCGCCGCCTGCGCTTTCCGCGGGCGCGCTTCGCGCCGGAGCTGCTCGAGGAGCTGCGCCGTGAGACGGCGGGCACGGTGCACGAAGACGGCGCCGACCTGGTGTTCGACCATGCGTACATCGAGCGGCGCATGACGCCGCTCAATCTGTACCTGCGCAACGCGGCGGCCGCGGAAGCCGAGCGGGCGGTGCTCGATTACGGCCAGTGCATCCGCGACCTGGCGTACACCAACATCTTCCCCGGCGACCTGCTGCTGAAGAATTTCGGCGTAACGCGCCATGGCCGCGTGATCTTCTACGACTACGACGAGCTGTGCCGTGTGACCGACTGTAACTTCCGCGACGTGCCGCCGCCCACGCACGAGGAGGACGAGCTGCGCGGCGAAGCCTGGTTTTACGTCGCCGACAACGACGTGTTCCCGGAGACCTTCCTCAATTTTCTCGGCTTCACCGACGAGCAGCGCGCAGCGTTGCTGCGCGTGCACGGGGAGATCCTCACCGCTGCCTTCTGGCGCGGCGTGCAGCAGCGGCTCACCGAGGGAGAGGTGCTGGAGGTGCTGCCCTACCATCCGCATCGCGTGCGGGTGGTGGGAAGCCTCTGAAGGCCGCCGGTGCGGCCCGGGCCCCGCGCGGCTCAGGGCACGCCGAGACCTGCCGTACGTATGCTCGACTCGGCGACGAGTCGCGGATGCGCGCTGACACGCGCCTCCTCGCCCGCGACGAGCTCGGCGAGGGTACGGTTGGCGGTGTCCCAGTTCACCAGCTCCTCGAGAAATGCCTTGACGTACGCGCTGCGGCGGTTCTGGTGATCGAGATAATACGCGTGCTCCCATAGGTCGAGCGCCAGCAGCGGCACGTCGCCGCGCACCAGCGGCGTCCCGGCGTTGCTGGTGGTGAGGATCTCGAGCGTCCCCGAGCGCCACACCAGCCACAGCCAGCCGCTGCCGAAGTGCTCGCTCGCCGCGGCGGTGAAATCGCGCACGAACCGGTCGTACGAGCCGAAGCGCTCGTGCAGGTGCTCGCCGACGAGCCCGGAGGGCGGACCACCGCCGCGCGGACCCATCGAATTCCAATAGAGGTCGTGGTTGTAGACTTCCGCGGCGTAGCGATACAGCGCGTGCTGCGCCGGGTTGCGCTCGGTCGCGCGGATCAGCTCGATGAGTGTCAGTCGCTCGAGCTCCGTGCCGCGCACCATGGCGAGCATGCGGTCATAGCACACGCGCTGGTGGCGCAGGAAGTGAAATACCAGCGTGTCACGGGAAATCGACGGCTCCAGGTCCGCGAAGTTGTAGGGCATCGCGGGCGACTCGATGTTCATGCGGCGTCCTTCCTGCAGATGAAACTCGATGCCAGATTATTGAGACTGCCCGGCCGCCGCCCCGGTTCCGGGGCCGCGTAGTCTTCTATCGACTGAATACGCCCAGGGCTGCGAATGCGCAAGAGGACAAAGTCGCATGCTGTCGCGGGCGGATTCGCTTTGACATCGAGCACTGCGGATGCAGTCGCGTCGGCCCGACCACGCGAGGCCGATCGCGATGCGTGGCGACCCAAGCTCGGACTTGTCGGTAGGAGCTCATACGCGCACCCCGCACGTGAGGTGAGCACGCCGTGCGGGGCGCTCAGCCGAGCGATGCTGCGAGCGCGCGCTCCAGATCGGCGAGCAGATCGTCCGTGTCCTCGAGTCCTATCGAGAGGCGAATGGTGCCGTCGGTCACGGCGGACAGCCGTTGCAGCTCGGCGTTGAGCTCGCGGCCACCCATCATCTGCGCGGTGACCACCAGCGACTCGGTGGATCCGAGGCTCGCCGTCTTTGCGAACAGCTGCAGCGAGTCGGCGAAGCGTCGTGCTGCGTCCGCGCCACCGCGGAGCTCGAAGCTCACGATGCTGCCGAACTCCTGCATC
>JAFAKO010000094.1 GCA_019235245.1 Gammaproteobacteria bacterium
GTGATCTCCACGGGTAACGAGCTGGTCGAGCCGGGCGAACCGGTGCTCGCGCACCAGGTGCGCCGCTCGAACGCCTACGCCATCGTCAGCGCCCTGCGCGAGCACGGGTTTCAGCGCGTGGCTGACGATCACATCCGCGACGATGTCGGGGAGCTGCGCGAGCGGCTGCGCTTCCATCTCGAGACCCATGACGTGCTCGTGCTCTCGGGCGGGGTTTCGATGGGACGCTTCGATCTCGTCCCGCAGGTGCTCGGCGAGCTCGGCGTACGAACCATTTTCCACCAGGTGGCGCAGCGGCCCGGGAAGCCGCTGTGGTTCGGTGTCGCACCCTCCGGTGCTGCGGTTTTCGGCCTGCCGGGGAACCCGGTGTCGACTCTCGTGTGCCTGTCGCGCTACGTGCTGCCGGCATTGCGGGGCAGCCTCGGGCAGAGTCCCACGCGTACGGAGCGTATGGCGCTCAGCGCGCCGATCACCGTCGCCGCATCGCTGACGCATTTCGTCCCCGTGCGCCTCGAGCAGGACGAGTGGGGCCGGGACTGGGCCGTGCCCGCCCCGACCAATGGCTCGGGAGACTTCACCGGCCTTGCCGGCACGGACGGCTTTGTCGAGCTCCCCCCGGGACCCAACACCTACGCCAAGGGTTTCGTCACGCGGCTGTACCGCTGGTCCTGATAGCCATTGTCCAAAGGGGTGCGCATACTGTCGGGACCTATGCCTGATCGAGAAGTCATCATCCCCCTGCGCGCCTTGCCGGCGCCGCGGGACAGCTTCAGCCGGCCGATGCGCGACCTGCGCATTTCGGTCATGGACCGTTGCAATTTCCGCTGCCCCTATTGCATGCCGCGCGAGACCTACCACGAGCGCTATCGCTTCCTCGGCTCGCATGAGCGGCTGTCGTTCGATGAGATCGTGCGCCTCACGCGGCTGTTCGCGCACCTGGGTGTGCGCAAGCTGCGCCTCACCGGCGGTGAGCCGCTGCTGCGCGCCAACCTGCCGGACCTGATCGGCGACCTGAGCGACATCGCCGGCATCGATGACGTGGCGCTTACCACCAATGGTGTGCTGCTGGCGCGTTATGCGAGCGAGCTCAAGGCCGCGGGTCTGCAGCGCGTCACCGTCAGCCTCGACAGTCTCGATCCGCAGGTATTCGCGCGCATGAGCGGGGGCTTCGGCGGGGTGGATGAGGTGCTCGATGGCATCGAGCATGCGCGCCGGGCCGAGCTCACTCCCATCAAGGTGAACGCGGTGGTGCAGCGGGGTGTCAACGATCACACGGTGCTCGACCTGCTCGAGCGCTTCCGCGGCAGCGGCGTGATCGTGCGCTTCATCGAGTACATGGATGTGGGCAATCGCAACCACTGGAGCGAGGAGCTGGTCGTGCCCTCGCGCGAGCTGATGGCGCGCGTCGCGCAGCGCTGGCCGCTCGAGCCCCTCGAGCCTGGCTACCGGGGAGAAGTCGCCCGGCGCTATGCGTTCACCGACGGCGCCGGCGAAGTGGGCTTCATCTCCTCGGTGTCGCAGCCCTTCTGCGGCGACTGCACCCGCGCCCGGCTGTCCTCCGATGGCGTGCTCTACACCTGCCTGTTCGCCACCCACGGCACGAGCCTGCGCGATGCGCTGCGTGGCGGCGCGAGCGACGACCAGCTGCTCGAGCTCATGCGCGGTGTCTGGACCGGCCGCGCCGACCGCTACAGCGAGCACCGCGCCACCCTGCGCCGCGCTCCCGGCGATGAGCGCAAGGTCGAGATGTTCTACATCGGTGGCTGATGGCGCGGCGTCGCCTCACGCATCTTAGCTCGAAGCGCCAGCCCACCATGGTGGATGTCGGCGGCAAGGAGGTGACGCATCGCGTCGCCGTCGCCGAGGCGCGCGTGCGCCTGCCGCGTGAGGTGGCGCGGGCCCTGCGGGCCGCCGGGCATCGCACCCGCAAGGGCCCGGTATTCGACACCGCGATCGTTGCGGGGGTGCAGGCAGCGAAGCGGACCCACGAGCTCATCCCGTTCTGCCATCCGCTCGGGCTCGAGAACTGCCAGCTGCAGATCGAGCATCGCCGGGCCGAGGAGATCGTCGTGCGCTGCGAGGTGTCGGTGCATCACCGCACCGGAGTCGAGATGGAAGCGCTCACCGGCGCGGCGGTCGCGGCTCTCACCATTTACGACATGTGCAAGGCGCTCTCGCACGATATCGAGATCGGCAGCGTGCGGCTGCTCGCCAAATCCGGCGGCCGGCGGCGCTTCAACCGCAGCGCGGCGAAGCGTCGGCCATGACGGCCGCGGATACCGGTCGGGACGCCGCGCCGCTCCTTGGGCTCGTGCTCGCCGGTGGCCGCAGCGCGCGCATGCGCAGCGACAAGGCGGCCCTGCTTTACGGCGGCCGCAGCCAGCTCGAGCGCGCCATGGAGCTCATCGCCCCGCACGTCGCGCGCGCTTACGTCTCGGTGCGCGCCGATCAGGACGCGGATCCGCTGCGTGCGCGCTTCGCGCAGATCCGCGACACGCACGAGAATCTCGGCCCGGTCGCCGGACTGCTGGCCGCGCAGGCAGCCCATCCGCACGCTGCGTGGCTCGTGCTGGCGTGCGACCTGCCGCTGCTCGATGAGGCGACGCTCGCCTACCTGGTCAGCAGCCGCGCGCCGCAGCGCGCAGCGACCGCGTATCGCTCGAGTCACGACGGGCTGCCTGAGCCGCTGTGCGCGATCTGGGAGCCGCGCAGCGCCGCGGCGCTCGCCGCTTACGTGGCGGGCGGCCGGCAGTGTCCGCGGCGCTTTCTGCTGAGCGCGGATACGGAGCTCCTCGATGAGCCCAATCCGCGGGCGCTCGACAACATCAACACTCCCGAGGAGTATAGGAGCGCCATGACTGAGCTCCTGCCCGAGGCCAGCGCCGCGCCGAAGCGCATCAGCGTGCAGTACTACGCGCTGCTGCGCGAGCAGGCGGGACGGCGTGACGAGGCGCTCACGACCCGCGCACGCACCCCGGCGGAGCTGTACGCGGAGCTCGCCCGTCGCTACCCCTTCTCTCTAGCCCCGGAGATGCTCCGGGTCGCCATCAACGCGGAGTTCCGCGACTGGACCGCGGCGCTCGCCGATGGCGATGCGGTCGTGTTCATTCCGCCCGTCGCCGGCGGCTGAGCGAGCCGCGCGCCATGGCCAGCTTCCAGTTCACACGCGAGCCGCTGCTCCCGGAACAACTGCGGTCCGGCCTCGCCGACCCGGCCTGCGGTGGCTACGCCTCATTCGAGGGTTGGGTGCGTGACAGCAACGAGGGGCAGCCAGTGCGCCGGCTCGAATACGAGGCCTTCGAAGCCCTCGGGGTCCGCGAGGGCGAGCGCATCATCGCCGAGGCGCGCGAGCGCTTCGGTGTGGCGCACGCAGCCTGCGCGCATCGCATTGGATCGCTGGCGATCGGCGAGCTCGCCGT
>JAFAKO010000357.1 GCA_019235245.1 Gammaproteobacteria bacterium
GGCGGTGAATCCCACCTTCGTGATCGTCTTCGCCGGGGTGTTCGCGGCGCTGTGGATCGTCCTCGGCAAGCGGGGGCGCGATCCCGCCGCCTCCACCAAGTTCGGCCTCGCGCTGCTCTTCCTCGGAGTCGGGTTCCTCGTCATGTACTTCGCGGCGCAGCGCGTGCTCGCGGGGGCGCTCGTGCTTCCCACCTGGCTCGTGTTCACCTACTTCCTGCATACCTGCGGGGAGCTGTGCATCTCGCCGGTGGGCCTGTCCACCATGAGCAAGCTCGCGCCCTCGCGCTTCGTCGGACAGGCGATGGGTGTGTGGTTCCTGTCGCTCGCGCTCGGGGGCAATCTCGCCGGTCAGCTCACCGGTCAGTACGACGCGAGTCACCTCGAGTCGCTCCCCGCGCTCTTCCTGCGGATCTTCGCCTACGGGGTCATCGCCGGGGCGGTGATGCTGTTGATCACGCCCGTCCTCAAGCGCATGACGGTGGGTGTGCGCTAGCGACGGCGCTGCGCCGCCCGGCGCTTACTGCGGCGTCCCGGGCGTCGCCGGCGTCATCGGGTCCACCGTGGCGGAGGTCACGAAGTACTCCGTCTCGCCGAAGCAGGAGTTGGGAATCCACTTGTGCTGCTCGTAGTGCACGCTGATGCGCTTGCCGATGTTCGCGTTGAGGTACTTCGCGACCTTGTCATCGCGGACGGTGAAGGCGAATTTCTCGGCGATCGTCCCCGGGAGCGTCACCATGGCCATCTCTCCCTCCCAGGTCTTGCACAACCAGCCCTTGTGCGAGAACTTCTGCACGAACCCGGCCCGCTCACCCTCCGAATAGGACCAGCTGAGGGTGAACCACGTGAACAACACGAAGCCGAGCACGATAGCGATGACGATGCCGATGAGTACCTTGCCCATGGTTCTTGTTCCTGTTGGCTGCGCCCCACGGCGGCTCCGCGCGCAAGCATACCGCGGGACGGTCGCTGGTGCGGCTGGTCCGCCGCGCTCCGGTAGCGGCTTCGCCACGTTCCAGTGGCGGCGCAGGGGTCCGGTCTGTAACCATGGCGCTCAAACCTGCGGGGGGAGAACCAGCGTATGAAGGAGTTGCGGTCCGAGCTGACCCTGCGGGGTCTGATCCTGGGCGTGCTCATCACGCTGGTATTCACCGCTGCCAATGTCTACTTCGGGCTCAAGGCGGGACTGACCTTCGCCACCTCGATCCCCGCCGCCGTCATCTCCATGGCCGTGCTGCGCAGCGTGCGCGGCGCAACAATCCAGGAGAACAACATCGTGCAGACGGTCGCCTCGGCCGCCGGCACGCTCTCCGCCATCATCTTCGTGCTGCCCGGCATGGTCATGATCGGGTGGTGGACCGGCTTCCCCTACTGGGTGTCCTGCGCGATCTGCCTGTGCGGCGGCATCCTCGGCGTCATGTACTCGATCCCGCTGCGGCGCGCCCTCGTCACGCAGTCGGACCTGCCCTATCCCGAGGGAGTCGCGTGCGCCGAGGTACTGAAGTGCGGCAGCGGTGAGCTCGGCCGTGGGCTCGAGGAGAGTCGCGCGGGCCTCGCCGCGCTCGTGTGGGGATCGGTGATCTCGGGAGCGTTCTCCCTCATTACCGCTACGCGGGTGTTCGCGAGCGATGTCGCCCGCAACTTCCGCGTCGGCGAGCGCAGTGTGTCGGGCTACGACTTCTTCCTCTCGTTCGCGCTCTTCGGCATCGGCCACCTGGTGGGCCTGTGGGTCGGTGTCGCGATGCTGGTCGGCGCACTGATCGCCTGGGTGTGGGGCGTGCCGCACTTCTCGGCGCTCACGCCCGGCGCGCTCACCATGCCGATCGACACGCTCGCGCACGACACCTGGAGCCACAAGGTGCGCTTCGTCGGCGCGGGCACCATCGGCGTAGCTGCGATCTGGACGCTGGCGAAGCTGGTGAAGCCCGTGGTCGCGGGGCTGCGCTCGGCCATGGTCGCGGCGCGCACGCGCGCCCAGGGCGATGCGGCGCTCATGCCGCGTACCGAGCAGGACATCCCGATCGGCATCGTGGGAATCGCGTCGCTCCTGTGCGTGTTGCCGGTCGGGGTGCTGCTCGCGCAGTTCGTCGCCGGGAGCGGTCTCGGCGACCACCTGGTGTTTCTCGTGGTCACGGGCGTCCTGTACGTCGGCATCATGAGCTTTCTCGTCTCCGCGGTGGTCGGCTACATGGCCGGCCTCATCGGCTCATCCAACAGCCCGCTCTCGGGCATCGGCATCCTCGCCGTCATCGGCTACGGGCTGATACTCGTCTTCGGCCTCGGCACCGGCGCCCCGGCCGACACCGGCAAGGCGCTCGTCGCCTATGCGCTGTTCGTAACCGCGGTGGTGTTCGCCGCCGGCACGATCGCCAACAACAACCTCCAGGACCTGAAGACCGGTCAGCTGGTGGACGCCACGCCGTGGAAGCAGCAGACCGCGCTCGTCATCGGGGTGATCGCGGGCGCTGCGATCATTCCGCCGATACTCGACCTGTTGAACCGCGCCTACGGCTTCGCCGGTGCGCCCGGATCGCACCAGCACCCCCTCCCTGCCCCGCAGGCCGGGCTCATCTCGGCGCTCGCCCAGGGCGTGATCCAGAACAACATCGACTGGAGTCTGATCGAGATCGGCGGTGTGATCGGTGTGGGGATCATCGCGGCGGATGCGCTGCTGCGACGGCTGGTGCCCGGGGCGCATCTGTCACCACTCGCGGTGGGGCTCGGCATTTATCTTCCGACCCAAAGCACGCTCATGGTGGTGGTGGGAGCGGTCGCG
>JAFAKO010000072.1 GCA_019235245.1 Gammaproteobacteria bacterium
TCGGCTCCGGCGACATCACCTACATCGAAGCGCTGGTGCGCTGGAAGCATCCCAGCCGCGGTCTCATCGGACCGAGCGAGTTCATCCCGATGGCGGAGGAGTCGGGGATCATCCTGCCGCTCGGCGACTACGTGCTGCGCAGCGCCTGCGCCACGCTGCTCAAACTGCAGGCGCGTCACCCGAAGCGCACCCCGCTCGCGGTGAGTGTGAACATCTCCGCCCGTCAGCTGCAGCAGCCGCTGTTCGTCGAGAACGTGCTCGCCGTGGTGAACGACACCGGGCTCCGGCCCGAGTCGCTGGTGCTGGAGCTCACCGAGAGCATCCTCTTGGAGGACGCACCGTCCAACGTGGTCAAGCTCGAGGCACTGCAGCGCGCCGGCATCCGCATCGCCATCGACGACTTCGGCACCGGCTACTCGTCGCTGAGCTACCTGCGCAAGCTGCCGGTCGAGGTGCTCAAGATCGCCAAGCCCTTCGTGGACGACCTCGCGGTGGCGGATGAGAACAGCGACTTCGCCCGGGCCATCGTGGGCATCGGTTCGGCGCTGCACCTCACGCTGGTGGCCGAGGGCATCGAGACGGCGCAACAGGTGACCCAGCTGCGCAACCTGGGCTGCACCTTCGGCCAGGGCTACCACCTGGCGCACCCCATGCCCTCCGAAGAGCTGGACGCGCTGCTGAGCCTGGGCGGCATCGAGCGCGCTCGCCTCGACCCGGAGGCGGTCCTTCTCGATTCTGTGATCCCGCTGCGCCGCTGATACCCTCGGTCCGTGGCGGGTCGCGCTGAGGATCGGTCCCTGGCGCTGGCGGCCGCCCGCGCCGCGGCAGCGGTGGTGCGTATCCATGCGGCGGACGCTGCTGCGCTGTCTCCGGAGCAGAAGTCCGACGGCGACTACGTGACCTCGGTGGATCGCGAGGCGGAGCGGGCCGCGCTCACAGTTCTCCACGCCGGCAGCGACATCCCCGTGCTCGCCGAGGAGAGCGGTGGCACGGCGGGCGAGCGCTACTGGGTGGTGGATCCCGTCGACGGCACCACCAACCTGCTCCGCGGGTTTCCGGTCGTGGGTGTCAGCGTGGCCCTCATGGAGGAGCGCCGCCCGGTGGCGGGAGCCGTGGTGGCGCCGCTGCTCGGCGCCGAGTGGTCGGCCGCCGAAGGCGAGGGCGCGCACGACGGCGCGGGACACGCCCTCTCAGTCACGCGCCACCCTGGGAACGGCGTCGTGGCAACTGGCTTTCCCTTCAAGCTGCGCGCTGAGACCACACGCTACCTGAGGGTGCTGGAGCGTTCGCTGCAGCGCTTCGAGGATCTGCGCCGGGCCGGCGCGGCGAGCCTCGACCTCGCCTATGCGGCCCAAGGCACCTTCGAAGGCTTCTTCGAGCTGGGCCTTGCGGTATGGGACATTGCGGCGGGAGCGCTGCTGGTCCGCGAAGCCGGCGGCGTCGTCACCGATTGGTCGGGCGATGCTGAGGCGGTGTTCGAGAGCGGCGACATCGTCGCCGGGGAACCGGCCTGGCACGAGCTGATGCTTTCGCTGGTGTCGTAACCGCAGGCGCCGAGCCGCTCCTTATAACGTACGGTGCCTGTGAGGACGATGACCGCGGCAGAGCCTGCCACCGGCGTGCTCGCCGGACGTCGCGTGCTGGTGACCGGCGTGCTGACGCCGCGCAGCATCGCCTTCGGCATCGCCGAAGCGGCGCAGAACCAGGGCGCCGAGGTGGTGCTCACGTCGTTCGGGCGCGCCATGAGCCTGACCCGGCGCAGCGCCCAGCGGCTCGATCCTGCCCCCGAGGTGCTGGAGCTGGACGTCACCGACTCTGCGGGCATTCATGCCGTCGCCGAGCACGTGCGCAGCTCCTGGGGAACGCTCGACGGGCTGGTGCACGCGGTCGGCTTCGCACCGGAGGACTGCCTGGGGGGCGGCTTCGTCGACGCACCGTGGGAATCGGTGTCCACCGCGTTTCACGTGAGCGCCTATTCGCTGCAGGCGCTGGCCCGCGAGTTTGTGCCACTCATGTCGGAAAGAGGCGGATCGATAGTCACCCTCACCTTCGACGCCAGCGTTGCCTGGCCTCTGTACGACTGGATGGGGCCGGCGAAGGCGGCGCTGGAAGCCATCACCCGCTACCTGGCCCGTGACCTGGGCAGCAAGCGGAT
>JAFAKO010000159.1 GCA_019235245.1 Gammaproteobacteria bacterium
CTGCGCCAGGCCATCATGGATCTCCTGGCCGATGCGGGTGCGCTCCATGAGAACCGCGGCTTCCTTGGCGGAGTAGGCGAGGCGGGTGAGCTGCACCGCGAGCGTCGCCTGCTGCGCCAGCGCCACCAGCAGCCCGCTGTGCGTCACGTCCTCGGCGTTGCGGCGGAAGCTCATGGCGAGAAAACCCACGCTGCGGCCCGCGAACATCATCGGGTAGACGACCGTGCCCACCGTCCCCTGGCCCTGGTGGAACTCGAGCAGTCCCGGCCAGGTACCCGTCGTCTGGTGCACGACGTCGACGTAGAGCACCTCGCGCATCTCACCATAGAGCGAGCTGAACGCCGAGCCAACGAGCGGCAAGCTGCTGGCGTAGGGTGCCGGCCCCAGCCGGGCATCGTGGACGTGCGCGACGACGCGCCATTCCTGCAATGAGTCATCGCGAACCACCACATCGCCCGAGATCGCATCGAACTGGCGTGTGGCCTCGAGCAGCAGGTGGCCCATGAAGCTGTGCAGGTCGGTCTCGCCGGCGAGCCGCTCGAGGTTGCCGCGGATCACCGCGTTCGCCTTGGCGAGCTCGGCCATGCGCTCCGCGGCGATGTGCTCGCGCTCGCGCCGCACGTCATCGATGAGCCGCCGGCGATGCAGGGCGGCGCCGATCACGCCCGCGGCGGTCTCGAGCGCGGCGAGCTCGGACGCATCGATGGCGCGGTGCTGCTGCGTGTTGTCGAAACCCACCACACCGACGAACTCGCCGCCGACGAAGATCGGGACGATCGCCTTGGTCTTGGTGCCGACGCCTTCGATGGCGGAGGCGTCCGGATGGCTCCGATCCTTGCTGAAACACACGCTATGGCCGGCACGCAGCTGCGCGAACACCGTGGCGCAACTGGCCTCGTCACAGGCGCACACCGGGGCTTCGGTAAAGGAGAGCGACCCGCGCTCCGCGGTCCATTCGCTGACGAGGCGCAGCAGCCGCTCACCATGGGGGCCGCTGTGCGTCTGCATGAGATTCACACGGTCGGCGTGAGCTGCCGCGCCGAGCAGCCCGAGAACCGTGGGGATGGCGGCACCGGCATCGTCGGCTTCCAGCAGCAGGCGACTGGCGCGTGCCGAGGCCGTGAGCAGTCGCTCGCGCGCCTGCAGCGAGTCGTTTATCTGCCGGAGCGTGTCGGCAGCGGGCGTCGCGCCCGGCTGCGATTCGAGGACGGTGACGTCGACGTTGGCATTCATGCGCGCGGAAACGACCGTGTGAAAGGAGCAAGCCCAAAGTCTAGCGCGCCCGCGCCCCGGGGTCCCAAGGATTGAAGCCCGCAGGGCTCGGACTAGAGATGAATCAGGCCGCGCTTGTGGGCTACGGCGACGGCTTCGGTGCGGCTGATCGCGTCGAGCTTGGTGAGAATGGCCTTCACGTGGGTTTTGGCCGTGCCCTCGGTGATCGACAGCCGTCGCGCGATGTCCTTGTTGCTGCGCCCTTCGGCTACCAGCTGCAGGACGTCAAGCTCGCGCTGCGTCAGGCTCGGCTTTGCCATGCGCTGCAGTGCCTTGGCGGCCACCGTCGAGGAGGTATAAGGGCGGTCCTCGCTCACCGCGCGGATCGCCGCAAGGATCTCCTGCCGGGGCGCATCCTTCAGCAGGTAGCCCTTCGCGCCCTGCGACAGGCACTGAAAGATGTCCTCATCGCCGTCGTAGGTGGTCATGATGAGGATGCAGGCCTTCGGATTGATCTCGAGCACGCGCTGCACCACCGCCACGCCATCGCGCTTCGGCATGCGCAGGTCGAGCACCATGACATCCGGCCGGTGCTGCTCGTAGAGCGCGATCGCTTCCTCGCCATCGCCCGCCTCGGCGACCACTTCCATGTCGGCCTGCTGATTGACCATTGCCGCGAGGCCATCTCTCACCACCGGGTGATCATCGGCCAGGACGACGCGGATGCGGTCCTTCAACACGGTGGCCACTCAGGCGGCTCGCTTCAGCAGTCGCACACTGACGCGGGTGCCGCGGCCGGGGGCGCTTTCGATGCGCCAGTCGCCACCGATGGCGCTGGCGCGCTGGCGCATGCTGGCGAGTCCAAACCCCTGCCGCGCCGAAAGCTCCGGGCTCTGCTCCATGCCCGCCCCATCGTCGCTGACCGCGAGCGTCCAGTGCCCGGACTCCTCGGTCATGGTGATGCTCACCGTCTGCGGCCGCGCGTGGCGCACCGCATTGCTCACCGCTTCCTGCGCAATGCGCAGCAGCTCGTGCTCGTGCTCGGGCTTCAGCCCG
>JAFAKO010000390.1 GCA_019235245.1 Gammaproteobacteria bacterium
CGCGTGCCGCCAGTACGCCTGGCGATGAGCCAGGCGCCGGCGGTCGCGAGCAGCAGCGGTGCGCACGGCGGCAGCAGCAGTGTGTGCAGCAGTATCTTCAGCCCGATGAGCATGCGAGCACGCCTTCCGCGATCAGAGGTGGATCGCCTGCCAGGCGCGCGAGCGCCAGCGCAGGAACAGGGTGGTGCCGAGCACCATGATGTAGATGAGCACGGCGACCCAGCCGCCGAAGGCGCCCCAGCCCAGCTGCGGAAGGAAGCTCACCCAGCCCTGCCCCGGAGCGAAAGTGAGAGCGTGTGCAAGCGGCACGAACAGCAGCAGCGACACCGACAACACCAGCAGCGCCGGGATGCGGACGTCGCCGGCCCCGCGCAGGCACAGGCTGCTGCCGAGATTGAGGCCATCGAAGAACTGGTAGCCGGCGGCGAGCCACAGCAGCCGCATGCCGATCGCGATGGCAGCCTGCGCGTCGGCGTCATGCGCACCGGTGAAGAACGGCAGCAGCCAGCGGCCCCCGAGCGCGATGAGCACGCCGATTGCGCCCATGTAGCAGGCCGCGAGCAGGATGACCCGCTCCCCGACCCGTTGCGCCCAGGCAGGTGCCCCGGCGCCGATCGACTGGCCGACGAGTGTGGTCCCGGCCGAGGCGATACCGTAGCCGGGCATGTAGGCGAGCGAGGTCAGGATCACGACGATCTGCGTCGCCGCCCCACCGGCGGTGCCGAGCCGCGTCTGCATCATCTGGAAGATGGCGAACCCGAGGAGATCCGCGGCCGGTGACAGGCCCATCGGCACACCGAGACGCAGCTGTTGCGCCAGGCGGGCGCCCTGCAGGCGCCAGGTCAGGTGCGAGCCATAGCGGCGACGATAGCCGCGGCCGAGGAACAGGACGAGCGCCAGCGCCAGCCCGGTGAGCTGCGCCACGTTGGTGGCCCACGCCGAGCCCGCGATGCCGAAACCGAGCCGGAAGATGAACTCCTGGTTCAACACGGCGTTGGTCGCGGTCGTCACGACGCTGATGAGCAGCGTGGTGCGCGGCCGGCCGATACCGTTGAAGAAGCCGAGCATGGCCCACACGGCGGCTCCGATGCAGGCCCCGCCAACACGCGGAAACCAGAAGGCCGCGGCCAGCTGCTCGACCGCCGGGTCGAACCCGAAGGGCGCGAGTATCAGGTGCCGTGCGGCACCGACGAGCACGAACAGCGGCGCCGCACAACCCATCGCCCACAGGGCCGTCCACACCGCCTGGGCCGCGCGCCGGTAACGGCGGGCACCGTAGGCCTGGGCGACCAGCGTCTGCACCGCGGTGCCGGCGCCTCCCAGCACCAGCACCACGGCGATCACCAGCCATTGGACCGCACCGACGGCCGCGAGCGCGCCGGTGGAGATGTGGCCGATGAACCACATGTCGGTGAGATTGAGGATGATCTGCACCGCGCTGTTCGCCATGAGCGGCAGCGCGAGCGCGAGCACCGCGCGCTGATCGACGTGCGCACGACCGCGGTCATCCACGCGCTGCGCCGGCAGGCCCGCGGCCGCGGAAGCAGGACGAGTCAGGGAGTCCATGGCAACATTCTGGACGACCCGTGACCTTCGCACACTGCTCCGCAAGGGAGATTCCTCCGCATGGCAACACGCAGCAAGAGCTCCAACAAGCGCCGCACGGCCGCTGGCGCGACACGCCGCAGCCGGGGCCGGCTCGCACCGCAGAAAGCCAGCCGCGGGCTGGAGGCCGCCGAGGTCGCCATCGCTCCCGACAGTCCGGAGATCGCCACCCTGGCCGGTCTGGTAGTTGATGCGGGCGGCGCACCGATCGGTGCCTACCGCGAGCCCCTCGGCGGGCGGCCGCTGCTGCTCGCGAGCCTGCCGCTCGCCGCCGTGCAGCCGACGCCCTTTCAGCGCGATCTGTCCCCGACACACGCCAAGCGACTCGCCGCCAAGATCGATGAGACCGCCGCCTTCCTCGATCCGCTCATCGTCGTGCGCGGCGAGGACGGACGGCTGTGGACGCCGAACGGCCGCCACCGCCTCGCTGCGGCCAAGGTGCTCGGGCTCAGGCAGATCACTGCGCTCATCTCACCCGATGAGTCACTCGCCTATCGCATCCTCGCGCTCAACACCGAGAAGGCTCACAATCTCAAGGACCGGAGCCTCGAGGTCATCCGCATGGCGCGCAACCTCGTCAGGAAACGCGGCAGCGAGCGTGAGAGCAGCTTCGGCGCCGAGTTCGAAGCTCCCGAGCTGCTCACCCTCGGCATGGTGTATGAGAGCTCACCGCGCTTCGCCGGCGGCGCCTACAGCGCATTCCTCAAGAAAGTCGACCGCTTCAGCGAGCGCTCGCTCGCGGCGAGTCTCGCGCAGCGCGCCGACTTCGCCGCGCGGATTTCCGAGATCGACGCACGGGTCAAGAAGATCATCGCCGCGCTGCAGGCGCGCGGCTTCAAGTCGCCCTACCTGCGCAACTACGTGGTGGCGCGCATCAACCCGGTGCGCTTCCACAAAACCCGCAAGGGCGAGACGGCGCCACCCATGCCGCTCGCCCAGGCGCTGACGCGCATGGCGGCCGCGGCCCGCGGCTTCAACGTCGGCTCTGTGTCCAACTCCGATCTCGCCTGGGTGGCAGTCGGGGCGGGCGAGTAGTCAGCGCGCGTCGGTGTAGCGCAGACCGTACCCGTACGGAAACAGCGGTGGCTCGCCGGGGCGCCCGGCAACTGCGGGCGGGTTCGGGGAGCCGGGCCAGGAGACGGGCAGGCGTCCGC
>JAFAKO010000009.1 GCA_019235245.1 Gammaproteobacteria bacterium
CCAAAACGGCCGGCTCGGGCTGACCGAACCACGCGTTCTGGGGCTCGATCTGCACGAACACCACGGGCCAGGCGTGGGCTCCGGGTGGGGCCGATGTGGACTGCACGAAGGTCGCGCTCAGCAGCAGCGTGATGAGCGCGGCGGCAGTGGCGCAGGTGATTTCGCGGTAGCGCATCGAGACGTAGGTGCTCATGGCTCACTCCTTGACCGGTCGGTTCCTCGACTCAGGCGCTCAGGGCGACGGCCGTGACGGCCGGCGCCGGCGTGACGGGGACGCTGGCAGTCGCCTGCACGAAGCTGGCGCCCGCAACGGAGGTGATGATCAGTGCGACGCCGACGCAGGTGAGGTGTCGGAGCACTGTGGTGGTGTAGTCGATCATGGTGTTCTCCCCAGTGGTGTGTCGTGGATGTCGATCAGGCCTGCGGCAGCTGTACGGTCGGGACGGCCGCAAGGCTCGCCGGGACGTTGGCAGTGGACTGCACGAAGCTCGCGCCCACGACGAGGCTGATGAGCAGGGCGGCGGCGGCGCAGGTCAGGTCGCGGTACAGGCTGGAAACGATGGCGTTCATGTGATTCTCCTTGCCTTGGGTTTGGGTCGGTTCAGGTCTCTGGTCTCTCGTCCGGGTGCGGCAGCGGGGTTGCTGCCTTCCTTGGTGTTATACTCTACTAGAACACTACTCTAGTGTCAAGCCATCTCACCAAAG
Organism: Gammaproteobacteria bacterium; assembly: GCA_019235245.1. GTDB lineage: Bacteria > Pseudomonadota > Gammaproteobacteria > Steroidobacterales > Steroidobacteraceae > 13-2-20CM-66-19. The sequence continues at coordinate 706 of JAFAKO010000009.1, forward strand.
ATTTCCGAGGCCCGGGACACCTCGGCCGGGCCGCCCGGAGGGCTTCTGGAGAGCTCCAAAAGGCTTCGGGCGCGTCCTGGCAGGGCGTTGGAGAGCGCTCGCTGCCAAAGCGTTTGAGCGCACCTGGCGCGCGAGGCGCGAGCTAGGGTGCCCCGCAGGGCACAGGCTAGAATTCCCAGCCTTTTCAGCGGATGGAACGGAGCGCCATGAAAGACATCAACGTCGCGATCACCGGCGCCGCCGGGCATATCGGCTATGCGCTCGCGTTCCGTGTCGCCGCGGGCGCAGTCTTCGGTGCCGGGAAGCGCGTCAACCTCCACCTGCTCGAGATCACCCCGGCCCTCGGGGCGTTGCAGGGCGTCGTGATGGAGCTGAGCGACTGCGCTTTTCCAACTCTCGGCAGGATCGTCGCGACCGATGACGCCCGCGTGGCGTTTCGCGACTGCCACGCCGCCTTCCTCGTCGGCGCCCGGCCGCGCGGTCCCGGCATGGAGCGCAAGGACCTGCTGCTCGCCAACGCCCAGATATTCTCGGCGCAGGGCAAGGCGCTGAACGAGGTTGCGGACCGCGCGGTGAAGGTGCTGGTGGTCGGCAACCCCGCCAACACCAACGCGCTCATCGCGCAGGCCAACGCCCGCGATCTCGAGCCCCGCAACTTCACCGCCATGACACGCCTCGACCACAACCGCGCGCTCGCGCAGCTCGCGGACAAGACCGGCAGCCACGTGACCGATATCCGGCGCATGACCATCTGGGGTAACCATTCCGCCACGCAGTACCCGGACCTCTCGCACGCCGAGGTCGGTGGCCGCCCGGCGAAATCGCTGGTCGATGCGCAGTGGATCACCGAGACCTTCATCCCGGTCGTGCAGCAGCGCGGTGCGGCGGTCATCAAGGCGCGCGGCGCCTCATCCGCGGCCTCCGCGGCCGCCGCGGCGATCGACCACGTGCACACCTGGGTGCACGGCACGGCGCCCGGAGACTGGGTGAGCATGGCGGTGCCGGCCGATGGCAGCTACGGCATTGCGGCCGGGATCGTCTTCTCCTACCCGGTCACGGTGAGTAACGGCACCTGGCACATCGTGCCGGGCCTCGCCGTGGATGAGTTCAGCCGCCAGCGGCTCGATGCGACCTACGCCGAGCTGCGCGAGGAGCGCGAGGGCGTGAAAAACCTTCTCGGCTGATCAGGAGCTATAGTCACGGCGCGCACCAAGCGCACGGAGGAAGCCGCGATGTTGGGTGCAGTCATCTCGCTGATCGTCGTGCTGGCGGCGGTCTACGCCCTGACGCAGGTCGGCGGAGTCATCACGCTGCTGTTCGTCGCGGCGCTGCTGTTCCTCGCCTACCGGCGGCTGTCGCTGCTCGCTTTCACGCTGACCTTCACCGCACTGCTCGCCGCCTACACCTGGCTCGGGGCGAGCAGCGCGCCGGCAGGACTATGGAAGGG
>JAFAKO010000023.1 GCA_019235245.1 Gammaproteobacteria bacterium
ATTCCTCCGCCAGCTTGCCGACCACGTCGTTCGCGGGCAGCACGAAGATCGAGCGGCCCCAGTAATCACCGAACAGCACCGGCACCACGGTGAGCGCGCCGATCAGCACCGAGGGAATGGCGAGCGCGATGAGCGGCAGCGTCACCACCGCCGGGCTCTCGTGCGGATCGCCGTGGCCGTGGGCGCCCTGGTGCTCATCATGGTGAGCATCCTGGTGCTCGTCGTGGTGCGGATCGGCCGCGTGGCCCGCCGCATCGCGGAAGCGCTCCTTGCCGTGGAAGGTCATGAAGAGCAGCCGGAAGGTGTAGAGCGAGGTCACGAATACCCCGAGCAGCACGCACCAGTAGGCGAAGCCGCTGCCGTAGCGATGCGAGGCGCCGACCGCCTCGATGACGGCGTCCTTGGAGTAGAAGCCCGCGAAGAACGGCGTCCCCACGAGCGCCAGCGCACCGATCCAGCAGGTCACGGCGGTGACCGGCATGTACCTGGCGAGCCCGCCCATGCGGCGCATGTCCTGCTCGTGATGCATGGCGATGATGACCGAGCCGGCGGCGAGGAACAGCAGCGCCTTGAAGAAGGCGTGCGTCATCAGGTGGAAGATCGCCGCGCCGTAGGCCGAGGCGCCGAGGGCGACGGTCATGTAGCCGAGCTGGGAGAGCGTCGAGTAGGCGATCACGCGCTTGATGTCGTTGTTCACCACCCCGAGCAGGCCCATGAAGAACGCGGTGATGGCGCCGATCACCATCACGAAGGAGAGCGCGGTGTCGGAATACTCGAAGAGCGGCGACATGCGCGCCACCATGAAGATGCCGGCGGTCACCATGGTGGCGGCATGGATGAGCGCCGAGATCGGCGTCGGGCCTTCCATCGAATCGGGCAGCCAGACGTGCAGCGGCACCTGCGCCGACTTGCCCATGGCGCCGATGAAAAGACAGATGCAGATGAGGGTCAGCGCGCCGACGCCGGAGCTCGCGGTCAGCGGCAGCAAGGCGTGCGCGAGCCCCGGCGCCGCCGCGAAGGCCGTGTGGTAGTCGAGCGAGTAGGTGTAGTAGGCGACGCCGGCGATGCCGAGGAGGAAGCCGAAGTCGCCGATCCGGTTGACGATGAAGGCCTTGAGCGCCGCGAAGGTGGCGCTCGGGCGCGTGTACCAGAAGCCGATCAGCAGGTACGAGACGACGCCGACCGCCTCCCAGCCGAAGAACAGCTGCATGAAGTTGTTGGCCATCACCAGCATCAGCATGGAGAAGGTGAACAGCGAGATGTAGCTGAAGAAGCGGGTGTAGCCCGGGTCATCGGCCATGTAGCCGATGGTGTAGACGTGCACGCACAGCGACACGAAGGTCACCACCGCCATCATCAGCGCGGTGAGCCGGTCGATGAGGAAGCCGACCTGCATGGGGAAGCCATCGCTCACCAGCCACGTGTACACCGGGTGGTCGTAGAGCGGTGCGCCGCCGCGGTAGACCTGGTCGAGCACCAGCAGCGACAGCAGGCACGAGATCCCGACCGCGAGGCAGGTGATGGTGTGGGCGCCGGCGCGCCCGATCACGCGGCCGCCGAGCCCGGCCACCGCGGCCGCGAGCAGCGGCAGCAGCGGGATGGCGAGCAGCACGTTGGGGTTGAGCGGGTGCACGGTCTTCAGCCCTTGAGCGTGTTGAGGTCTTCGACCTCGATGGTGCGGCGCTCGCGGAACAGCACCACGAGAATCGCCAGTCCGATCGCCGACTCGGCGGCGGCGACCGTGAGGATGAAGAACACGAACACCTGGCCGTTGAGGTCGCCCAGGTAGCGCGAGAAGGCGATGAAGTTGAAGTTGGCGGCGAGCAGCAGCAGCTCGACGCACATCAGCAGCAGGATGAGGTTCTTGCGGTTGAGGAACACCCCCGCCACCGCGATGGCGAACAGCACCGCCGAGAGCGTCAGCTGCTGCGCCAGGGAGATCATTGGCGCGGCTCCGGGTCCATCTTCACCACGCGCAACCGGTCTGCGGCGCGCACCGCCACCTGCGCGGCGACATCCTGCTGCTTGTAGGCCGGCCGGCGGCGCAGCGTGAGCGCGATGGCGGCCACGATCGCCACCAGCAGCAGCATCGCGGCGAGCTCGAGCGGGTAGGTATAGCGCGTGTAGAGCAGCCGTCCGAGCTCGAGGGTGTTGCTGTAGCCCGCCGGTGTCGGGGTGCCGCCGTGGCTGGCATCGAGGCCGAGCCCGCCGCGCGCCCACACCACTCCCACGATCTCGAATATCACCGCCCCGGCGGTCAGCCAGCCGAGCCAGGCGAAGCGGGTGAAGCCCTCACGCAGCCGCTCGAGGTTGATGTCGAGCATCATCACCACGAACAGGAACAGCACCATCACCGCGCCCACATACACCAGCACCAGCACCACCGCCAGGAACTCGGCCTCGAGCAGCAGCCAGATCGCCGCGGCGGTCACGAAGCACAGCACCAGGGCGAGCGCCGAGTACACCGGGTTGCGCGAGGTGATGACCCCGAGCGCTGCGACCACCAGGATGGCCGCGAACAGGTAGAACAGTACCTGGATCAGCATGGCGTGCCGGTCGCCTCCCCTTTGCCGCGGGCGCTCATCGGTACGGCGCGTCCGCGGCCTTGTCGGCCGCGATCATGGCCTCGTAGCGCTCGCCGACCGCGAGCAGCTTGTCCTTGCTCATGATGTTCTCGCCGCGCTTCTCCATGTGGTATTCGTGGATGCGCGTGAGCACGATGGCATCCACCGGGCAGGCCTCCTCGCAGAAGCCGCAGTAGATGCACTTGAAGAGATCGATGTCGTAGCGCGTGGTGCGCCGCGTGCCATCGGGCGCCACGTCGGAGTCGATGGTGATGCACACCGCCGGGCACACCGCCTCGCACAGCTTGCAGGCGATGCAGCGCTCCTGGCCGTTCGGGTAGCGGCGCAGCGCATGCAGGCCGCGGAAGCGCGGCGACTGCGGCGTCTTCTCCTCGGGATAGTTGAGGGTGTACTTGCTGCTGAAGAAGGTGCGCAGCGTGACCGTCAGGCCGCGCGCCAGCTCCGGCAGCAGGAACGTCTTGAATGGATTGCGCAGCACGGCCGCCTCTCACTGGTACCAGGGCCGCGACCAAGGCCCGACGTGATACACCGCCATGATCATCTCCACGCCGATCCACACGAGGGTCACCGGGATGAGCGCCTTCCAGCCGAGGCGCATGATCTGGTCGTAGCGGTAGCGCGGGAAGGTGGCGCGGAACCACAGGAACAGGAACACCAGCACGAACGCCTTGATGAACAGCCAGCCGAAGCTCGGCTGGCCGAGGAAGGTGTCGCCGAGCACCGGCCAGCCCTGGAAGGGTCCCTGCCAGCCGCCGAAGAAGAACACCGCGGTGAGCGTCGAGATCAGGATCATGTTGGCGTACTCGGCGAGGAAGAAGAGCGCAAACGCCATTCCCGAGTACTCGACGTGGAAGCCGGCGACGATCTCCGACTCCCCTTCAGCCACATCGAAGGGCGCGCGGTTGGTCTCCGCCACTCCGGAAATGAAATACACCATCAGGAGCGGAAACAGCCAGAACCAGTTCCACGACAGCATCCCGCCCGCCTGCGTCTCGACGATCTTGCCGAGGTTCATGGTACCGGTCGCCATCAGCACACCGACGAGCGCAAACCCCATCGCGATCTCAGAGGCGACCATCTGGGCCGCCGAGCGCATGGCGCCAAGGAAGGCGTACTTGGAGTTCGCCGCCCAGCCGGCGATGATGATGCCGTAGA
>JAFAKO010000211.1 GCA_019235245.1 Gammaproteobacteria bacterium
TGGAGGGGACCGCGCGATGTGGGAAGATGACCTGGAGGATGCGTCGCGTCGCAAGCTCATGTGGCTCGCCGGCGCCGTCGTCGCTGCGGCGATCGCCGCGGGCGGCTGGTACTGGTACTCGGGCCGAACGCACCCGGCTGCCGAGCCGCCGCCGGTTCACGCGCCGCCGCCTCAGCCGAGCGCCGAGACCGCACCTTCCATCTCGCATCCGATGCCGGCAGAGCAGGCCGGAAGCGCTGCGCTGCCGGCACTGAACGACAGCGACACGGTGGTACGTGACTCCCTCACGCGGGTGTTCGGCCGCGGCCCGGTCGAGCAGTTCCTGGTGCCGCAGAACATCGTGCGGCACATGGTCGTCACGGTGGACAACCTGCCGCGCCACAAGGTGGCGGTCGAGCTGCGGCCCGTGAAGCCGACCACCGGGCAGACGCTCACCGGCGGGCAGGGGGATGTCACGACGATCACGGCCGCTAACTTCGACCGCTATGCGCCGCTGGTGCGCGTGGTCCAGGGCACGGATGTCAAGGCGCTCGCGGTGGTGTACGAGCGACTGTATCCGCTCTTCCAACAGGCGTACGAGGACCTCGGCTACCCCGGCAAGTACTTCAACGACCGCCTGGTGGAGATGATCGATCTGCTGCTGCAGACACCCGAGGTGCCCGCGCCGATTCCGGTGCGGCAGCCGAAAGTCTTCTGGGAATACGCCGACCCGAACCTCGAGAGCCGACCGGCCGGACAGAAACTGCTGATCCGCATGGGTCCGCAGAACGCGCGCATCATCAAGGCGAAGCTGCGCGAGTTCCGCGCCGAGATCGTCAACAGGAAATGAGGGCTGCCGCGCCTGGCACGCTCGCCCTTGCCGCAGGATCGACATGAACGACACATCAATGAATGAGGCGGGGCTCGAGCGGCCGCTCGCGCAGCTGCGCTCGGTGCTGATACCGGGTGAGAGCGTCGAGGCCTGCGCGATACAGATGCGCCTGTTCGCTCTGCTGCACCGCAGGCTGCTGATCGCCGCGAGCAGCGGCCGACTCATCGTGCTGAATCGCAAGCTGCTTGGCGGGTTCGACGTCGCCACCATCCGCTGGCAGGATCTCGAGGAGGTCACGCTGCGTGTGGGCATGCTGAGCGCCGACCTGGCGATCCGCGCCGGCAAGGCGACCGACCTCGCATCGCTCGGTGCCAGCGGCTCGCAGAAGGTCGAGTTCCGCGGTCTGCGCCGCGACCAGGCGCAGGCCGTCTACCGCATCTGTCAGAGCCAGGACCAGGCGTGGCGGGAGAAGCGCCGCGTCCGCGAGCTGGAGGAGCTGCGCGCGCGCTCCGGTGGAATCCAGGTGAGCCCGGGCGGCGCGGCGCTCGGCGGCGCCGGCACCGACGATGCGGTCCGCCGCCTGCAGGAGGCGAAGCAATTGCTCGACGCCCGGCTGATCACCGATGCCGAGTACGAGGCGATCAAGGCGAAGATCATCTCCTCCTGATGCCGGCGCCTCGCGTCGTGGCGATCGGCGTGTTCGTCGCTGTGCAGCGACGATTTACACAAGTAATCCACAAGCAATCCACAACTGAGCTGCGCTAGGCTCTCACCATGGCAATCCGCTTCCGGCGGCGCCGTCAGGTGCCCAACGAAGTCATAGGGACTTACAGCTTTACCAGTCGGACGGTCCAGGTGCTGCGGACGCAGGACGACCGCATTCTCTGGACGTGCGACTGCGAAAAGTTTCGCCGCCAGAACGGGCACCGCGAGCCGCTCTGGTGCAAGCACATCGCCAAGGCTGCCGCGCGGCGCTCACTGGAGCGCCTCACCCGCCGCGTGGCCGTGAGCCGGGCCCTGGAGAACTAGGCTTCCGACGCCCGCTTTGCCGCGCTGCCAGATATCCGGTATCGTGCAGCTGGATTCGCAGGAGGCAAGAACATGCGCTGGGAAGTACCGCAGGCGGTTGAGCTCCGTTACGGCATGGAGATCACGCTGTACATCGCCCGTCGCTGAAAGAGCGACCGGCGCGACCCGACGCCCGGTATGGGCTGATGCCATCGGGCTGAGGGTTTGATGAAAGTCCGCGTCCTGGGATCGGCCGCGGGCGGTGGTTTCCCCCAGTGGAACTGCAACTGCCGCAACTGCACGGGCGTGCGCCGCAGGACGCTCCGTGCCACCCCCCGTACCCAGTCCTCGATCGCCGTGTGCGGTCGCGACGGGCGCAGCTGGGCGCTGATCAACGCCTCGCCGGACATCCTCGCGCAGCTGCGCGCCAGCCCCGCCCTGCAGGGCACCGCCGTGCCCCGCGACAGCGCCATAGGGGCCATCGTTCTCGTCGACGGGCAGATCGACCACACCGCGGGCCTCCTGCTGCTGCGCGAGTCGGGGCGGCCGCTTGCCATATGGTGCACGGACGAGGTCTGCGCGGACCTGAGCCATGGCTATCCCGTCTTCGGCGTTCTGGCTCATTACTGCGGCGTGGAGCGCCGCGGCATCGTTCCCGACGGGAGCAGGTTCGCGATCCCCGGCGTCACGGGCGTTCTGTGGCGCGCGCTGGCGGTTGCCGGGAAGCCCGCGCCGTACTCGCCCCATCGTGACGCACCCGTGCGCGGGGATAACATCGCGCTCATCATGGAAGAGGAGTCGAGTGCGCGCACCATCGTGTACGCGCCCGGAGTGAGCGCCATGCAGGAGGACCTGTGGCAAGCCATGCAGGGGGCGTCCGCCGTGCTCGTCGATGGCACGTTCTGGAGTGATGACGAGATGCCGGCCCTCGGCATAGCCCACAAGCGTGCCCGCGACCTCGGGCACCTGCCGCAAAGCGGCGCCGGCGGGATGCTCGAGTGGCTCGGGCGGCTGCCTGCCGATTCGCGCCGCATCCTGGTACACGTGAATAACACCAACCCGATCCTGGATGAGGATTCCCCGCAGCGAGCCGAGCTCGACCGTCGCGGCATCGAGGTGGCGTGGGACGGCCTGGAGATCGAGCTGTGAGCAGAGATCCTGGCGTGCCCGAGCGCCGCGGCGGACCGCAGCCCTGGCCGCGGGAGGAGTTCGAGCAACGCCTGCGCGAGCGCGGCCGGGCCTACCATGTCCATCATCCCTTCAACCTCATGTTGAACGGTGGCCAGGCGACGCGCGAGCAGATCCGCGGCTGGGTGGCGAACCGCTTCTATTACCAGATCAACATTCCGCTCAAGGACGCCGCGATCATCGCCAACTGTGCCGAGCGCGAGGTGCGGCGCCGCTGGGTGCAACGGCTGCTCGACCACGACGGCCACGGCGCAGAGCCCGGCGGGATCGAGTCGTGGCTGCGCCTGGCCGAGGCAGTCGGCTTCGCGCGCGCGGAGGTCGAGAGCCTGCAGCAGGTGGTGCCGGGCGTGCGCTTCGCGGTCGATGCCTACGTCAATTTCGCGCGCCGGGCGCCCTGGGAAGAGGGCGTGTGCGCCTCGCTCACCGAGCTGTTCGCGCCGGAGATACACCGCCAGCGCCTCGCCGGCTGGCCGGTGCATTACCCGTGGATCGACCCGGCCGGGCTGAGTTATTTCCAGAGCCGCATGAGCCTCGCGCGGCGCGACGTGGAGTTCGCGCTGGCGCTCACGCTCGAGCGCTTCCGCACGCGTGCCGCGCAGGAGCGCGCGCTCGAGGTACTGCAGTTCAAGCTCGATGTGCTGTGGCAGATGAACGATGCCATGGCGCTCGCCTACGGGCTGAAGTCATGAACGACCTCCCGGATACCGCCAGACCCGCCTTACCGCAGGGGCTGCGGCTGCAGTGGGAGCCGGCGCAGGAAGCGCACGTGCTGCTCTATCCTGAGGGCATGGTGAAACTGAATGGCAGTGCCGGGGCGATCCTGAGCCGCTGCGACGGCAAGGCGACGGTGAGCGAGATCGTCGCGGACCTGGAGCGGGCGTATGGCGCCGTCGGGCTCGCGGGCGATGTGCGCGCCTTTCTCGCCATGGCACTCGAGAAACGCTGGGTGGAGCTGCGCCCGTGAGCGCGCCGTCCGCCGCGCCCGGGCCGCCGCTGTGGCTGCTGCTCGAGCTGACCTACCGCTGCCCGTTGCACTGCGTGTTCTGCTACAACCCTACCGACTTTGCGCGCACCGGCGCTGAGCTGCCGACGGCCGACTGGCTGCGGGTGCTCGGTGAGGCGCGCGCGCTCGGCGCCGTGCAGCTCGGACTCTCGGGCGGTGAGCCGCTCGAGCGGGAGGACCTCGAGACCCTCGTCGCCGAGGCGCACCGACTCGGCTTCTACATCAACCTCATCACCTCCGGAGTCGGCCTGACCGCGGCGCGCATCGGCGCGCTCAAGCGCGCCGGACTCGACCACATCCAGCTCTCCTACCAGGACAGCACGCGCGAGCTGAATGATTTTCTCAGCAGCACGCGCACCTTCGACCTGAAGGCGAAAGTGGCGGCGCTGATCCGGGCGCACGAGTACCCGATGGTGCTGAACGTGGTGCTGCATCGGCTGAACATCGACCACGTGGGCGAGATCCTCGACATGGCCGAGCGCATCGGCGCGCAGTACGTCGAGCTCGCCAACACCCAGTATTACGGCTGGGCGTGGCTGAATCGCCAGGGCCTGCTGCCGAGCCGCGCGCAGCTCGAGCGCGCCGAGGCGGTCACGCAGCGCTTCCGCGAGCGGGTCGGCGGCCGCATCCAGGTGTACTTCGTGGTGCCGGACTATTTCGAGCGACGTCCCAAGGCGTGCATGGGCGGCCTCGGCTCGGTGTTCCTTGGCATTGCGCCCGATGGCACCGCGATGCCCTGCCATGCGGCGCGCATGCTTCCGGATCTCGATCTGCCCAACGTGCGCAGCGCCGATATCCGCAGCATCTGGTACGACTCCGCCGCCTTCAATCATTTCCGCGGCGAAGCCTGGATGAAGGAGCCCTGCCGCAGCTGCGCGGAAAGAACCAGGGATTTCGGCGGCTGCCGCTGCCAGGCCTACCTGCTCACCGGCGATGCGGCCAACGCCGACCCGGTGTGCGATCTCTCACCGCATCACCACCTGGTCACCGGGGCGGTGGCCAGCGCACAGGCCGCGGTGCCCGCTGCGTCCGGTGAGCACGTGCTGGTGTTTCGCGATCATCGCGTCTCCATTCCGGTAGTGCCTGCCGGGGCGAGCCCGGGCGGTGCGCCGCGTGGACCGCTCCGATGAGCGTGCGACCGGTGCTGAAGATGGGGCAGCCGCTGCTGCAGCGGGTCGCCGCGCCGGTGACCCGCTTCGATGCGGAGCTGCTGGCGCTCATCGCCGACATGGACGACACCATGCGCGCGCTGGATGGTGCGGGTATTGCGGCACCGCAGATCGGGGTGAGCGTCCGCGTGGTGATCTTCGAGCTGAAGGACAACCCGCGCTATCCGCAGCTCGCCCCGGTGCCCTACACGGTGCTGGTGAATCCACTTGTCACGCCACTCGGTGCCGAGCAGGATGAAGGCTGGGAAGGGTGCCTGTCGGTGCCGGGAATGCGCGGACTCGTGCCGCGTCATCGGCACCTGCGCTACCAGGGCGTCGACCAGTACGGCGCGCCGATCGAGCGCACGGTGGAGGGCTTTCACGCGCGCGTGGTGCAGCACGAGGTCGATCACCTCGACGGCATCCTGTTTCCGCAGCGGGTACGGGACCTGCGGGACTTCGGGTTCGAGGATGCACTCCTCGGACGAATGACGCCGATGCCGGACTGACGCCGCCCCCGGCGCCCGGAATCGAGGGAGAAACGCATGAGTCAGCGCGCCGCCGGCCCCTTCGACGTCAAGGTCACCCCGCAGAAGCCCGATACGCAGATTGCCCGCGCGGCGAACCTCGGTCGTCTCACGATCGACAAGCGCTTTCACGGCGACCTCGAGGGCATCAGCAAGGGGGAAATGCTGGCGACGCAGACCGAGGTGCCCGGGTCGGCGGGTTACGTGGCGATGGAGCGTGTCAGCGGCAAGCTGAAGGGGCGCAACGGCAGCTTCGTGCTGCAGCACAGCGCCACCATGACGCGCGGCACGCCCAAGGCGAGCATCTCGGTAGTGCCGGATTCGGGCACCGGGGAGCTGCAGGGGATCAGCGGGACGATGACCATCACCGTCGCAGCAGACGGCTCGCACTCCTACGAATTCGACTACAAGCTCGGCACGTAGCCACCCCCATCAGGAAGGCTGCTGGCGGGCTCCCGGGGCACTGGCGCGCTGCGCGCGTACGTCGCGCACCATGCGGATCGCGGCCTCGACGCCCTGGTAATAGCCGGGAATCTGGCCGAGCTCGCGATAGCCGAGCGCACGATAGAAGGCGCGTGCCCCGTCGTTCCCCTCGCGCAGCTCCAGCCCGATGATGAAGGTTCCGGCAGTGAGAGCCGTCTCCTCCAGCCACTGCACCAGGGCCTGGGCGACGCCACGCCGGCGGTGCGCAGGTGCGACGGCCAGCAGGTTGAGATGCGCGGCGTCGTCGGCGTAACGCATGATGGCGAAACCGGCAATGGTCACGCCGAGCCGCGCGGTGAGCACCACGCTCTCGGCGTCGCGTACATGCCAGCGGATGCGCGCCGCGCCCCAGGCGGGCTTCAGCCCGCTCTCGATGTGCGCCTGCGACATCTGCGCGAGCAGCGCCGCGTCCGCGACACGGGCGGGCTCGAGGCGGTAGGCGTGAGAGTTGCCCGGCATGCTGCGGCGCGCCTCACGCCAGGGTATGGAAGACCTTCTGCACGTCGTCATCCTGCTCGAGGCGATCGATGAGGGTGAGCACCTCGGTCGCCTTCTCCTCGGGGAGCTCGGTCGGCACGGTGCAGATGTACTCGTGCTCCGCGGACAGCGGCGCGATACCCCGCGCCTCGAGTGCCTCCTGTAGCTTGCCGAAGTCGGCGAACGCACAGCGGATCACCAGCTGCGGCTCGTTTTTCTCGCCCGTGCTCTCGCCCATCTCCTCGAGCCCGTGGTCGATGAGGTACAGCTCGAGGTCGTCCTGGTCGACGCCCTGGGGATTGAGACGAAACACGCCCATCTTGCGGAACATGAAACTGACACTGCCGTTGGTGGCGAGGTTGCCGCCGCCCTTGGTGATGATGTTGCGCACCGCCGCCACGGTGCGCGTCGGATTGTCCGTAGCGGTCTCCACCAGCAGCGCCACGCCGAACGGCGCATAGCCCTCGTACAGGACCTCCTGGTAGCTGGTGGCGTCGCGCCCCGAGGCACGTTTGATCGCCGCCTCGATCTTGTCCTTCGGCATGTTGACGGCGCGTGCGTTCTGGATGACCCGGCGCAGCGTCGGATTCGAGGACGGGTCCGGGCCTCCGGACTTCACCGCTATGGTGATGTCCTTGGCGATGCGGGCGAACTGCTTCGCCATGCGGTTCCACCGCGCGAACATCGTGTGCTTGCGGACTTCGAATATGCGCCCCATGAGGCGCATGGTGCACGAAGGCGCGGATGGCGCCAACCGCCTGGCGGGATGGTGGAAATCGCTGCGGTCAGCCCGGACGACCGCCGGCCGTCGCGGCCGAAGACTTACGCGAGTTGTGCCTGCAGCACCCGCATGCGCCGCAGCTGCCGGCTCAGGCGCCGCTCGATCTCCCGCAGGCTGCGCTGCAGGCGCGCGGGCTCCCATTGCTCGAGCACGGCACGCTTCTTCTCGGCGAGCCGCTGCTCCTTGACGCGGGCCCACTCGGCGAGTGCGGCGAGGAAACTCTCGTACTCGTGCGCCACGCGCGCACGCAGCGACTCGATGTGCGCCGCCGCGCCGCTCGCCGGCAGGCGCGCCAGGCGCGCCTGGGCGCGGCGGAACTGCATGGCCAGCAGCGCACGCTGGATCTGGAACACCGGGGTGCGCTTCAGCCGGCGGGTGAGGCCGAGAACCTGCAGCGATGCGATCAGCCACTTGGTGGGATCCCACTGCCACCAGCGCACGCCGTTGCGGTAGTCGTGCGCGAAAATGTGGTGGAAGTTGTGGTACCCCTCGCCGTAGGTGATGACCGCGAGCACCGGGTTGTCGCGCGCCGTATTGTCCTCGGTGTAGGGCCGGCTGCCCCACATGTGCGCGAGCGAGTTGATGAAGAAAGTGACGTGGTGGCTCCACACCAGACGCAGCACGCCGGCGAGGATCAGCATGCCGAGGACGTCGTGGAACAGCAGCCCGGCAGCGAGCGGCAGGCCGAAATTCAGGCCGACGGCGAGTGGCACGTAATAGCGGTGCTGGAACGCCAGCAGCCGATCCTTCCTCAGGTCCGGAATGTTGCTGAAGTCCTCGCGGCCGCTCGGGTACTCGCGCAGCATCCAGCCGATATGCGAGAACCAGAAACCGCGACGTGCCGAATAGGGGTCGCGGTCCTCATCGTCCACGTGCAGGTGATGCGTGCGGTGTCCGCTGCACCAGGCGAACACGCTGTTCTGCAGCGCCATGGTGCCGAACAGCAGGTAGAGCGCGCGCAGGCTCCAGTGCGCCTCGTAGGCACGGTGCGCCCACAAGCGGTGGTAGCCCGCGGTGATCGCCATGCCGTTGGCGACGAGGAAAAAGACGAACACACCCCAGTCGGCGCCGCTGAAGCCGTGTGTCAGCCCATACCACGGCACCAGTACCAGCGCTGCTGCGGCGGTGAGCGCGAACATCAGCGCGTTGCTCCAGATGAGCGGTGCCTGCGGCTCGCTGCGGGGCGTCTCGGGCATGTTTGGGGGGATCCTCGGTTGGCGGGTGTAACTTAGCACGCCGGCTGGGCGAATGTGGGGCTTATGTCGTTGTTTTAAAGTATCCTGCCGGCCGCCCCCGGCCCGATTTCGCGCCATCCACGGGTGAGAACAGTGACGCGCGTCGGCGCATTCCCGCAGACCCTGACCGCAAGACCCACAGCCACTGTGCTGGCGCGAGCGGCACTGTTGACCGCGTGGCTCGCGCTGGCGCCGTACGCCCAGGCCGCACGCGCTTACGTGTCCAATGAGGACGAGGGAACGGTTACGGTCGTCGACACGAACCGGCTCGCCGCCCTCGGGACGGTCGCGGTCGGCAAGCGTCCGCGTGGCCTCGCGCTCAGCCACGACGGCAAGCGACTGTACGTGGCGCTCAGCGGACTGCCGAAATGTCCGCCGCCGATGACGGACGAGGACTGCGCGCGGCTGCCGCGCGACACGGCGGCCGACGGCATCGCGGTGATCGACACCGCCACGCTGCGGCCGCTCGCGACGCTGCGCGGCGTCTCGGATCCCGAGCGTGTCGAGCTGAGCCGCGACGGGCGCACGCTGTTCGTGAGCGAGGAAGATGCCGGACGCCTCGCCATGATCGATGTCGGGCGTGCGGCGGTGCTGCGGGCGGTCCCGGTCGGACGTGAGCCCGAAGGCGTGCGGGTGGCACCCAACGGGCGCTGGGTGCTGGTGACCAGCGAAGAGGAGAATACGGTCGCGATCCTCGACACGCACGGTATCGCCAAGCTCGCCACCGTGAGCGTCGGGCAGCGGCCGCGCGATGTGGTCATGAGCCCCGACAGTCGCACCGCGTACGTATCGGGCGAGGCGGATGCCTCGGTGTTTCGCCTGACATTGCCCACGGGCTCACCCGCCGCGCGGCTGCTGCAGCTGCGCAGCGGCGCACGGCCGATGGGCCTGGCACTCGATCCGCAGACGGGACGGCTCTACGTGAGCACCGGTCGCGGCGGCAGCGTCGCGGTGGTCTCGATTGCCGAGGCGCGCGTGGTGGCGGAGGTCGCGGTCGGCGCGCGGCCCTGGGGCGTGGCGCTCACCGAGCACGGCGCGCAGCTTCTCAGTGCCAACGGCCCGGGTGCCGACCTGACGGTCGTGGATACGCGCACGCTGAGCGTCGCCGGCCGGGTCGGTACCGGTAAGGGATCCTGGGGCGTGGTTGCCGAGCCCTGAAGCGTGAGCTCCGGCCCCGGAGCTCAGAAGCGCACCATGACGCCCGCGCCCCAGACGGTCTCGCTGGCGCGCAGATCCGGGAACCATATGCCGCCTTCGCCGGCACAAACGTCCCCGCCGATGACCGTGCCGTTGTTGCACACGAAGCTCGCCGGCGATCCCGTGTTGCCCGCAGGTGGCGTCACCCCGCCAGGGCCCGACCAGTAGGGCACGTCCGAATGGCGGTAGGTCACTTCCGTCCACCAGGTAATCCAGGTCTTCGGCATGTACTGGAAGTTGAGCTGCGCGTCCCACTGGTAGAGCTTCTGGCCAGGGTTTTCGGTGAAGTACGGCGTACCCGTTACCGCGGTTGCGCCGTTGATCGGCGGCACGAGCGCGAGGTAGCGGCCGGGGTTGTTCATGAAGCCACCGCCGAGGGTCACCGCGTAGAGGTCATGATCGAACCAGGCGCGGTTGTAGAGCATCATGCCGAAGAAGCTGGACTTGTTGGGGCCGCTCGAGCAATGCACGCCGCCACCGGACTGGCAGCCGAGGTCCAAGGTGAGCGACATCGCCAGCTTCGAGAGGCCGCCACTCTCCTTCCGGTCGTAGTACTTCCACAGGAAGCTGTCGTCCTCGTGGTAGCGCGTGACGTGGGCATAATTGACATAGGTGCCGCCGGGATTCGGCAGGCCGATGGGAGCGTTGGGGTTGCCGCCGTTGGCGGGGTAACCGCTGCCGCTCGCGAGGTTGTCCTGGCCGACGGCGTAGGAGTTGAACACCAGCTTGATCGAGTCGTTGGGGATCCACAGGATCTGTCCGCCGAAACCCGGATGACTGTTGTACTTGGCGTAGGACTGCCAGCCGTTGATGAGCCACGGCTCGATCTTCAGCGTCTGGGTCGGGAACCACTGTACCCGCAGCCCGTTGAAGAACCACGGCGTGTTGGATGAGACGAAGGAGGGCTGGTAGGTCCAGTTGTCGAAGTTGTAGTAGCTGAAGAGGCCGACGTACGACACGAAGATGCCGGCGTCGACGTTCAGCCCGTGGTTGAGGTCCCAGTGGTAGCCGGCATTCGCCTCCGACAGGTACTTGTAGGCGCCCTGCAGATCCCACTGACCGACGCCGAGGCTCGCATCGTTGCGCGGGGTGGTCACGGCGAACATGCCGAACATCGACAGGAAGCGCGCGCGCACATTGTTCCAGTGGAAGTCGCCGCCGAAGCTCACCTGCTCGATCTGGAACTCGCCCGAGCGGAACTCCTCGGTCGAGCCGACGATGGTGTGATCCACCGGGTGATTGAGGCTTTGCAGGTAATTCACGTCGAAGCGGATCTCGGGGGTGAAGAACTTCGTGTCGAATACCGGTGTGGTCGCGCGACTGGTGCCGTTCATCCAGCCGAGATCGCCGACCGCGAAGGGCGTTTGGGTATCGACCGCCGGCGCGGGCTCGGGCGCCTGCAGCGCCTCGGGCACGATCGCGGCGACGGCGGCAGAAGCCGCGGCGGCCCTCTCGCGGGAGGGTGTGGGGGCGGCCGCGGGCGCAGCCGGTGTCGGTGCCGGCGGCGCGTTCATGACGAGATCCGAGCGCGTCGCCCTGCCGGTCACCACCACCACCGCAGGTGTCTGGACCGCGGGCAGCCCCTCGAGCTGCGCGCTCACCGTCCAGGCGCCCGGCGGCAGATCGCCGAAGGAGTACAGCCCATCGCCTGCGGAGATCGTTGCGCGGATGGCGCCGTCTTCGGAGCGCACCGCCGTGACCGTGGCGTTGGCCACCGGCGTACCCGTGGGCGTCGTGAGCCGGCCGACGATGGCGCCCGGTCCGGCGGCATCGGCGGTCCGGTGCCCGGCCAGCGCGAGCAGCGCCAGCGCCGTCAGGATCCACCTGGCTCGC
>JAFAKO010000187.1 GCA_019235245.1 Gammaproteobacteria bacterium
CGGCACGGTAGCCGCCTCGAGCGAGCGCGAGTTCGGCTATGCCGAAGTCACGGTCACCGGGACCTCGCGCCTCCTCGATGAGCTCGAGGATCGGCGCAGCCCCGCGGGACGCTGCGTGCTCGATGTCTGGATGAGCCACGGCGACCGCGTCGAGGCTCTGCCGCCGGGATTCGCCGTCACGGCGACCACCGGCACGATCCCCTTCGCCGCCATGAGCGACGAGCAACGCCGCTTCTACGGCGTACAGTTTCATCCCGAGGTGACCCACACGCCGCAGGGCGCGCGGCTGCTCGAGCGGTTCGTGCGCGAGATCTGCGCGACCGACGCGCTCTGGAGCACCGGCAACATTCTCGCCGACGCCATCGAGCGCGTCCGTGTCCAGGTCGGCACCGGCAAGGTGCTGCTGGGTCTTTCGGGCGGGGTCGACTCCTCGGTGGTCGCGGCGCTGCTGCACCGGGCGATCGGCGCTCAGCTCACCTGCGTGTTCGTCGACCATGGGCTGCTGCGTCTGCACGAAGCCGAGCAGGTGATGAGCACCTTTGCCCGGCATCTCGGGGTGCACGTGATCCGTGTCGACGCCGAGGCGCGCTTCCTCGGCGCACTCGCCGGCGTGACCGACCCCGAGGCCAAGCGCAAGATCATCGGGCGCACCTTCATCGAGGTTTTCGAGGAACAGGCGCAGCAGCTGCGCGGCATCGGCTTCCTCGCCCAGGGCACCATTTACCCGGATGTCATCGAGTCGGCCGGCGCGCGCACCGGCAAGGCCCACGTCATCAAGTCGCATCACAACGTCGGCGGACTTCCGGAACGCATGCACCTGAGGCTGGTCGAGCCGCTGCGCGAGCTGTTCAAGGACGAGGTACGGCGGCTCGGTGTCGAGCTCGGCCTGCCGCGGGAGATGGTCTACCGTCACCCCTTCCCGGGGCCGGGGCTCGGGGTGCGGATTCTCGGGGAGGTGCGCCGGGAGTACGCGGAGCTGCTGCGGCGCGCTGATGCGATCTTCATCGAGGAGCTGCGCCGCCACGAGCTGTACGACCGGGTGAGCCAGGCGTTCGCCGTGTTCCTGCCGGTGCGCTCGGTCGGAGTCATGGGCGATGGACGCCGCTACGACTACGTGATCGCCCTGCGCGCGGTCGAGACCGTGGACTTCATGACTGCACACTGGGCGCACCTGCCGTACGAGTTCCTCGACCAGGTCTCGCGGCGCATCGTCAACGAGGTCGCGGGCATCTCGCGCGTGGTCTACGACATCTCAGGGAAACCCCCCGCGACCATCGAGTGGGAGTAACTCCCGCGGCCGGTTCGTTTGCCTGCTGGGTGTGCACCGCACCGCCAGGTGCCGCGCGGCGATGGTTAGTCATTTCGCTAACTATCCACTCAGCAATCTCGAAAACCGCCAGCGCCTGACCTAACCCCTGCCCGGTGCGTGCTCGCTCAGGTACTGACTGAAGCTCTTCGCGAGCGTCACGAAGTCCGAGGGGATCATCAGCACCGTGGTTCTGTTATTCTCGGCACCGACCTCCGTGACCATCTGCATGCGCCGCAGCTCCACCGCCACCGGGTTGTTGGCCATCTGCTCGGCAGCATCGCCCAGCTTTCTCGAAGCCTCGAGCTCCGCCTCCGCCTTGATGATGCGTGCGCGCTTCTCGCGGATCGCCTCCGCCTGCATGGCCATGACCTGCTGCATCGCCTCGGGCAGCTCGACGTCCTTCATCTCGAAGCGCTCCACCTCGAGGCCCCAGCGCGTGCTCGCCGCAGCGATGTTCTCACGCAGCAGGCCGTTGATCTTGTCGCGCTCCTGCAGCACCTCATCGAGATCGTGCTGGCCGATGATGTTGCGCAGGCTGGTGAGCGCCAGCTGGTAGACCGCGGCAGCCGCGTCGCTGACCGCGATGACGGATCTTCCCGCATCGACGATCCGATACCACAGGACGGCGTTCACCTTCACGGTGACGCTGTCGCGCGTGATGGTCTCCTGCCGCTCCGCCGAGACGGTGCGCGTGCGGATGTCGATCCGCAGCGCGCGCTCGATGCCGAGGGGAATGATCCAGTACAGCCCGGGGCCGCGCAGGCCGATGTAACGGCCGAGCCGGAACACGACACCGCGCTGGTACTCCTGGGCGATCCGCAGCCCGCTGAGGAGCACCACCAGCACGACCAGTACGATGACCTTGGTAAGCACGGGACACCTCCCGGTGAGGTCGATGACGCCGGCAAGCCTAGCGCCGCAGGGGTGAGGCGCGCGTTAGCTAAGGCTGCGACCCCCCGGTTTTCCGCCAGCCACCGCGCCCCGCCACATTACGTTTCGTTAAGAACGGTCACCCGGCACGAAACTGTGACGTTATGCGCGACATGCAGCCGGCGCCTCTGCGTAGGCTGCGTCCCGAGGCAACATTCAGGGTCGCGTTATGTTCAAACCTACCAACGGTCTCAAGATCTCCCTCGCGCCGCTCGGCGGCCTCATCCTCGTTGCGACCGCCGCCACGCAGCTCAGTGGCTGCGTCGTGCGTGCCGGGGTCGCGGTGCCGGCCCCGGCGCCGCCGGCCGTGTACGTCGCTCCGGCACCGCCGCCGGTCGCCGAGGCCGACGTCCAGTCGAGCGAGCCGCCGCCGCCGCTGCCGGTTTACGCGCAGCCGCCGTGTCCGGTCGAGGGATACATCTGGACCCCGGGCTACTGGGCCTGGGCGCCTGCCGGTTACTACTGGGTGCCCGGCACCTGGATCGCGCCCCCAAGGGTCGGGCTGCTGTGGACACCGGGCTACTGGGGATTCGTGGGCGGCGTCTACGTGTTCCACGCCGGCTACTGGGGCCCGCACGTCGGCTTCTACGGTGGGGTCAACTACGGCTTCGGCTACGGCGGTGTGGGTTTCGCCGGCGGCCGTTGGGTCGGCAACTCCTTCGCCTACAACCAGTCGGTGACCAACGTGAATGTCACGGTGGTGCACAACACCTACAACGAGACGGTGGTCAACAATGTCACCGTGAACCGCGTGAGCTACAACGGCGGCGCCGGCGGCATCAGCGCCGCGCCGAACGCGCAGGAGCGCCTCGCGGCCGCGGAACCGCACGTGCAGCCGACCGCGCAGCAGCACCAGCACGTGCAGCAGGCTGCCGCCAACCCGGCGCTCCTGGCGAAGAACAACGGTGGTCGCCCCTCGATCGCCGCCACGCCGCATGCTGCGGCGTTCAACGCCCCGGGCGTGGTTGGCGCGCACGGCGCTGCGGCACCGCCACCGCACATGTCGCCGGCGGCGACCCATCCGGGTGGGCCCCCTGCCAACGCCGCGGCGCATGGTCAGCCGGGACCGGGTCAGAAGCCGAAGGGCCATCCGAAGTCGCCCGAGCCGAAGCACGAGGAAAAGACCGCGCAGCGCTGAGCGCGGCCCCGCCGGACGGACAGTTTCCAACACGGGCAGGGACGCCCGTGCCGGGTCAGCCGGGGCGCCTGCCCCGCCCGCGCCGCTCGCGTAGCGCCGCTCCCGCTCCGCTCGGCTGCGCCACCGCCGGCAGCGTCTCCGGCAGCGGCTGATCGGTCGTGAGCCCCGCCTTGATCATGCGGATCATCTCGGCGTCGATGAGCGGGTCGGTGGTCGGGGAGCCGTACACCGCGAGCAGCCGCTCGACCTCCGCCTTGACGCGCTGATCGAGGCTGCGGCCGCCCTCCTGCAGCCAGGTCTCGCGGTTGACCCGGTCGAATACCGCTCCGGGCAGGTACAGCTCCCGCGGCCAGTAGCTGAGGGTGTGGGTCGCGGTGAGCAGGTGCTTCTCCTGCAACAGCTGGCGTACCAGCTCCACGGTCGGCAGGTCGTCCATCACCGCGAAATCCCGGCAGAAGTGCAGTGCCTGGCCGCACAGCTCGTCATCGAACACGAGCTTCTCGAGGCTGAAGGTGAGCACGTAGTCGAGCATGCCGGGCCCCGACACCGAGTTGACTCCGGTAATCGCTGCCAGCAGCGCGCCCGCGAAGGTCTCGGCTCCCGCCTGCGCATCGAGGAACTTACCCTCGCTCAGTGCCATGTAGCTCTGCGTCGGCAGATGCAGGTGCTTGGCGATCTCCACGTACGCGGCATTGAGGTGCAACGTCTCGATGGCCGCCATGGGCGACATGGCGGTCCTCATGTGGAAGGTCGCCGGTGCGCCAC
>JAFAKO010000196.1 GCA_019235245.1 Gammaproteobacteria bacterium
TACTAGGTGCGCTTGCTGACCGGGATGTAATCGCGCCGCGGCGCGCCGGTGTACAGCTGCCGCGGCCGGCCGATGCGCATGTGCGGATCGGAGATCATCTCCTGCCAGTGGGCCACCCAGCCCACCGTGCGTGCCACCGCGAACATCACGGTGAACATCGAGCGCGGAATGCCGATCGCGCTGTAGATCACCCCGGAGTAGAAGTCGACGTTCGGGTAGAGCTTGCGGCTGATGAAGTACTCGTCCTTGAGCGCGATCTCCTCCAGGCGCAGCGCGAGCTCGAGCAGCGGGTTGTCGTCGCGCCCGAGTGCCGCCAGCACCTTGTGAGTCATCTCGCGGATGATCTTGGCGCGCGGATCGAAGTTCTTGTAGACGCGATGCCCGAAGCCCATGAGCCGGAAGTGGCTCGTCTTGTCCTTCGCCATGGCGAGGTACTTCGGGATGTTGTCGACCGTGCCGATCTGCTCGAGCATCGACAGCACCGCCTCGTTCGCGCCCCCATGCGCCGGTCCCCAGAGCGCCGAGACGCCCGCAGAGATCGCCGCGTAGGGGTTGGCGCCGGTGCTGCCGGCGAGGCGCACGGTCGAGGTGCTGGCGTTCTGCTCGTGATCGGCGTGCAGCACGAACAGCAGGTCGAGCGCCTTGGCGGCGATCGGATCGACCTTGTACGGCTCGCACGGCACCGCGAACAGCATGTTCAGCAGGTTGGCGGCGTAGTCGAGATCGTTGCGCGGGTATATGAAGGGCTGGCCGAGCGAATGCTTGTGGGCGGCGGCGGCGATGGTCGGAATCTTGGCAATGATGCGGTGCGCGAAGATCTCCCGGTGCCGCGGGTTATGGATGTCCATGGTGTCGTGATAGAACGCGGACATCGACGCCACGACGGCCGACACCATCGCCATGGGGTGCGCGTTGTGGTGGAAGCCGTTGAAGAAGCGCAGCAGCGTCTCGTTGATCATCGTGTGATAACGGATGTGGCCGCTGAACTCCGCCAGCTGCTTGGCCGTCGGCAGCTCACCGATCAGCAGCAGGTAGGTCACCTCCATGAAGGAGCTCTTCTCCGCGAGCTGCTCGATCGGGTAGCCGCGGTACAGCAGCACCCCGGCATCGCCGTCGATGTAGGTGATACGGCTCTCGGTCGCGGCGGTCATGCCGAAGCCGGGGTCGTAGGTGAAGACATCGAGCTCGGGCTGCAGGTGACTGATGTCGAGCCCGGCCGGGCCGATCGTGCCCGCGCGCACCGGCAGACTCGCGCTGCGGCCGGCGCTGCTGTCGGTGAGCTCGAAGGTCTGGCCGGGCTTGTCGTTCATCGCTGCAGGGCTGTCCGTGAGTCGCTGCGGCACCGTGCCGGCGCACGCCGGGAAGTCAAAGGAGACTTACATGGTCCGCGCGCCGAATCAAGGCGCGGACCCGAAGCCTACTCACGGGTAAAGAGCGGAACGCCAGACGTGCGCCGCAGCGGCGACGGCGCTCGCGCTGCAGCTTACTTCGCGCCGGTGGCGTTGGCGTACTTACGCCGGAACTTGTCGACGCGGCCGGCGGTGTCGACGATCTTCTGCTTGCCCGTATAGAAAGGATGGCAGTTCGAGCACACCTCGATCTGCAGGTCATGCCCGAGCGTCGAGCTCGTCTTGAAGGTGTTACCGCAGGTGCAGGTAACGGTGATCTCTTTGTAATCGGGGTGGATCGACGCTTTCATGGGAAACTCGGTTCCAGCCAGGGCTCACCGCTATATGGGGCGCAGGCGCGACGGTTAAAGGGCGCGGGAGTGTAGCGGCAGCCCTCCGCGGGCTCAAGCCATCCCCGTGCGGCCGGCTCCGGGGCCTCGTTCCTTATCCACACAAGCTGTGGACAACTCTGTGGACGGCGCGTCTTGCGGGCACGCGATTTCGCAGTCAGATTGCATAATTGTTACCTTGATCAAAAAATGATCAGGCAATTTTCACCTGTGAGCTCAAGGGGTTACGCCGAGCATATCCAGCAGCTTAGCGGGTATGCAACGTAATTTACTCATCCTCCAACGTAGCCTCGGCCGCCTGTGAATAACGCTTTCTCAGCGCGCCGCGGCAACCTCAGGCGTAGCCATTGACAATGCGGAACCACCGGAATTTTTCGGCTTTTCCGGCAGGAAATAAAGCAGCAAATCGTTGAGAAAACGCAGCCCGAGCTCGCTCGCCCGATACCCGCCGGCACGCTCCAGGAGGAGTCCCGCATCGAGAGCGGCGCGCACTGCGGCCGCAATCGCCTCCGCGCCCAGCCCGGTGCGCGCAATGAAGCTCGCCATCTCGAAGCCTTCGATCAGGCGCAGCGCATTCAACATGTATTCGAACGGCAGCTCCTGCGGAGCGAGGGTCCGCGCCGCGAGTGCCGCGTCCGCGGCGGCGAGATAGCGGCGCGGCTCGCGCACCCGTTGCGTGCGCACGATGCGGCCTGCGGTGGCGTGGGTCAGCTTTCCATGGGCGCCCGCCCCAATTCCGAGATAGTCGCCGAAGGTCCAGTAGTTGAGGTTGTGGCGGCACTGCGCTCCGTCGCGGGCGTATGCCGAAACCTCGTACTGTGTGAAGCCTGCGCCAGCGAGCCGCTCGCGGCAGCCCTCGAGCATCGCGGCGCACTCATCCTCATCGGGCAGTGTCGGCGGGCACGCCGCAAACGGCGTTCCCGCTTCCAGAGTGAGCTGGTAATGCGAGAGATGCGCAGGGGACAGCGCCAGCGCCTGCTCGACATCGCGCAGCGCCCCGGCGCGCGTCTGGCCGGGAAGCCCGTACATGAGATCGACATTGAAATTCACGAGGCCGGCGGCGTGCAGCTCCTCGACCGCACGGACGGTGTCCCCGGGCGAATGAACGCGCCCGAGGGCATGGAGCGCCTGCTCATCGAAGCTCTGCGCGCCGAGCGACACGCGCGTCACGCCGGCGGTCCGATAGTCGCGGAATGCTCCGCGCTCGATGGCACCGGGGTTGGCTTCCAGCGTCACCTCCACATCGGGAACGACGCCCGGGCGGCGGCGTGCCGCTTCCAGCACTGCGGCCACCGACTCCGCTGCAAAAAGGCTCGGCGTGCCGCCCCCGAAAAAAATGCTACTCACCGCGCGCCCTTCCACCTGAGGCGACTGGGATTCGATATCGCGCAGGAGCCGTGCGATGTAGCGCTCCTCGGGGAGCTCCCCGT
>JAFAKO010000323.1 GCA_019235245.1 Gammaproteobacteria bacterium
CGCGGCGCCGGTGAGCTCGGCCACCGCGCGCCCGAGATAGTAATCGTCGAGCTCCTTCACTTCCGGACGGTCGAGCGCGACGGCGCAGCTGGCGATGCGCGTGCGGCTCAAGGCCGCGGCCGCAGCCGACCACGCCTTGCGCCAGGAGCGCCGGTGCAGCTGCTTGGCCGGCCCCATGCCGGTGAGCAGCACGTGCGCGGCGCTGATGCCAGGGAGATCGCCGATCAACAGCGTCTCACCGGCGCGGCCCGAGAAATCGCCGCGCGCGAGCAGCTTCCGCAGCCGCCCGGAGCTCGCCGCATCGACGCTGCCGCCCTGTGCGCCGAGCTGTGCCTCCTCGAATACTCCGAGCACCAGGCAGTCGACCGCGAGCGTTGCCAAGCCCTTCGTCCAGACCCCGAATTCCATGCGATGTCCTCTGGTTCTCCCGTTGAGGCGCGCGGCCGTCTGATTTACCTTATTCGCCGCATGAGAGCGTTGCGCGCTCGTTTCGTTTTATTGAGCGCGTACTGCGCCGTAACGGTGCAAGTGGTGGCAAGTGTAACCCAAGAGCCCGCGGCGGGTTTCGGCGCGCTGTACGCATGAGGACCGGGACCATCCTCGGCCGCTACGTCCTGCGCGAGGTGGTGGTCGCCTGGCTGGCCGTCACCGGCGTGCTGCTGGTGATCCTGCTCGCCAACGAGGTGGTCGGGGTGATGGAGCGGGCGGCGGCCAACCAGTACCCGCAGAGCATGGTGCTCGAGCTCATCGGGCTCTCCTCGCTCCAGTATCTCTCGATCGTGATCCCGGTCGGCCTGCTGCTGGGGGTGGTGCTCGCCTACGGGCGGCTGTACGCCGACAGCGAGATGGCCGCGGCGCTCGCCTGCGGCGCGGGCCCACTGCAGCTGTACGCGCCGGTCGCGCTGCTCGCGCTGCTGGTGGCGGCGGGGCTCGCGTGGCTGTCGCTGGTCCTGGCGCCCGAGGCGACCGCGCAGGCCCTCAGCCTGCGCAATGCCGCGCTGCGCGCCGGTCAGCTCGCGCCGATCGCCTCGGGCAAGTTCCGCAGCTTCGGGGCCGGCACCCGCGCGGTGCTGTACGCGCAGAGCGTCGCCCGCGATGGCACGCTCGGCGATGTGTTCCTCGAGCGCAACGACGGCTACCAGGTGGAAGTGGCGCTCGCCGGCCGTGCCACCCATGCGGTCACGGCGGACGGCCTGACACACATCCTCACGCTCTACGACGGTGAGCGCTTCGAGGGGGTGCCGGGGAGTCCCGAGTTCCGCATCGTGCGCTTCGCCGAGCACGTGGTGACGCTGCAGATACCGGCCATCACCGATGTGGTGCGCGACCTCGAGGCGCGCTCGACCGGGAGCCTGCGCGACTCCCGCGACCGCGCCGAGCGCGCCGAGCTCCACTGGCGCATCAGCATGCCGATCATGTGCCTGGTGCTGGCGCTGCTCGCCGTGCCGCTCTCGAAGCTGCGGCCGCGCCAGGGGCGCTATGCACGCGTGTGGATCGCGGTGCTCATCTTCTTCATCTACTACAACCTCGCGACCACCGGGCGCACCTGGATCGCGCGCGGTACCGTGCCGGAAGGGATCGGGCTGTGGTGGACCCACGTGCTCGTGGCACTGCTCGCGCTGGCCGTGATTCTCGGACCCGGTCTGCTCAACCGCCTGCGCTACCGGTTGCGCGGGCTGTGAGCGTCCTCGACCGCTACATCGTGCGCGCCATACTCGGCACGGTGCTGATGGTGATGGCGGTGCTGCTGGTGCTCGGGGCGCTGTTCGTGTTCATTGATCAGCAGGATGACGTCGGCGTCGGTCATTACACCGCCCTCGGCGCGCTGTGGTACTCGCTGCTGAATATGCCGCAGCTGGCGTACGAGCTGCTGCCGATCACCGCACTCATCGGCTCGCTCCTCGGGCTCGGCGCGCTGGCGCGCGGCAGCGAGCTCATCGTCATCCGCGCCACCGGGGTGTCGGTGGCGCGACTGGCGAGCATGGCGCTGCTGGCGGGACTGCTGCTGGTGCTGTTCGAGGTGCTGCTCGGTGAATTCCTCGCCCCGCCGCTGGAGGCCACCGCGCGCGCGCAGAAGGCCTTCAGCAGGCTCAGCAACGTCAGCTTCGGCGGCGGCGGTGGCGCCTGGGTGCGCGACGGCGATCTCATCCTCAATGTCGCCGGACAATCGAGCGAGCGGCAGTTCGGCAGCATGCAGATCTTCGAGCTCTCGCCCGAGCACCGTCTGGTCGCGTTAGGCCACGCGGCGCATGCCGCCGCGACCGGGCGCGGCAAGTGGCTGCTGAGCGATTACCGCGAATCGCGCTTCAACGCCGACGATGTGGCGATCCGCGCCGGCGGCCAGCGCGAGCTGAAATCGAACGTCTCCGCCGGGTTTCTCGGGCTCGCGGTCGAGGATCCCAAGCAGCTCACCGGGCGCGCGCTCTGGCGCCTCATCCGTTATTTCCAGAACAACGCCCTCGATACGCGCGAGTACGTGTTTGCATTCTGGTCGCGCATCGCGCGCACCGTCGGGGTGCTGTTCGCGGTGCTGCTCGCCATACCGTTCGTGCTCGGCTCGATGCGCTCGGCCGGCGCGGGCAGCCGCATGATGCTCGGGCTCATGATCGGGGTCGGCTTCTTCCTGCTGCAGCGCTTCATCGAGAGCGGCACGGTGGTGTTCCAGCTCAATCCGGTGCTGCTCGCCTGGATACCCACCGCGCTCCTGGCGCTGCTCACGCTGGTGCTGCTCGCGCGCACGCGTTAGCGGTCGTCTCAGGAGACGCTGCCGCCGCCGCTACCCCCACTCCCGGGAAACTGCGGCAGCCCGTCGTCGAGTCTCACCCACGGGAGCTTGTCGGCGACCCACACGTGCATGGTGGGCGCGAGCGCGGCGGCTGCATCGAGCGTGACGAGCGTCACGTCGATGTCCCCGGGACGGGCTTCGTGAGCGTAGGTGAGGCCGGAGCCGCAGCGCTCGCAGAACCCGCGCGTGACG
>JAFAKO010000057.1 GCA_019235245.1 Gammaproteobacteria bacterium
GTTTCTTCCTGCACCTCCACCTGCTGCTCGAGGATGCGCAGCGTGGCGAGCTCGTCCTCGACCTGCTGAAATGCCGTGAGCACGGTCTGCCGGTAGTTGGCGACCGTCTGGTCATAGGCCGCGCGCGATTGCCGCACTTGCGCCGACCGCGCACCGAAGTCGAGCAGGGTCTCGTTCAGCGCACCGCCGACGGACCAGAAATTGTTCGCAGCGTGCACCAGCCCGGAGGCCACGTTGCTGGCGAAGCCGTATTGTCCGGTGAGAGTGAGGTCGGGAAAGTAGGCGGCGACCGCGACACCGATCTGCGCGTTCGCGGCCGCCATGCGCCGCTCGGCCGCGGCGACGTCCGGTCGCCGCTCGAGGAGACTCGAGGGGAGGCCGCCGGGGACGACCGGCACGGCCGAGCCGAGCGTTGCCGGCGGCAGCGCGAAGTCCGCCGGCGCCTTGCCGATCAGCACGGCGATGGCGTGCTCGAGGGTCGCGCGCGTGACGCCGACGGCGATGAGCTGCGACTGTGCGCCGCCGAGCTGTGTCTGCGCGGTGATGACATCCGCTTTCGCCACCACCCCGACGTGATACTGGTTCTGCGTGATCTCGAGCGCGCGCTTGTAGCCTTCCACGGTCTTCTCGAGCAGCTGCTGCTGCTCATCGGCGACGCGCAGCTGGATGTAGTCGCTCGCCAGGCTCGCCTGCGCGGACAGCCGCGCGGCGGCGAGGTCGGCTTCGCTCGCCTGCGCACTCGCGACATCGCTCTCGATGGTGCGGCGTATCTTGCCCCAGATGTCGAGCTCCCAGCTGGCGGTGCCGAGCAGCTCGAACTCGTTCACCGGATGCGTGAGCGGCTGGACGGTGCCGCCGGTGGAGGCGGCGTTGGCACGGCCGCCCGGGCCGCCGGCGCGCGTCGCGCTCGCGGTCACCCCGATGGTGGGGAACAGGCCGGCGCGCGCCTGGCTGACGAGCGCGCTCGCCTGCCGCCAGGCGGCTTCCGATGCCTTGAGTGTCTGGTTGGAGATGTCGATCTGCTTCTCGAGGGAGTCGAGCGTCGTGTCACCGTAGATCGACCACCAGTCGCTGCCGCTCGCGGCCTCGCGCGGCTCCGCAGGCTTCCAGCCCTCTGCTTCCTTGAAGCGCTGCGGATTGGCCGCGGCGGGGCGGTGGTAGTCCGGCCCGACCGCGCAGCCCGCGGCCGCGAGGCACGCGAGTACGGCGGCGGCGATGCAGAGTGCTGGAGCGTTTCTCATATTCCAACCTGCGCCGGCGCCGCGGGCGGCGGCCGCTGCGGATATAGCCGCGTCCACAGCCGGCTGCACCAGCGCCCGAAGCGATCGAGATACAGGTACATGACCGGAGTGGTGTACAGCGTCAGCATCTGGCTGACGATCAGGCCGCCCACGATCGAGATGCCGAGCGGCTGACGCGTCTCCGAGCCCTCGCTGCTGCCGAAAGCGAGCGGCAGCGCGCCGAGCAACGCCGCCATGGTCGTCATCATGATGGGCCGGAAGCGCAGCAGCGCCGCGGAGTAGATGGCCTGCGCCGGCGGCTGCCCGTGACGCTGCGCATCGAGCGCGAAGTCGATCATCATGATGGCGTTCTTCTTGACGATACCGATGAGCAGAATCACGCCGATCAGCGCCATGATGCTGAACTCGGTGTTGAAGAGGCGCAGCGCCAGCACCGCCCCCGCTCCCGCCGAGGGCAGCGTGGACAGGATGGTGATCGGGTGAATGTAGCTCTCGTACAGCACCCCGAGCACGATATAGACCGCGGCGAGCGCGGTGAGGATCAGGATGGGCTCGTTGGCGAGCGATTCCTGGTAGGTGCGCCCGGTGCCCTGGAAGCTGCCGTGCACGGTCGCGGGCATGTGGATCTCGCTGACCGCGCCGGCGATCGCGGCCTGCGCATCGCTCAACGAGCGGTTCGGTGCGACGTTGAACGACAGCGTCGTCGCGACGAACGGCCCCTGGTGGTTGACGGCGAGCGGTGTATTGCCCGGGGCGTAGTGGCTGAAGGCGGCGAGCGGCACCATTTCCTCGGAGGCGGTGCTGACCGCCGTCCCGGTCGAGACGGCCCCGTGGCCGGTATTGGCGATACTGTTGGTCGCCTGGTTGCGCGCCGTGTCGGCGGCGATCGCGGCGGCGGTGCTGTTGGCCGCGGTCCGGGTCGAGGTGACGGTGCCGGCGACCGCGTTGGTCGACTGCGAGCCGCTCACCGTGCCGCCGGCAGTGCTCACCCACAGGTTCCTGAGCGTATCGGGGCTCTGCCAGTACTGCGGCGCCACCTCCATGACCACGTGGTACTGGTTGAGCGCCTTGTAGATGGTCGACACGGAGCGCTGCCCGAAGGCGTCGTAGAGCGTGTTGTCGATGGTCGCGGGATTGAGCTTCAGCCGCGCGGCGGTATCGCGGTCGATGACCAGCTCGACTACCTGTCCGTTCTGCTGTTGGTCCGAATTGACGTCGCTGAGCGCCGGCTCGCGCTGCAGCGCGTCCGTGAGCAGGGGTGCCCAGCGATAGAGGTCGGCGATGCTGTCGGCCTGCAGCGTGTACTGATACTGCGACAGGCTCTGCCGGCCGCCGGTGCGAATGTCCTGCGCCGCCTGCAGGAACAGTCGCGCACCCGCCACCTGGCTGAGCTTCGGGCGCAGCCGTGCGATCACCTGGTCGGCGCTGACGTTGCGCTGCGCCCGCGCCTTGAGCGATGCGAACAGGAAGCCGCTGTTGGTCTGTCCGCCACCCTGGGAGCCGCCGCCGGTGAAGCCCACCACCGACTCGATCGCCGGGTCTGACTGCACGATGGCCTCGAACTGCCGCAGCTTGCGGGACATCGACTGGAACGAGATGGCCTGGTCGGCCTGGAGACCGCCGATCAGTCGGCCGGTGTCCTGCTGCGGAAAGAATCCCTTGGGGATCTTGATGTAGAGATACACGTTCAACGCAACCGTCGCGGTGAGCATCAGCATGACGAGCCCGCGGTTCTCGAGCGCCCAGTGCAGCGAGCGGCGGTAGCCATCCAGCACCGCGTCGAAGGCGCGCTCGCTGGCGCGGAAAATACGGCCCTGGCTCTGCGCGTCGCGCCGGCGGATGAAGCGCGAGCACATCATCGGGGTGGTAGTGAGCGACACCAGCAGCGACAGCAGCACCGCGACCGACAGCGTCACCGAGAACTCCCGGAACAGCCGGCCGACGATGCCGCCCATCAGCAGGATGGGGATGAACACCGCGACCAGCGACAGGCTCATGGAAAGCACCGTGAAGCCGACCTCGCGCGCCCCCTGGATCGCGGCCTCGAAGCGCGGTATGCCGGCCTCCACGTGCCGGGCGACGTTCTCCAGCACCACGATGGCGTCATCCACGACGAAGCCAGTGGCGATGATGAGCGCCATGAGGGAGATGTTGTCGAGGGTGTAATGGAGCAGATACATGGCACCGACCGTGCCGAGCAGCGAGATCGGCACCGCGACCGCGGGCACGAGCGTGGCACGCCAGTCGCGCAGGAACAGGAACACCACGAGGATCACCAGCGCGACCGCCAGGGCGAGCGTGCTCTCGACCGCCCGCAGCGAGGAGCGGATGGTGGTGGTGCGGTCCATCGCCACCTTGATGGCGATGTCGCTCGGGATCGACGCCTGCAGCGCCGGCAGCAGCCGCTTTACCGCGTCGACCGTCTCGATGATGTTGGCGTCCGGGGCCTTGTAGAGGATCACGAGCACCGCCGGGCTGCCGTTGGCGAGCCCGAGGTTGCGCACGTTCTCGACCGAGTCGAGCACCTCGGCGACATCGCTGAGGCGCACCGCGGCGCCGTTGCGGTAGGCGATGATGAGGTTGCGGTACTGTGTCGCGAGGGTCGCCTGATCGTTGGTGTAGATCTGATAGCGCTCCGCGCCGATGTCGATGGAGCCCTTCGGCGTGTTGGCGTTTGCCGCGGCCAGCGCCGCGCGCACGTCTTCGAGACCGATCCCGTACTTGAACAGCACCATCGGGTTCAGCTCGACGCGCACGGCGGGGAGCGACGAGCCGCCGATATTCACCTGGCCGACGCCGCGCACCTGCGAGAGCTTCTGCTGCAGGATGGTGGAAGCCGCGTCGTACAGCTGGCCCGGCGTGAGCGTGCCCGAGGTCAGCGCCAGGATGAGCACCGGTGCGTCCGCCGGGTTCACCTTGTGATAGGTCGGATTGCTGCGCAGCGCCGTCGGCAGGTCGGCCCGTGCCGCATTGATGGCCGCCTCGACGTCGCGCGCGGCGCCGTCGATGTCGCGGTCGAGGCCGAACTGCAGGGTGATGTGCGATGAGCCGGTCGAGCTCGAGGAGGTCATCTCGGTGACATCGGCGATCTGCCCCAGATGCCGCTCGAGCGGGGTCGCCACGGTCGCGGCCATGACATCCGGGCTCGCGCCCGCCATG
>JAFAKO010000108.1 GCA_019235245.1 Gammaproteobacteria bacterium
TATCCGCATGTCGATGACGTGATCCCGCTGATGGCCGAAGGCCGTGTGCTGCCTTATCTCGACGTGCCGTTCCAACATGGGGCGCCCGCCGTGCTCAAGCGCATGCGCCGGCCGGCCGCGCAGGAGAAGACGCTGGAACGCATCCGCGCCTGGCGCCGCATCTGTCCAGACCTCACCTTACGGTCAACGTTCATTGTCGGGTTTCCGGGCGAGACCGAGGCGGAATTCGCCGAGCTGCTCGCCTGGCTGGATGAGGCGCAACTCGAGCGCGTGGGCTGCTTCAAATACTCCCCGGTCGAGGGCGCCGCTGCGAACGCGCTCCCCGACCACGTGCCGCCACAGGTGCAGGAGGAACGCTACGCGCGCTTCATGGAGCGCGCGGCGCTCATCAGCGCGCGTCGCCTCGCCGCCCGCGTGGGCCGCGTCATGCGCGTGCTCATCGATGAGGTGTCGGGTGATTGCGCGGTCGCGCGCAGCGCCGGGGATGCGCCGCAGATCGATGGGGTGGTGCGAATCGCGGGGAGAGGCGCAGAGGCACGCGCGCGGCTACGCGCCGGTGAGTGGGCGGATGTCGAGATCGTATCCGCCGATGCCTACGATCTCAGCGGCCGCCTCACCGCAGTTCGCGGCGAGGCGGCCGCGACGCACTGAGAGGCCCTCAGCCCGAGGTCATCCCGAGCGACTGCATGATCTGCGAGGCCTGGTCGCGTACTGCCTGGCCCTTGCTCACCGCAGAGCTGAAATTGCCGGCGGTCGCCGCGCTGGCGGCATCGCTCCAGGCCGACTTCATGCTGTCGAGACTCGACTTCGCCGCTGCGAGCGAATCCTTGGTCACGCCCTTGGGTAAATGATGCGACTTCGAGAGGATGTCGACCCGCGACTGGATCGCGTCGACCATCTTCGGCACATCCGTGCTCATCGGGGTCCAGGCGTCCTTCGCCTTGTCATTGGCGGCGTCCGCCTCCTGCTGCTTGGCGGTAGCGGTATCGCGCAGATTACCGATGGCGGTATTGAGCGCCGGCAACGCCGCCAGCACGCCCTTGTAGTCGCCCTTGGCGAGCCCGTCCTTCACGCTCGCGAGCTGGGCATCGACCGCCTGCAGCTGGTCCGGAGCGTAGTGCATCGCCGCATCACGGATGGTGGTGAGGGATGATTCCGCCGCCGCGACGCCCTGCTCGGCCGGAGCGCGCTGGTTCTGACAGCCGGCGATCACGACGGCCGTCAGGGCGGCCATCACCCAAAACGATGGTTTCTTCATTGTTGCGGTCCTCTTGACAAGTGTTGCGACCAATCAGGGAATGCGCAGCTTCTGGCCGGGCCTGATCTTGTTCGGATCGCTCAGCACATCGCGATTCGCCTGAAAAACCTTAGTGTACAGCGAGGCATCGCCGTAGTACTTCTCGGCAATCTTGGAGAGCGTATCGCCCGACTGCACGAGATGGGTCTGTGTGTAGGGATTGTCGGCCGGCGGGCTCTTGTCATCTGCCATGTAGTCCTCCGAGTCCGTTCACGCGCTGCGGCACTGCGGACACGCAGACCAACCTCGCGTCTGCTGACATTGGAATAAAAGAGTAACACGAAGTGCGCACCACGCGATCAACACGGGCTGACATGACGGCCAGGCAACTTCCAACCTGTAAGTAGTTGATTCGTTAGGGTGTTACGCGTCGCCCGCGCACGGCGTCGTCAACGCTCGCGTAGTGCAGCGCAGCCATCGGCAGCTGCGGAAGCGTGGCCCGGGCGAGGGCATCGCGAGCCGAGTCATGCAGCCGCGCCAGGCGCAGCTGGACGTTATGGCGGTCCAGCCACGCGCACAGCTCCGCCAACGCCTCGAGCGAGGTACTGTCGAGGTCGGGCGACTCCTCGAGACTCAGCACGACCATGCGCGTCGAGGCATTGGCGCTCACCCGCTCGCGCACCTGCGCCAGCAGCGGCTCCGCGTTGGCGAAGAACAGCGGCTCATCGAGCCGCAACACCAGCACCTCGGGAAGCGCTAGCGCGTCCGGAAACCGTTTGACGTTGACGTAATCGTGCTCACCGACTCGCCCGAGAACTGCGAGCCGTGGTCGCGCCAGCGAGCGCAGCAGCAGCGCGATGGTGAGAGCAATCGCCACCAGCAGTCCGTTCAGGACTCCAAACACCATCACGCTCAGCACCGCGGCGATCGCCACGAAGCGATCGCGTTCCCAGCGGAAGTAGTCGCTGAACACCCCGAAGCGCAGCGACTTGCCGACCGCATGGATCACGATGGCCGCGAGCACGGGCGCCGGAATGCGCTCGATCCAGCCGAGAAAGACCAGCACCAGCACCAGCACGACCGCGGCGGCGGTGAGGCCCGCGACGCGCGAGCGCGCCCCTGCGGCGTCGTTGGCCGAGGTGGCGGAATAACCGGCACCCACCGGCGTTCCCTGGAGCAGTCCAGCCAGCAGGTTTGCCACCCCCAGCGCGAGCAGGTCACGGTTGGGCTCAACCGTCTCATCGTGCTTGAGCGCGAAGGTGCGGATCGAGCCGTACGACTCGGCGTACAGGATGAACATGATGGCGAGCGAGTATTCGACGAGCGGCAGGGCGTGGATGCCCGTTGGAGCCGCCAGCGCCGGCACCGCGAGGGCTAAATGAATGGGCCCGGTGAGCACTACGCCGTGCGCCGCGAGCGACGGCGCGGCCAGGATGCTCGCGACGATCACCACCAGTGCACCCGGCACCCGGGGCACGCGCTCGAGCAGGAAAAGACCGGCGAGCGCCGTGAGACCGCAGGCCAGGCTCGGCAGCTGCCAGGCGGCATGGTCGCGCGCCAGCTCGAGAATCAGCGGAAAGAAGCCGCTGCTCCGGGGGTGCACGTTCGCGAGGTGTGGCCACTGCCGCACTGCGATGACGAGCGCCAGTCCGAAGGTATAGCCGCGCAGCACCGGCCGCGCGATCAGATTCGACATGGCGCCGAGCCGGAAGGCCGCGCAGGTCGAGAAGGCGATGCCGGTGCCGACGATCAGACAGGAGGCGAGCGCGACGCGCTCCGCCGCGCTCTGCGCACCGAGCGCGGCGGTGGCCGACGCCAGCACTGCCGCGGAGGAAGATGTCGCGCTCACGATGGCAACGCGGCTGCGGCCGATGAGGCCGTAGCAGATGAGCCCGGCAAAGAGCGCAATTACTCCGGCTTGCGGCGGCAGCCCGGCGAGACCCGAATAGGCAACGGCTTCGGGTAGCAGCAGTCCTGCGATGGCGACTCCGGCCAGGAGGTCCGGGACAGTCGTGGTTGTCATGCTCCGCACTTTATTGCAGTGCTAAATTGCCCTCAAAACCTGGCATCCAGGTCAGTCTGCATGAGCACAAACGCCTCGGAAACCGCGCCGGACCGCGCGAAGGCGCTCGAACACTTCAACCGTGGCCAGGCATTGTGGGAGCAGGGCCAGACTGATGCGGCACAGGCCTGCTTCGAGCGCGCGGTGGCGATCCTGCCTGACTTCGCCGAAGCGCATGTCAACCGCGGGATCCTGCAATACATGTCGAATCAGCTCGCGGTTGCACTCGCCAGCTTCGATGCGGCTGTCGCAATACGGCCGAATCTCACCGAAGCTCAGCGAAACCGTGCCAACATTCTGGCGATGCTGCATCGGGTCGACGAGTCGCTGCACAGCTACGAGCTTGCGCTGGAAGGCTATGCCAGGCAGCGTCCCGGTGGCTCCGAACCCGGCGTGGACGAGATTCACACGCGGTACAACCGGTCGTTCGCGCTGCTTCTTGGCGGAGACTTCGACAACGGCTGGCGAGAGCATGAATGGCGCCGCAGCAGTCCACGTCTTGCATACCAGCATCGGCAGTTTCCACAGCCCTACTGGCTGGGTGAAGAGCCACTTCGAGACCAAACGATCTTCCTCTATGCCGAACAGGGTTTCGGAGACACGATACAGTTTTGCCGCTACGTGCCGCTCCTGGCGCGGCAGGGCGCGGAGGTGCTGCTCGAGGTGGAGCCCACTTTGCAGAGCCTCCTGCGCAGCCTTCCCGGGGTGTCACAGGTCCTCACGCGCGCCGACGTGCTGCCGGAATTCCACTGTTACTGTTCCCTCATGAGCTTGCCCCGTGCACTGCGTACCTCGGTCGCGACCGTGCCGGCGGACGTTCCCTACCTCAACGCAGACACCGCTGCGGTACGAACCTGGCGGGAATTCCTGGGAGAGCGGCGCCGGCCGAGAGTTGGACTGGTGTGGTCGGGAGGGCAGGGACCCGCCCGCCGAGCGGTGCCCACACGTCGTAACGTTCCGCTGGAGAGACTCGACATCCTCAGGACCGTCGACGTCGACTTCATCAGCCTGCAGAAGGGTGAGCCGGGCGAGTCGGAGCATCGCGCGCTCCTGTCACAGGGCTGGAAGGGTCTGCGCATGAGGGCTTTCGCGGATCGCCTGACGACTTTCGCAGACACCGCAGCCCTCATGGAAAACCTGGATCTGGTGATATCCGTAGACACCTCGACGGCACACCTGGCCGGCGCGCTCGGCAGGCCGGTGTGGCTCCTCAATCGCTTCGACTCGGAATGGCGTTGGCTGCTCGACCGGCAGGACAGTCCGTGGTATCCGACCATGCGAATTTACCGACAGGAGCGTCTCGGCGAGTGGGACGGCGTGCTCGAGCGCCTGGCGCGGGATCTCGAAGACTGGCGCCGAAAATGGCCGGTACAGACTTGAGGCCACGGATGAGCGTCCAGGGAATCCAAGGCAGTGTTGCACTGGCGATTGCCCTGCATCGATCGGGGAGACTCACAGAGGCAGCTGCCGCTTACGAGCAGGTCCTCAGGCTGGACCCGCGCAATTTCGATGCGCTGCACCTATCGGGCGTGATCGCCTCACAGACCAATGAACCAGCGAAAGCGGTCGAGCGGATCACCCGGGCGATCGCGAACGACCCGGGAAACATCGGTCTTCATGCGGCACATGCCAATCTCGGCGCGGCGCTCAAGGCGGTTGGTCGGCTGCAAGACGCTCTCGCGAGCTTCGATCGCGCGATTGCCATCAAGCCTGACTATGCGATCGCTCACTCGAATCGTGGCACCGTGCTGGCCGAACTCGAGTCCGATGAAGCGGCGCTGGCCAGTTACGACCTGGCCATCGCCATTCGGCCCGACGCGGCCGCGGCGCACTTCAATCGGGGTAACCTGCTGAAGAGGATCGGAGACCTGGGTGCAGCCCTGGAGAGCTATGACCGTGTGATCGCGCTGGATCCAGCGCACGTCGGGGTTCACAGCCCAAGAGGTGATGTGCTGAGGGAGCTCGGGCAGCTCGAGGCGGCGATCGCCAGCTTCGATCGGGCACTTACGCTGAATCCGCAAGATGTGGATGCGCACGCTGCCCGGGGAGTCACTTTGCTTCTCGCCGGAGACTTCGCGGGAGGCTGGCCGGAGTATGAATGGCGCTCCAGAGTGCGCAACGCGCACCTGCACGTACCGCGCCGGGCCCGCACAAGCCCGCGCTGGCTCGGCGCGGAGCCACTCGTGGGCAAGACCATTGTGATCCACGCCGAGCAGGGACTGGGTGACTCGATCCAGTTCTGCCGTTACGCGAAGCCGCTCGCCCACCTGGGCGCGCAGGTGATTCTGGAAGTCGATCCTTCGCTGACCGCCGTACTGTCGACCCTGGAGGGGGTCGCGCAGGTAATCCCCACCGGCGGCGCGCTTCCCGAGCACGACTACCACTGCCCGATCATGAGTCTGCCGCTGGCGTTCAAAACCACCCTGGAGACTATTCCCGCCGGTGGCGCCTACCTTCGCGCCGACGAGCGCAAGGTGGCGCGGTGGCACAACGACCTGGGCGCAAGGTCTGCGCCTCGCGTCGGTCTGGTCTGGAGTGGAAATCCACACCATACCCATGACCGGTATCGGAGCATCGCGCTCGGGGAGCTGCTCGAGCACTTGCCGTCGGAATATGAGTACGTCTCGCTGCAGAAGGAGGTCCGCGAGCCCGACCGGTTGGTGCTGCGACAGCACGCGGAGGTGACCGATCCGACCACGCGCCTCACTGACTTCTCCGATACCGCCGCTCTCTGCAGCTGCCTCGACCTGGTGATCAGTGTCGATACCAGCGTGGCGCACCTGAGCGCGGCGCTGGGACGCCCCACCTGGATCTTGCTGCCGTGCTATCCGGACTGGCGCTGGCTGATGGCGCGCGGGGATTCCCCGTGGTACCCAAGCGTCAGGCTGTACCGGCAGCAGCGACGGTGCGAATGGGGCACCGTCTTGACGCGGGTTCGAAAGGACATGGGCGCGCTGCCCGGCTGCTGATACCGCGGAAGCCGCCCGCCCCGCCGATCTGCCGGCGGGCGGGCCTTCCAGCGACGAGCGATTATTCGACCGTCACGCTCTTGGCGAGATTGCGCGGCTGATCGACGTCCGTGCCCTTGAGAATCGCCGCGTGATAGGCGAGCAGTTGCAGTGGGATGCTATAGACCACCGGTGCCTGTACGTAGGAGACCTGCCGCGGCATCTCGATGACCGTGACGCCATCACTTGCTGAGATACCCGACTCAGGATCGGCGAACACGAAGAGCTCCCCGCCGCGGGCGCGCACCTCCATGAGGTTGGATTTGAGCTTCTCCAGGAGGTCGTTGTTGGGAGCCACGGCCACCACCGGCATGTCGGCGTCGACGAGCGCGAGCGGCCCGTGCTTGAGCTCGCCCGCCGGATAGCCCTCGGCATGAATGTAGGAAATCTCCTTGAGCTTGAGCGCTCCCTCGAGCGCGATCGGATACAGCGCGCCGCGTCCGAGAAAGAGCGCGTGGCGCCTGTCGGCGAAGCGCTCCGCGAGGCGCAGGATGACCGGGTCGAGCTCGAGAGTGCGTTCCACGTGCGCCGGCAGCTCGATGAGGCGGCTGACGAGCGCGCGCTCGCGTTCGGCATCGCTCCCCTGGTGGCGCGCGAGCGCCACCACGAGCATGCCGAGCGCAGTGAGCTGCGTGGTGAAGGCCTTGGTGGAAGCGACGCCGATCTCGGGACCGGCGCGCGTCAGCATCACCAGCTCCGATTCGCGCACCAGCGAGCTCTCGGGCACGTTGCAGATGGCGAGCGAGGAGAGATAGCCCGATTCCCGTGCCAGGCGCAGCGCCGCGAGCGTGTCGGCGGTCTCGCCCGACTGTGAGATGGTCACGAACAGCGTATCCGGCGGCACCAGTGGCTTGCGGTAGCGATACTCGCTTGCGATGTCGACGGCGCACGGAACCTTGGATATCTGCTCGATGAAGTAGCGCGCCACGCAGGCGGCGTGATAGCTGGTGCCGCAGGCGACGATGTGCACGTTCTGCGCGCGCTGCAGCACCGCAGTAGCGGCCGGTCCGAAGGCGGCTTCGAGCAGGCGTCCGTTCGCCACCCGCTCCTGCAGTGTGTTGGCGATCGCCAGGGGCTGCTCGTGAATCTCCTTCAGCATGAAATGCTGGTAGGGGCCGCGTTCGGCGGCGCTCGCCGAGAGCTCGCTCTCGCGCACCGGACGCTCGACCGCCACACCGTTGCGGTCGAGGATGCGCACCGACTCGCGGCGCACGTCGGCCACATCGCCTTCCTCGAGGAAGATGAAGCGGCGCGTTACGGGGAGTAACGCAGCGACGTCGGAAGCGACGAAGTTCTCCTCCACTCCGAGACCAATGACCACCGGACAGCCTTCGCGCGCGAGGATGAGACGCTCGGGATCGTGCTCGCTCACGACTACCAGCGCATAAGCACCCTCGAGCTCGGCGACCGTGGCACGCACGGCCTTGAAAAGGTCGTGCAGCGTCTGCAGGTGCAGGTGTATCCGGTGCGCGATGACCTCGGTATCCGTCTCGGAAGTGAACGGGTAGCCGCGGCGCAGCAGGTCGGCGCGCAGCTCCTCGTGATTCTCGATGATGCCGTTGTGCACGATGGCGATACCGTCGCGCGAGATGTGCGGATGAGCGTTGCGCTCGCTCGGCACGCCGTGGGTTGCCCAGCGGGTGTGAGCGATACCGATCCGGCCGTCGGTCGGATGCTGCTCGAGCGCCTCATCGAGCATGCGCACCTTGCCGACCGTGCGCAGCCGGGTGAGATGCTTCGAGCCATTGAGCACGGCGATGCCCGCCGAGTCATAGCCGCGATACTCGAGCCGCCGCAGCCCCTCCATCAGGATGGGGACGACATTACGCTCGGCGACGGCTCCGACGATTCCGCACATGGTTCCATCCTCAATTAGGCCTGAAAGGCCCGGTACCGGTCCTGGACCGGCCTAACAGTTTGCCCGAAACCGGGCGAAGACACTAATTCAGGCTGTTAAATCAAGAGGTTATAGCGTGGCCGTGGCCGGCTTCCGCAAAGGCGCTAAGGCGGAGTGCCCCCGCGGATGATAGATAAGTGTCGCTCATCGACCTCGAGTACTCCACGGACGGCTCTCGCATCCCCCTGCACGAGCAGCAGGTCGTAAGTGGATTGCACGAAGCCGCTCAGATGCACCACGCCGTTTTCGACCGAGACATCGATCATCCGGCCGCTGAGGCCAGGATCTCCGGCGATTGCTGCCCTGACGCGTGCCTGCACATGGGCGTCAGCAGACCCGGCTGCAGGTTCGCTCCGCGGTGAACCGGCCGAACAGGCGCATAACAGGCAGAGTGCACCTGCAACGACCGTGCGGGCCAACAGCGGGAAGGTCACGCCTGTCACGTACAGAACTCTGCGCCCCAGGTCAGCCGATCGCAATCGCTGTCCTGTGCTCAGCATCTCACTCCGACGCAGGCGGAGCCGGGGCGAATGGCGCCGCCAGCGGCTCACCTATGAACAGCCCCTGACCAGGCATCAGCACGCTCTTCCAATACGCCTCGATCAGCGTTGCACCGCCGAGGTAGTGTGCGAGGAGCACGGGGACGTCCGGAAACTTGCCAGTGAGGGCGCATGGCTCGACCACCGTGCCATAGCTGCCGGTGGCTCCGGCTGCGAGCCACTGCAGGCTGCTCATCTGCGGGCTGTCGG
Organism: Gammaproteobacteria bacterium; assembly: GCA_019235245.1. Classification (GTDB taxonomy): domain Bacteria; phylum Pseudomonadota; class Gammaproteobacteria; order Steroidobacterales; family Steroidobacteraceae; genus 13-2-20CM-66-19. The sequence goes on from JAFAKO010000108.1 coordinate 8,954, forward strand.
TCAGCATGCCGCCGTAGGACGTGAGATGGTCTGCGACCGCGCCCGGCAGGAAGTGCACGCCGTCGATGCCCGCGACCTGCGCCGCGCCGGTGAAGTAAAACATGACGTCGGCCGGATCGACGGGAGCGCGCCCGGCGCTGACCCGAAAGTTCAACTCGTATTGCGCAACTCTTATGGCAAGCGGGTATTCGATCGAGCGCACGTTGCGTGGCCGGTCGTCGGTAATCACGAGGTACGCCGTGCCCTCCGGGGCGAGTCCGTCGGAACGGACACCGCGATCGATCAGTTCACGGGCCTGCGGCAGGTCCGAGGCGGCGATGCTCATGCTCGGACGCATGCCGAGCTCATCGTACGGCCGCCTGACGGAGCTGTTGAAATAGGAACTGCGGCGGGTCGGCTTGCAGCCGGGAATGCAGTAATCCTCCTGATCCGCTCCGAACGTGAATGCCGAGGTGATCGACATGCAGCCGACGCGATACGGGCGCGCCCAGGTGAGAGCATACGCCTGCACCCGCGCCGGAAGCTGCCGCTCGACAGCCGCCCGCAACGCCGTGAATTCCCCGGGCGGCAGCGCATCGCGACGGTAGTCGAAGCGCACGCGCGCGAGGTTGGACGCCGGGATGGCGCGGCGCTCGAGATAGTAGTCGCCGATCGCCACGCTGAGCGGATCCGACAGGTTCACGACCACCGCGATATCTGCCGCCTGCAGATGCTTTGTCCGCGTCACCGGCGCGAGCGGCGCGGGTGCGGTTCGCGTGGCCAGGTCGGCTTCCGCGAGCGCAGCCGTGCACGGCCACGACAGCAGCAAGGCCCAGCACGCCGTCGCCAGCCGCCCGCGAGCGGGGCTTGGGGTGCCGGAGCGACGTTTACCGCCATGAGCAGCCGCGCACCGCATGCGCTGATCCGCTTCTACAGCACTCCGCGCAGTGCGATGATCAACAGCGAGCCGAGCGTCGAGCACTGCAGCAGCCGGCGACAGGCGCTTCGCGGAGCGGTGCCGACGATGACCTCGCACGCGTAACTGAGCACGGTCGCGAGCAGCACCGCTTCCACCACAGCGCGCGAATTCACCTCGATGCCGCCAAACACCATCAGCGCCACGACGCCGCAGACGATCAGATAGTCGGTCGGCGTCGTGCCGAAGCGCTGCTCGGCACCGAAGCGGACGTACACCACGATCGCCAGCGCGAGTACCAGAGTGATCACGGCGATCAGCACCCGCGCGCCGGATGAGATCGCTTCCGGCGAGCTGATCAGCAGATAGGCCGGAAAGATGGCGGTGGCGTAGACCGCCAGTCGCAGCAGCGCCGGTCGCATCGCCTGCGGCCAGAGCAGCTGCGTGGCCGGCAGCACCGCGAGCACCGCTGCGGCGACCGCGAAGTCCGGCGGAACGCGTGCCATACCGAGCGCAGTGACCAGCATCACGATCGGCGTGAGGCCGGCGATCAGCAGCAGCGGGCCCTTGATGACCGCGCGACTGCGCTTGAGAAGATCAACGGCCTGCGTGACGCGCGACTCGACGCTGCGGATCGGCCAGTGGCGGCGCTCCGCCCTCGATAACGCCCAGAACAGGGGCACGATGCCGGCCGCGTATATCAAGGTAACCACCAGGTCGGACTCATAGCGCACCAGCACCGCGCTCACGACGAAGCCGGCCTGGATGAGGTAGATGATGACGACCGTCTCGTAGTGATCGAAGCCCACCTGCAACAGCCGGTGGTGCACGTGGTTGCGCGTCGCCTTGAACCAGTTCATGCCACCGTGGACCCGCTGGTATAGCACCGACAGGATGTCGGCCAGCGGCAACCCGAGAATGAGCAGCGGCAGCGCAGCGCTTACCGAGTGGTTGGCGATCTGCGTCAGATAGACGACCAGGAAACCCAGCGTGAAGCCCAGTACCTGGCTGCCGCTGTCGCCCATGAAGACATGCGCCGGATGGCTGTTGTAGCGCAGAAACCCGAAGATGCCGCCGATGGTCGCGAGCGAGCAGCCGAGCACCAGTGCGCTGCCGGACATGTAGCCGAGGATCGCGAGCGCGAGGAGGCTCAGGACCGATTCACCGCCGGCGAGACCGTCCAGGCCGTCGGAATGATTGATGGCGTTGATCACACCGATCAGGGCAAACATCGTGAAAGGCTTGCCGAGCTCCGCCGGCAGCGCGCCGTCGATGAATGGCACACGGGAAACCCACAGGTTGCCGTAGAAGACCACCGCGCCGGCGGCTGCGAGCTGCCCGATGAACTTCGGCCAGTGGCCGATGGTGCGAGCATCGTCCCAGATGCCGAAGACGAACAGGACCAGGCAACCGATGACGTACGATTGCACCAGCGGCTCGAGCTTGAATACCAGCAGCAGCGGCAGGAGGGTCCCGAGCGTGATGCCCCAGCCGCCGACGCGCGGAATGGGCACCGTATGCACCTTGCGCGGGTCGGGCATATCGACCAGGCCGAGGCGAGGTGCCACGCGGCGCATCAGCGGGATGATGAGCATGCTGACGGCTACTGCGAGGGTGAGATCGAAAAACGGATTCACGTCAGTCTGGCAGGTACTTCGCGAGCGTGGGCAAAACGCTCGCGGTGAATTCGGCGAGCCGCGCATCGGCGGCCGACGCCAGCTCGTCCTGCGGCAGTGGCGTGACGAGCCGGACGAGTGCCCCGTCGGTGCGGTTGCGCAGCAGCGCGTCCTCCAGCAGGTACCACTTGACGAGATACTCGCTGGTGATGCTCCGGCCGCGCTCCTGAAACCAGTAGTAGACGAGCTCCCGCTCGGAGCCATGCTGGACGATCGCGCGATTGACGCGCAGCTCCGTCCCCGCGGTACCGGCGCCGGGCAGCCGATGCTGCCCGAACTCGAGAATGTCCCAACCGCCGCCCGGCAGGCATGAGCGCGGCGAATGCGCCGAGAGCCCATTGCGCTGCGAAGCGTAGTAGGCGACGTAGAAATTCACTGGCGCCCGCGCCGGCGCATGTCCGGCCGGCAGGGCGCCGTCGCGCACGAAATCCACGAGCACGTAGTCATCGAGCCTGAGCGTATCGAGATATATCGGCTCCATCGTGAGGCGCCGGCCCCGCCAGCCCGCGACCTGCAAGGGGAAATCGGCGAAGTTTTCGCGGTGGGGTCGCACCTCGGGTCGTTGCGGCAGCGCACGCGCCGGCAGCACCGCGGCCAGCAGCAACAGCAACACCACCACCGCCGGTTTGCCGAGCTCGCGGCTACGCAGCGTCGCGCCCGCGGCCGCCGGTGGCGCAGCTACGGGGGTAAGGACCTCGCGCAGCGAGCGCGCATCGCCCGTGAGACGTAGCAATGCCCAGCCCTCGGCGAGCAGCACCAGCAGGCACGCGATGAACACGACCCAGCCTTCGAACCAGTGGAGGAAGCCTTCCGCCTGCGCGATGCCGTACCTGTCCACCAGGATGCCGATCACGCCGACGCGCAGGCTGTTCATCAGGACCGTGATGGGGACGGTCGACAGAAACAGACACCAACGCATCCAGGCCTTGCCGCGGAACAGGTAGGCGATGATCACCCCGAGGGTCATCAACGGGAACAAATAGCGCAGGCCGCTGCAGGCATCGGCGACCTGCAGCTTGTAGTTGCCGAGGTCGATGACGTTGCCTTCGAGAAAGACGCTCACGCCGGCCAGGCGCATGAACGCCACGCCCATCTGTGAGGACAGCAGCTGCAGGCGCAGGGACAGGTTGTTGTAGAAGAACTGCGGGATGGGATTCATGAGGAACAGCAGCGCGATGGGGACCAGCGCCACCTTGAACGCCTGCCAACCCATGACGCCGAGCACGCAGCCGGCGATGACGATCACCAGCGCGTACGCGTCCACCGTCGTGATCGAAGCCAGCGAGCCCAGAAAATAAATCGCCAGCCCGAGCAGCGCGAGTGCCACGCCGCTCCAGGAGGTCCGCCAGTTCAGTTGCGCGAAGCGCGCGCGCTGCCGCCACAGCAGGTACGCGCTGATGAGCGGGATCACGAAGCCATGACTGTACTCATCGCGCTGCCATTCGCCGAAGAGATAACCGAAGGTGCCCTGAAAAACCAGCACCACGGCGGTGGCGGCCAGTGCCAGCACCGCAAGCTGCGGGGCGCGCAGCGCCAACCACGGGTTCCTGATAGCCGTCATACGAACGGCACCTGGCGCAGCCCGGGCGCACGCGCCGCCTGAGGTACCGGCGACATGTGCAGCTCGGGAGTGAGCGCCTCGCGCAGCGAGCGGCCATCGCCCGTCAGGCGCAGCAGTGCCCAGGCCTCGGCGAGCAGTACCAGCAGCGAGACGATGAAAAAGGCCCACCCTTCGAACCACGGCAGTAAACCCTCTGCCTGGGCAATGCTGAACCGGTCGACGAGTATGCCGGTCACACCGACGCGCAAACTGTTCATCAGCAGCGTGATCGGGATGGTCGACACGAACAGGCACCAGCGCATCCACGGCCTGCCGCGGAACAGGTAGGCGATGATGACGCCGAGCGTCATCATCGGAAACAGGTAGCGCAAGCCGGCATCGGCCATCGGCAGCTTGTACTTACCCAGTTCTATCGCGTTACCATCGAGAAGCACGCTGACGCCGCAGAGGCGCATGAGCGCCACTCCGAGCTCAGATGACAGCAGCTGCAACTTGTACGACAGGCCGTCGTAGAACCCCTGCGGCAGCGGGTTCATCAGAAAAAGCAGCGCGATGGGGACCAGCGCTACCTTGAACGCTTCCCAGCCCATGATTCCCAGGACGCATCCGGCAATGACGATCACCAGCGCGTACCCATCGAGCGTCGTGACCGACACCAGCCGGCCGCCAACGTAGAGCATGAGCCCGAACAGCGCCAGCGCGGCGCCGCTCCAGGCGGGGCGCCAGCTCATGTCGGCGAACCGGGCACGCTGCCGCCACAACAGGTAGGCGCTGATCAGGGGAATGACGACGCCGTGGCTGTACTCACTGCGCTGCCATTGAGCGTAGAGATAGCCGAACGTCCCCTGGAACAACAGTATCACCGCGGTGGCCGCCAGGATCAGCAGCCAGGGGTTCTTGACGATCTGCCAGGCGAATGACTGCAGCTCCTCGAAGGCACGCTGCAGAACGGCATTGCGTTCCCAGTTGTCGAGGGCAAAAGCGCGCCCGGAGTCGCCGAGCTGCCGACGCAGGGTCGCATCGTTGAGCAGGCGGCGCAGGGCACCCGCCGTGGCTTGCGCATCTCCGGGTGGCACCACGATGCCGCCATGACGCGCGATGCGCGCGACGTCGGAGCCGGCGGCGGCGGTGGCGACCACGGGCCGTCCACTCGCCATGATCCCGGTGAGCTTGGACGGCATCACCAGGTCCTCGGCGGCGGCTCGCTGCGGCAGCAGGTGTACGTCCGCGAGGTTAAGTAACTCGTTGAGGCGCGCCAGCGGCTGCAGTGGGATGAATCTGACGTTGGCGAGATCCGCCGCGGCTGCCTCCAGACGCGGCCGGGCCGCGCCGTCCCCGCACAACAGGAACAAGGCGTCCGGGGCGTCGAAGCGTCGTGCGACCTCGACGATGAGCTCCAGCCCCTGCTTCTCACCCATGTTTCCGGAATAAAGCAGCACACGCCGGCCGGCATCGATGCCGAGCTCGGCGCGCAACGCGTCGGTGTTCTCGAGCGGATGGATCAGCGACACATCGACCCAGTTGGGAAACAGGAACGCGCGCCGCTGATCCACTCCTTTATCCAGCAGCCGCGCCAGCATGCGGTCGGAGATGTTGGACACCCGATCGAAGCTGCGCATCAGGGCGCGCTCGGCGGCGAGGATCGCGCGTTGCAGCGTGCCGGTAGGTATCAGGCCGAGCTCAAATGCCGCGTCGACCTCGAAGTCCTGCACGTGCAGCCACGCCTGTGCCCCACAGAGTTTCGCCGCCAACCACGCGCCGGGAGCGGCGCCGAGCGGCGGCTCGACCACGAACACGACGTGCGGGCGCCAGCTCACGGCCTGCCACAACAACACCGGCAGACTCGAAAGCGCGAACGACAACAGGTGCAGAATACGCGTGATGCCGCGCGGCTTGCGTGGTACCCACAGTGGACAGCGATAGACGGTGATCCCGCCGATGCTTTCCTTGCGGTAGCGCGCTGCCGAATAGCCATCGGCAACGCTCCAGGCGGGGTAGTACGGCGGCGCGGTGACGACACGTACGGCGAGTTGCTTTTCGGTCGTCAGCCACTCCGTCATCTCGCTGACATATTTGCCTATGCCTGTGAGGTCTGGTGCATAATTCAGCGCAACGACGAGCAATCGTCTCGAGTCGACCTTGTTCATCCCCACCTGCCCGAGCCGTGCGCGTTCTATCGAACCGCCACGATAGGACTGCAATGTGACAGTCAGATATCTTCACGTCATCCATTCGCTGAACCCCGAGCACGGCGGCCCGCCGCACGGGGTGAAGCAGCTGGCGTCAGCGGCAATGCGGCTGCAGCAGACCGTCGAGGTGGCGACCCTGGACAGCCCTGCGGCTTCGTGGCGCCAGGGGTGGCCGTGCCCGGTCCACTGCCTGGGTCCGGGGCTCCTCAAGTACGGCTATACGCCCCGATTCCCGCGCTGGCTGCGCCAGAATCTCGCGCGCTTCGACGCGGTCGTCATTCACGGCATCTGGCAGTACCACAGTCTGGCGACCTGGACGATCCTGCGGAAATCATCGGTCCCCTATTACCTCTTCACCAACGGGATGCTCGATCCCTGGTTCAAGCAGCGCTACCCGCTCAAGCATCTGAAGAAGCTGCTGTACTGGGCTGCCGTGGAGCATCGTGTGCTGCGCGATGCGCACGGTGTGCTGTTCACTTCCGAGGAGGAGAGGCTGCTCGCGCGGCAGAGCTTTTCTCTTTACCGTGCCAATGAAATCGTCGTCAACTTTGGCATAGCGGGCCTCGCCGGTGACGCGGGCGCGCAGCGCGCGCAGTTCCTGCAGCGCTTCCCGCACCTGCGTGGCAAACGCTGTTTTCTGTTCGTGAGCCGTCTCGACCCGAAGAAAGGCTGCGACCTGCTCATCGAAGCACTCGCTCCCCTGTTGCAGGCCGATCCGGCGCTGCAGCTGGTGATCGCCGGGCCGGATAAGTCCGGACAGCAGCAGCAACTCGCGAACCTCGCCGAGCAGCTCGGGGTCACGCAATCGATCACCTGGGCCGGTTGGCTGAGCGAGGAGCTGAAGGTCGGAGCTTTCCAGGCCGCCGAAGCCTTCGTGCTGCCCTCGCATCAGGAGAACTTCGGCATGGTGGTCGCAGAGGCACTCTCCGTTCCGCTGCCGGTGCTGATCTCCAACAAGGTCAACATCTGGCGCGAGATTGCCGCCGATAACGCCGGTCTGGTTGCCGAGGATACCGTCGAGGGTACGCGGCACATGCTGCAGCGGTGGCTGGCGCTCAGTGAACAGGAACGCCAGGCGATGGGCCGCAACGCCGCCGACTGCTTTCGGCAGAGGTTCCACATCGACACCGGTGGTCGCAACATTCTGCAGCTGTTCGGGCAGCACGCCCGCAATCCGCACCCAAGCGCTGCCGCATGAATCACGCTGCCGTCGATCCGTACCTGCTGCCGCAGACTTCGGCGCGTAACCGCCTGGCGCGTGGGTTGTGGCAGATCGTCTACGTGCTGCTGTTTCGACCTACACCCCGTCCGCTGCACGCGTGGCGCGCTTTTCTGCTGCGCTGTTTCGGGGCACAGCTCGGCCCGCACTGCCGCATCTACGCCAAGGTCGAGATCTGGGCACCCTGGAACCTGCACTGCGACGATTGCGTGGTCATCGGCAATGGCGCGGTGGTTTACAACCCGGCGCGCATACAGCTGGGCTCGCACGCGACCGTCTCGCAGCAGGCCTACCTGTGCGGTGCCACCCACGACATGGATGACCCCGCTTTCCCGATGATCTGGGCGCCCATCTCCATCGGCCCCTACGCCTGGATATGCGCCCGTGCGACCGTGCTGCCCGGTGTGAACGTAAACGAGGGTGCGGTGCTCGGCCTCGGCGCGGTCAGCAGCAAGAACCTCGAGGCGTGGCAGGTTTATGGCGGGATCCCGGCGCGGCGCATCCGGCAGCGCCGGCGCCACACGCCGGGCGCCAGGTCATCCGGCCTCTCGAGCTGAATGACACAGAAGCGCGCGCTGATTTGTGGCGTCTCCGGCCAGGACGGTGCCTACCTGGCGCAACTTCTGCTCGCCAAGGGTTACCACGTGTGCGGTACCTCGCGCGACGCACAGGTATCCGGCTTCCCGAATCTCGTCAGGCTCGGTATCAAGGATCGCCTCGAGCTGCTGTCCATGGTGGGCACGGATTTCCGCAGCGTGCTGAACGTGGTCGCCAGGGTTCAGCCGGACGAGATATACAACCTGGCGGGCCAGAGCTCCGTGGGCCTGTCGTTCGAGCAGCCAATGGAGACTCTCGAAAGCATCGCCACCGGCACGCTGAACCTGCTCGAAGTCATGCGCTTCATCGCCCGGCCCATACGCTTCTACAACGCGAGCTCGAGCGAGTGCTTCGGCGCCACCGGAGATCAGCCGGCGGACGAGACCACCCCATTTCATCCGCGCAGCCCTTACGCGGTCGCCAAGGCGGCCGGCTTCTGGGCCGTCGCCAACTACCGGGATGCGTACGGACTGTATGCCTGTTCCGGATTGCTGTTCAATCACGAATCGCCGTTGCGGCCGGAGCGCTTCGTGACGCAGAAAATCGTGACGGCCGCGTGCCGCATCGCCGCCGGCGACCGCCGCGCGCTGCACCTGGGGAATCTCGCGATCCGCCGTGATTGGGGCTGGGCGGCGGAGTTCGTCGACGCAATGCACCGCATATTGCAGCTCGATGGGCCCGAGGATTTCGTCATCGCCACCGGCAGCACCTTCTCGTTGCAACAGTTCGCCGAAACGGCATTCCAGGCGGTGGGGCTCGATTGGCGCGAATGGGTGGTCAGCGACCCGGCGTTGCATCGCCCGAGCGATCTGCTGGCGAACCGGGGGAATGCGGCGAAGGCCGAGCGTCTGCTCGGCTGGAAGGCGCGTCTCACCATGCCGGGGGTGGTCGCCGGGATGGTGAGCGCCGCGCTGCACGCCGGCGCAGCAGTTTGAATGCGTATCTGCTTCATCACCAGCAGCCTCGAGCCTGGCAGGGACGGTGTCGGCGACTACACCCGCGACCTCGCCGCCGCCTGCCTGACGCAAGGGTGGTGCGAGGCGCGGCTGATCGCCCTCAACGACCAACATATTGCCGCTGCCGTCGCAGAGCGTCAGGCGGCACGCGGTGCTGCCCTCGAGACATTGCGCCTGCCCGCGTCCGCGCCGTGGCCCGACAGAGTACTGTCAGCCCGCGGCTTCCTGCAGCAACGCCCGGCGGATTGGGTCAGCCTGCAGTTCGTCTGCTACGGTTTTCATAAGAAGGGCATAGCCATCGGCCTCGCACGACACCTTGCCCCCCTCATCGGGCAGCGATGCCTCCACGTCATGCTTCACGAGCTCTGGATCGGTGCCCGGCGCGGAGCGGCTCTGCGCGAGCGGCTGGTCGGCTCGCTGCAGCGACGCGCGGTGTGCTCACTCATGACGAAGCTGCAACCGGCGGTCATCCACACCAGCAACACGAGTTATGTTCAGCTGCTGAGTGAGGTTGGAATTCATGCCTCGCTGCTGCCGCTTTGCGGGAGCATCCCCATCGCTGCGGAGCCGGATGCCACTTGGCTCGAACGGCAATTGCTCGACGCGGGGGCACCGCTGCCGTCTGCTGCGCCAGCATGCCACCAGTGGCGATTTGGAGTGTTCGGGTCACTTTCCGACCTGTGGTCTCCAGAACCGCTGTTTACGTACATCGCGGATGCAGCACAGCGCGCCCAGCGGGTGGTTTCGGTGATCTCGATCGGTCGCATCGGACCTGGCGAGAGACTGTGGCGCGACATGCAGGCGCGCTACGGACAGCACTTCCGTTTCGCGCGACTCGGCGAGCGCAGCGTCGCGGAGATCTCCATGTTCCTGCAGAGCATCGATTTCGGCATCGCCACCACGCCGTGGCAATTGATAGGCAAGAGCGCGAGCACGGCTGCCATGCTCGATCATGGCCTGCCGATCATCGTCTCACGAGATGATGTAGACGTCGGCGCGCACAATCTGCAAGGTCACGACCCGCTGCTGCAGCGCATGACCGCTGCTCTGCCTGAGTGGCTTCTGCAGGTACGGCGCAGGTCACCCCGCGAGAGCCTGTCCACGATGGCCGCGCGATTCACGGCAGATATTCGTGCGGCCGGGGCGGCGGAGGTGCAGGGTGCAACCAGCCCTTCACATTGACGGCTCAAAGTCTGCGGCCTTATGAACACCGAGCGGCTCGCTTCTGCGTTTGTTCGGCGCGCGCTCCTCCCCCTTACACCGGCGCGCAGGCGCCTCGAGCTGCTCGCCTGGAGTAATCGCAACTTCGAAGGGGTTGAGCCGGAGCTTGCGATGCTCGACCGCCTCGTGCCCCGGGGCTGCCGGACGGCAATCGATGCAGGCGCCAACGTGGGACTGTACACACTGCGTCTCGCCAGGCTGTGCCATGCGGTGTATGCGTTCGAGATCAACCCAGGTGTCACCGGAGACCTGGAACGGGCAGAGTTACCGAACGTCAAGGTGATGCACGTGGGGCTGTCGAGCGTCGAGCGTAGCGTCGTGCTCTACATTCCGCTGTTGCACGGCAAAATGCCTCTCGAGGGGTGGGCCAGCCTCACTCCCGGCAACTGTCCGGACACCGACATTCACACGGAGATCACGGGCGAGGTTCGAACCCTGGACAGCTACGCCATTGCCAACGTCGATTTCGTGAAGATCGATGTCGAGGGACATGAGCTTGAGCTGCTCAAAGGCGCGCGGGAGACTTTGGCCCGGTACCACCCCAGGATCCTCGCCGAAGCAAAGAACCTGAGTCCGGTCGCGGCTCTGCTGGCACCGCTCGGATATCGTGCGCGGCGCGCCGACGATTTTGGGGTAACGGGGTCGCCGCCCTGGATGCATGTGTTCGAGCGAGGCTAGTTCCCCAACGCGTCGCTGCACATGGAAATCATCTCGCGAATCCGCAAAGCAGCAGCGGCGACCCAGGCGATCGCCGGCGCACGACTGCGCCAAATTGGCCAATCCGGCAATTTACCCACATATCTCGACGTCGGCGCGCGCGGTGGACTGCCCGCGCGGTGGCAACTGGCTTACAGAGCCGGCCTCATCAGGCCGGTGTTCGTTGAACCTGATCCCGGGGAGGCCGCGCGTTTGAGCTCCCGCTATCCCGGAGTCCTCGTCATTCCCAACGCCCTTGGTGACGTGGACGGGCAGGCCGCCGAGCTCAAAGTGACTCGTGAGCCGGGTCGTTCTTCGATGCTCGAGCCGGACATCGATGTGCTGCGAGCTTTCGGTGCATCGCCATGGGAAGTAACCCAACGTCTTCCCCTGAGCCTGCGGCGCCTGGATAAGGTCTGGCCCGCCGGCCTCGCGCCGCCTTGTTTCGTCAAGGTCGACGTTCAAGGGTTCGAGCTCAACGTCCTGAAAGGATTCGGCGAGCTTCTGAATTCGGTCCTCTGCATAGAGCTCGAGGTCGTGCTGGTGCCGCTGTATCGTTCGCAGCCACACCTCGTAGAGATCGTCGACTTTCTCCGTGCCAACGGCTTCGGCCTGGTGCGGCTCGCCTCGATGGGTCTATATGCCAAGAGGGAAATGATCGAATTCAACGCCTTCTGGGTCCGACAGAGCGGCCACAGCAGCGCCGGTGTACGCCTGTGGAAGGACATGAATGGAATCGGCAACCAGCGTCGACTGGTAGTTTGGGGCCACTGATCATCATGGCTTGCGGGCAGCAAAACTGAAATTGAGCGAATACATCAGCCAGAAGGCCAGGTTGGTCAGCACGCCGAGCCACAACACACCCATCACAGTGCTCATTGGCAGAGTCATGATGAGTGCAATCTGTATCAACAGCGCGACCGGGATAGCAAGCCACGCAGAAGTAATGACACCCCGAGCCGCTGCCAGCGCATAGGCGGCGCCCGCCAGGGTGCCGAAGGCGCCACTGACGGCGGTGAGCACGACCTCGCGGTTGAGGCCGAGGTACTCGTGACCGAGCACCAGCAGGACTGCGCCCGGAAACATCGCTACCAGCAACACTATGAGGCCCAGCGGTGCGAGCAGAGCCAGTTGCCAGCGCCAGAAAACCGGCAGAGCCGCGTTGCTGCGGGCCAGCTGGGCACGCGCGAAACGCGGTACGACCATCACGGTGAAGGCGGCGGTAACGACGTTGTAGACCATCGCAAGTCTGCCCAAAGCACCCACTTGAGCGACCGCCCTGGTCGTGCCGAGCAGGGCGATGAGCCAGACCGTGATCTGGCCGGCGAGCGCGTAATAGATCGCACCGGGAGCAGCCCGGGCGACGAGCCGCGCCATCTCGCTGCGCGCGCCGGCATCGGGCGGCGCATTGAAGTCCGCAAGGCCGCGGGCGATGTGGGCCGTGCGCCAGGTCGCCCAGCTCTGAGCCAGACCGGCGCCAATCGTCGCTATCCATGCGAACGGCAGGAACGGCACGAGCGCCGCCGTCGCGACGAAACGCAACGCTGCACCGGACAATTGGATGCGCTGCAGCTGTGTAAGCCGCTGATGTAACCGCGGAACGACCTCGAGCACCTGACCGGTGATGGTGCTGAACAACATCGGCAGAATGGACCCGGTGACCAACAGTGCCCCGATCATCCCCGCCCCCTGCTGCCGCAGCTGCAGGAATACGACCGGCATTGCAATGAGCACCGTGAGTAGCGCAAAGCGACGGCGCATCAGCATCCCGTTTGCCACTATGGCGCCGAGTGCCTGAGGGTCTTGCCACGCCCTGCCACCGAGCGCCAGAACGCTTTGGGTCACTCCACAGTCGGAAAGGACCGCCAGCGTACCGAGCGCGGCGTTGGCGATCGTGTAATAAGCGTATTCCGGCACGGGCAGCAGCCGCACGACGACGAGGCCGGTGACGACAGCGAGCAACTGAATGCCCGACTGCGCGCTCGCGGTGAACACGAGCGTGCGCAGCGCACGCGACCACGCACCCTTGTTCGGCGGGGAGACGTGCGCGGAGAACTGAGCTACGGCGGCGGGTACGTTTGGGTCGGTCATTCAGGCGACATAGATCGTGCAAGCATGCGGGATTCTGCCTGCGGCCGTGACCGCTGTGTGACGCGAAACCGAGCGCGCATCCGTTTCATGACCGACACGTGGCAGTCATCATTCTGTAGCGATGCAGTGGTAGATAGTCACCCGGGTGCGCCCCGTGCTGGAGAAAATCAAGATGACGCCAAGCCGGCGTGACTTTCTGCGTTTTGCGGGTTCTGCGACGGGCTCAGCACTCCTCGTCGGCTGTGATGCGGCCTCGGTTCCGCCCATTGCGACCGCCAACGCCGCGACACCGCAAGCCGCGAACAGCGGCGCGCAGACCAACTCGCCCGGCGCTGCGGCCCCACCAGCCAAGGATCCCGCCGCTCCGGCTGCCTCGGTCTCGACTCCGACCATCACCGCTCTGAAATCCTATCTGCAGCAGCATGCGTCCCCCACGTTTTCCCTGCCGCCCGCCGCGCTGTCCGTGCCGGGTATTTCATGGGCGGGGCCGATCACGAACTCGCCGACGCCTGCGACGTCACTGCCCAACGGGGTCGTCATCCCGTTCTCGAGCTCACTGCTCAGCAAGGCGATTGCGCCCTCGTACACCGCATCGCTGCCGGGGAATCCGCCCGTAGGGGGGCTGCCGTGTCTGGCGGTCAATCGACCGTACACATGCAAGGGCAGCGCCCGCACCATCGGCTCGGTTCGCACCCTGCGAATCAACACCGACGCCGCAGTGTTGGAGCTCAGCGGCGTCGTCTCCGACGACAGCCAGACCGTGCAGACCCTGATCGTCGACGGCTACCTGGTGCCGCCGAAGATCCTGACCAGCTCGCAGGGATACCGCGGCGGCTGGGACGTGGGCACGATACGCATCGACTTTGGTACGAGCCAGCAGCGCGATATCTGGATCGAGACCAACATGTACCTCGCGTTCGTGAAGGTCGGTTCGTCCGACTCCGTCGTCGCGGTGGGCGACTCCGCCGAGCCGCAGCTCACCGTGGTCGGAGACTCTTACCTGCAGTGCCAGTCGGGAACCTTCGGCAACGGCGGCGCCATCGCGCTGGAAGTGGCCGCGCGGCTCGGGATTCGCAAGGTCGCCACCGATGCCATAGGCGGTACGGCCTACTACAATTCCGGCAATAACCTGGGTAATTTCAACGATCGCCTGCCCGCGCACGCGGCGGACAACTCGACCATCTACCTCATCATGGGTAGCCTCAACGACTACGGCGATCTGGTCAACTCGACGGTGGTGTGGCCGAGCGCCGCCCAATACAACCAGGCGGTGCTCGGTTACATGCAGGGTCTGCGGGCACGGCAGCCCAACGCACTGATCGTGATCACCGCGCCGTACTGCCCGGTTCCGAGCCTTTCGGATTCGTTCGGCATCGCACACCCAGCAACCAACACGAGCGGTACCGGCGATTATCTCTTCAAGGCCGCCCTGCTCAAGAGCTCGCTGCAGCAGATTGCGGGCCCGTGGATCTATATCGACGTGCTGATGGGCAGCGGCTGGCTGAACTCATCGGGAGCCAGCGGCGACGTGCGCAATCTGCAATGGTTCACCGGCGGTACCCCGGGGCCCGGAACCACACCCAGCTACAAGCCCGGCAACAGCAACGGCGGCGGCGGCGGCGGGTTCGGCGGCATCGCCAGCATCCCGCTGCTGAGCGGCGGGCGCTACTCACAGGGCCCGGACGTGATCGCAACTGGCGGCAGCGGCTCGGGCCTGCTTGCATGGGCCTTGCTCGACCGCACGGGCGCCGTGGACTCGATAAACGTTCTGGTCCCGGGGAGCGGCTACAGCAGTGGTGCGGGGTTGCCGACCATCAGCCTCGACCCCACGTTCCAGATCACGCCCGCGACACTCGGCACGCCGACCCTTCAGGCAGGCATCAATCCCGACGGCGCTTATCCCCTGCCCGCGTGGTTGCCGGAGGGAGTAACCGATCTCAATAACATCTACCGCATGTTGCGCACGGATCTGACGCACCCATCGCCGGTCGGTGTCAACTACCTTTCGACGCGGCTGGCACAGAACATCCTCGCGGGCATCATGGCCCTTTAGCGGCGCCGGCGCACCGCGCGGCGATCATCATAGTGTCACGGAGTGCTGCGATGTTTGGCAGCCAAAAGTCTACGGGCTAGCTCCCGTCCGCCGGATTTCTCATGATCATCGCGCGCAGTCCCTTACGCATTACTTTGGGCGGCGGAGGCACGGATCTGCCTTCCTACTATCGAAAGCATGAGGGCTTCCTCATCGCTGCTGCCATCGACAAGTACGTCTATGTCACCGTCATGCGGCCCTTCTCCGAGGGCGTCTACCTGAAATACTCGCAGCTCGAGAGCGTGGCGCATGTGGCGGACGTCAAGCACCCGATCATCCGCGAGGCGCTGCTGCTGCAGAGCCTGGAGACGCCACAGGTGGAGATCACCGCGCTGGCGGACATTCCGGCGGGCACCGGGCTCGGCTCCTCCGGGAGCTTCACGACCGCGCTGCTGAAGGCATTGTTCGCGCATCAGCGCCGCCTGCTGCTCCCCAAGGAGCTCGCCGAGCTCGCCTGCCATATCGAGATCGATCGGCTCGGCGAGCCCATCGGCAAGCAGGATCAGTACATTGCTGCCTACGGCGGCCTCACCTGCCTCACCTACCACACCGATGACAGCGTCTCTGCCGAGCCGCTGCACATCTCGACGGATACGCTGTTCGAGCTCGAGGACAACCTGCTGCTGTTCTTCACCGGTTTCTCGCGCAGCGCCGGCGGCATTCTCAAGGAGCAGCACCTGCGCTCGCAGCAGAACGACGCGGAGATCCTCAACAACCTGCACTACGTCAAGGAGCTCGGACTGCGCAGCCGCAAAGCGCTCGAGTCCGGCGACGTGCGCGAATTCGGCCGCCTCATGCACGAGCACTGGGAGCACAAGAAGCGCCGCTCCGGCGCCATGAGCAACAGCCGCATCGACGAGTGGTACGAGCTCGGCAGGGAGAACGGCGCGGTAGGTGGCAAGCTGGTCGGCGCCGGCGGTGGCGGGTTCCTGATGTTCTACGCCGAGGATCGCGCGCGGCTGCGGCGCGCCATGGCGCGGCTCGGACTGGATGAGGTGCGCTTCCGGTTCGATTTCGAAGGAACCAAGATCGTCCTTTCATGAAGATCTTTCCCGTTGCCGTCTTGGCCGGCGGGCTGGCGACCCGCCTCGGGGCGCTCACCAGAGACCGTCCCAAGTCGCTGATCGAGGTGGCGGGACAGCCGTTCGTCGGCCATCAGCTGCAGCTGCTGGCGCGGCACGGCGTCGAGCGGGTGGTCCTTTGCATCGGCCACTTCGGGGAGCTGGTGCGGGAGTACGTCGG
This sequence comes from Gammaproteobacteria bacterium, assembly GCA_019235245.1. Taxonomy (GTDB): domain Bacteria; phylum Pseudomonadota; class Gammaproteobacteria; order Steroidobacterales; family Steroidobacteraceae; genus 13-2-20CM-66-19. The sequence goes on from JAFAKO010000108.1 coordinate 25,389, forward strand.
TGACGGGCGCCGCTTCGGCGTGAGCGTCGAGTATGCGCCCGACGGTGCCGAGCCGCTCGGCACCGGCGGCGCGCTGCGCCAGGCGCTGCCGCACCTCGGCGAGCACTTTTTCGTCGTCTACGGTGATTCCTACCTGCGCGCGCCGATGCTTCCGGTGCAGGAGGCCTTCCTGGCGAGCGAATCGCCCGCGCTCATGTGTGTGCTGCGCAACCAGAACCGCTGGGACCGCAGCAACGTGGTATTCGCGGACGGCCGGATCGTCAGCTACTCGAAACTCGCCGCGGACCCCGCCATGCAGCACATCGACTACGGTTTGTCGATCCTCAGCGCCGACGCGTTGGCGAGCGCCCCGCAGCCGGTGCCGTTCGATCTCGCCGACCTGTTCGCCGCGCTCGCCCGTACCGGCCAACTGGCCGGGTACGAGGTATTCGCAAGGTTCTTTGAAGTCGGCTCGGTGCAGGGGATCAGCGCGCTGAACGCCTTTCTCACCTCAGGAGAAGTCTCATGACCTACACGCAGCAGCATCTGCGCGAGGCGAGCGAAATCCTCGATCGGCTCGATGTGAATGCGATCGAGCAGGTGGCGGCGCTGCTGGCGCGCATCAAGCGCGACGGCGGCCGGCTGTTCTTCCTCGGCGTCGGCGGCAGCGCCGGCAACAGCTCGCACGCCGTCAACGATTTCCGCAAGATCGTCGGCATCGAGAGCTACGCGCCGACCGATAACGTCTCCGAGCTCACGGCACGCACCAACGACGAGGGCTGGGCCAGCGTGTTCGTGGAATGGCTGCGCGTGAGCCGGCTCGAGCGCCGCGACTGTGTGTTCGTGTTCTCCGTCGGCGGCGGCAATCTCGAGAAGAACATCAGCCCCAACCTGGTCGAGGCGCTGAAGTTCGCCAAGAGCGTCGGGGCTGCGGTGAGCGGCGTCGTCGGCCGCGATGGCGGCTTCACCGCGCGGGTGGCCGACGCCTGCGTCATCGTTCCGACGGTCAATGCCGAGACGGTTACCCCGCACGCCGAAGCCTTCCAGGCCGTGATCTGGCACCTGCTGGTGTCGCACCCGAGCCTCAAGGCGCACCAGACGAAGTGGGAGTCTGCCACCCGGTGAGCGCCGCAGCCGCGTTTCTCGATCGCGACGGGGTCATCAATCGCGCGATTGTGCGCGCCGGCCGCCCGTTTCCGCCGGCCTCGGTCGCGGAGCTGGAGATACTGCCCGGCGTGCCGGCGGCGCTCGCGCGACTGCGGACCGCCGGGCTGCGGCTGATCGTGGTGTCGAACCAGCCGGATGTTGCGCGCGGCAGCACCACGAAGACCGCGGTGGATGAGATCAACGACGCACTGCTGCGCGCGCTGCCGCTGGATGCCATCCGCTGCTGCCTGCACGACAGCCACCATGATTGTGATTGCCGCAAGCCGCGTCCGGGGCTGCTGCTGCAGGCGGCCGCCGACTTCGACCTCGACCTCGCCGCGAGCTGGATGGTGGGCGATCGCTGGCGCGACGTCGAGGCCGGACGCGCCGCCGGCTGCCACACGATTTTCATCGACTACGCTTACAACGAGGCACAGCCCGGTCAGGTCGACCACCGGGTAAGTTCCCTGCCCGAGGCCGTGCCGATCATTCTGGGAGAGCTCAAGTGAAAATTCTCGAATCGCTCAAGGTGAAGGTGTTCGCGGACGGTGCCGATCGCGCCGGCATGCTGGAGATGGCCGCCAAACCGCACATCGCCGGCCTCACCACCAATCCGACCCTGATGCGCAAGGCGGGTATCAGCGACTACCGGGCCTTCGCGCGCGATGTCCTGCGCGCCATTCCGGCCAAGCCAATCTCGTTCGAAGTGTTCTCCGACGACTTCGCCGAAATGGAACGCCAGGCACTCGAGATCGCGGACTGGGGCGATAACGTCTACGTCAAGATTCCCGTCACCAACACCCAGCGCGAGCCTACCTACAAGCTGGTGAATCGTCTCGCGCTGCGCAAAGTCAAGCTCAACGTGACGGCCCTGATGACGCTGGCGCAGGTGCGCGAGGTGGTCGCCGCCCTGAGTCCGGAGACACCGAGCTGTGTCTCGGTGTTCGCCGGACGCATCGCCGACACCGGCCGCGACCCGGTGCCGCTGATGGCGGCAGCGGTGGAAATGCTTAAGCCCAACCCGCGCGCAGAGCTGATCTGGGCGAGCCCGCGCGAGCTTCTCAACATCTTCCACGCCGATGCGATCGGCTGTCACATCATCACCGTGACCAACGATATCCTGAAGAAACTCGAGCTGGTAGGGAAGGATCTGGACGACTACTCGCTCGACACGGTTAAGATGTTCCGCAACGACGCCGTCGCTGCCGGCTTCACGCTCTGAAGGAGCGAGCGGTGCGCGTGCTGCTGGCATCCCCGGCTACCGGGGCATACGGCGGTATGGAGGAGTTCGTCATCGCACTGGCACAGCAGTTGTCGGTGTGCCGGGGCTTCGAAGTGCGCGCCTGCTTCAAGCTGGTCCCCGGGGCCACGGTGAGCGACACGCTGCGCGCGCAGCTCGAGCAATCGGGGATCACCTTTGTGCTCGTGCCGCGCGCCAGCCGCGAGCTCGTCAGCCAACTGTGGTGGGCCGACCTGGTGCATGCGCAGGCGGCTTCGCCCGACATCTGTCTGCTGACGAGGTTGCTGGGCAGGAAACTGGTCCTGACGGTCCACAACCATCTGCACGGCCAGCGCGGTGCCCGGGCGCGCTCCTGGCGGGCGGCGCTGCGACTTGCGCACCGCCGCTGGTACAACTCGCAGTTCGTGCGTGCCTCCTGGGAGCGCTCCGCCCCGAGCATTGCTTCCGAAGCTTTCCCGGCGGTGGCGCGGGTCGATCGCCAGTTCTTTCCCCTGGAGGGCAGAAGCGGCTTCGTGTTCGTAGCGCGCATGGTTCCCGGCAAGGGAGCCGAAACGCTGCTCGAGGCTTACCAGGCGGCGCAGCTGGATCCCGTCCGCTGGCCGTTGCGCCTGGTCGGTGAAGGACCGCTCCTGGGCCGGCTCAAGGAGCGCTTCGCGAGCCACCCGGGAGTGCGCTTCGAAGGATTCGTGACGCAGCAATGCAAGGACGAGTTGATTGCGCGCGCGCGCTGGCTCATCGCCGTACCCGATTACCTCGAGGCCATGGGCGTCACCCCGATCGAAGCGCGGCGCAAGGCGGTACCCTGCATCGTCTCCCTCGATGGTGGACTGCCCGAGGTGGCCGGCAGCGAGGCATTGACCTGTGCGCCCGGGGATGCTCTGGGTCTGGCGCGCTGCCTGGCTACGGCCGCGCACATGAGCGATGAAGATTACGAGCGGCGTGCCCGGGCCGCGTACGAGGGCGTGGCGCGGCTGTTGCGGCCGCTCGAGTGGTACGCGGACAGCTACCGCTCGGTCCTGGGGCGCCGCGACGACACGATCGCTGCGCCACGCGCCGGCTGAGAGCTACCCGGCGCCGCGCTCGCCGGCCGGGGATTCCGCGTCCCGGTAGCTCCAGGTCGTGATGCAGGCGGCCGCGGCGAACTTGGTGATGTGGCTGATGCTGATGATGAACTGGAAGTGGCAGGGCAGCCGCGCCCCGTCACTGAGGGTGAGCAGAGGCTTGCCGCTCGGCGCGTGCGTCACGGCGAAGTCGCTCATGCGCATCTCCAGCAGCAGCGGGTGAGATTTCTTGGCCGCTTCCTTGGCGCAGAATATTCCGCACAGGTGGAGTCGTGCGTCCGGTCGCAGCAGCGCCGTGGCGATCTCGCCCGGCGAAAAATGGCTGCGATAGAACTCGTGCGACCGATAATCATTGGTCACTGGCAGCGCTTCGACGTCCTGGATGTCGAGCCCGAGGCCGATATCACCGCGCCAGGACAGTTGCTCCTGGCCGCGGGGCGGGTCCGCAGGAACGGCGCCCCCCTCCGGCGCCGACCGGACTTGTGGCCCAGCCCCGTTGGCGAGCATCGCGACCAGATCGCCGACCCGCATGTCGCCGCGCAACGGCTCGAGCACCCTGCCGCACGCACTCTCGAGGCGGGTGCGCAGCAGGCTCAGCCCGAGCGATGAGCTCACGCCGAGGCTCGCGAGCATGGCCGCGTCGCTGACGTCCGCGGCGGGTTTGCGCGCTATGCGCGACACCGCTGCCACTACCGCTGCACGATCCACGGCCCTGCCTCCCTCCTGATCAATTCCAGCTGCCGAAACAACGATGGCACACGCCGCCGAGGCTGCCGTCCGGCCGGTAGAACGCCAGCAGGTAGCCGTCGCGCGCGAACCCGTCGTAGTAGGACGCGGCATCGACACCGCAGCGTTCGCAAAGGCCGGGAGCCCCGCCACCGTTGCGCACGAGTGCCCGCTGTTCGTTCGACGGCTGCGCAGCGCCGGCGCCCGCCGCAGCCACCACGTGCGCGGCCGTCGCATCGGACGGTGCATAACTCCGTAAGCGCGCGCGCAGCTCGCCGAGGAACAGTGCCATGTCGCGGCCGCTGGCGACGCGATGATCGAACGTAAGGTTGATCGTCATCGGGTGTCCCGGCAACGTCTCATCACCTCCGAGACCGATGATCGCCGACTGCCGGCCATTGATGAGCGGCTGAAATTGCAGAATGCCGAAGCCGGAGAGATCCGTGACCGTCAGCGTCGAGCCGAGCAATTCGTCCGCTTGCAGGCGGTTCTCGAGGTAGCGCGCGCCACAGTCGAGCGTGTGCTCGAACAGCTGCGCCGGGCTGAGGAGATCGGCGTTGCGAATCGTCACGACCTTGAGCCCCTTGCCCAGATCCATCGCAAGTCCCAGGTCTATGCGCCCATAGTAGTGGACCGCGCCGTCCTCGAAGAACGCGGTGAGCTGCGGCCAGCGCGGCAGCAGCCGCGAGATCTCGTAGAGCGCCAGCGGCAGCAGGTTGCCATCGAACAGGCGCTCGCGCCGCAGGCGAGCCCTGATGGGTGCCGAGTCGAAGCGCACCGAGAGGGTGCTGTTGATGTGGCCGCCGGCTCCGAGCGACAGTGCCGCTATCTCGGCCTCTTTTGCCCGCGAGACCCGCTGGTGATGCGAGTTGGCTGTCGTTGTGGGCGTGGCGCCGGTGATGGCCTCCGTGGCCGCAGGGTGCTGCGACACCGGACGCGCCGGGTCCACCAGCCCGAGGGCCAGCCTGACCCGCTGCGCGGTCACCAGGCCGGCTCCCTGAAAGGCATCCGCGGAAAGGGCATGGCGCTCGAGCAGCTCCGCCGCGGCCTTCGAGAACCGCGCCGACGCATAGACTCCGCGGCAATCGCTGCCATTTGCCGCGCCTGCCGCGGGCGCGGCCGCCGCGACGGCCGCGGGCTGTTGCGCCGGTGTACCGAGCTCTTCGGGCGAGGTGACGATCTTGCAGACGGGCACTCCGACGCGCACCGTGGCTTTGACGGGTAGCAGGGAGGTGACGTAGCCGGCACGCTCCGCCTCGAGCGTCATCGTGGTCTTGGAGGTCTCGAGCTCCGCGAGCTCCTGGCCCGCCTCCACATGTGCACCGTCAACGACGTGCCAGGCGACGATCTGCACCTCGTCGTCGTTGGTGTTGATCAATGGGGCGAGGACGGCGGTGATCATCTGCTGCCGCTCATGGCGACCGCGGCGTGCGCGATCGCCGCCACGCTCGGCAGCATCTGCTTCTCCAGGCCGCCGCTCGCGGGGACGCAATGTGCCGGCGGGTACAGGCGCCGCACCTGCAGTGCCCGCAGTGCCGGCGCTTCGGCAATCTGCGCCAGCACTTCGGCACCGAATCCGGCGAATCCCTGGCCTTCCTCCACGATGAGGAGCCGCGGCGCGCAGCGCAGGGCTTCCAGCAGTGGATCGATGCTGAAGGGGTAAACCTGCATCACCGCCAGCACCTGGGCGATGAGATCGTGCTCCGCGAACAGCAGCTCGCATGCCTCGAGCAACAGCTCGCTCGTGCCGCCGTAGCCGAGCAGTGTGAGGTCGGTGCGCGGCGCCTCCGGGCGGATCCATACGGAGGGAAATGTCTCGCTCGAGTAGTCGACCTGGAAGCCGGCGGGGCACTCGGCCAGCAGGTGACTGCCGTAGAGACGCTTGTTCTCGATGACGAGTGTGGGACCGGAGCTCGTCTCGAGCAGGGGCCGGTAGACCCTTGCCGGGTCGAGCAGATGGTTGACGGCGAGAACTCGCAACCCGGGGACGCCGAAGAAGTGACGGTCCAGCGTCTGGCTGTGTGTCGGGCCGTAGCCGCGGCCGCCGCCCATCGGGGTGCGGATGATGAGATTGCTCACCACCTGCTGGTTGTACATTTGATGAAACTTGGCGGCGTGATTGACGATCTGATCGAACGCCAGCCCGACGAAATCACCGAACATGATCTCGACGATGGGCCGGTAGCCCATCAGGCCGAGCCCCGCGCCCACCCCGACGATGCAAGCCTCGGAGATCGGCGTATTCCTGACGCGGCCGGCAAACAGGTCCGAAAGATCCTTGGTTGCCTTGAACGCGCCTCCATAGGGCGACAGCACGTCCTCGCCGAGCAGCTGGATTTCCGGGTGCTCACCCATCAGTTCACGCAGGCACTCATTGAGCGCCGTCGCGCCGCGCCTGCGACCGGGCAGTTGCGCGCGCCGCCACTGCGGCGGGTCCCCGGCACCCGGCACGCTCAGCTCCGGGAGAACGGCTGGCGGTGAGGCCTGCGCGCTCTGCACCGCCTGCGCCACGCGAGCACGGAGCTCATCCACCCATTCACGCTCATGGTCGTTGAGCGTACCGAGGAACCGGTTGAGCGGATCGCGCCGCTCGAAGGGCTCGACGATCTCTCGCGAGCGTGTGTCATCCCCTTTGGAATGAGCCTTGAGCCGATAGGTCTCGATGTAGAGGAAACGTGGGCGCGAGTCCTGGCGCAGCTGCTCGATGAGCGCGCCGGCAACCGCGTACAGACTCTCCCAGTTCCAGGTATTCGCCTTGATGGTCTCGATGCCGAATGCGGCCGGACGGCTGCAGATCTCGCCCGCCAAAGTCTCGTGCTGTGCTGTCGATTGCGCGTATTTGTTGTCCTCGAGCACGAGCAGCAGCGGCAGGTCCCATTTCGCGGCGAGGTTGAAGGTCTCGTATACCACCCCTTCGCCGAGGGTCCCGTCACCGAGGTAGACCACCGAGATGTTCCCGCTCCCCCTGAGCTTGTGCGCGAGCGCCAGTCCCGCGGCCACTGGCGCGATGCCGCCCTGGATGCCATTCGAGTAGAAGCCGCCCTTATAGAGGTGCTGGCTGCCGCCGATTCCACCGCAGACCCCCGCCTGACGGCCCATGAGCTCGGCGATGAGTCCCGGCGCATCACCGGTGCGCCAGAGGAAGTGACCGTGGCAGCGGTGATTCGAGAATATCGTGTCCGTCGGACGCAAAAACTCGCTGATGAGACCCGACATCTCCTGGCCGATGCAGGTATGCACCGTGCCGTGCAGCTGTCCGGCGGCGAACAGTTCCAGCAGCGTCTCGTCTACGAAGCGCGCCAGCAGCGCCTTCTCGAGAATGCGCCGGCGCAGCGCGCCATCGACGCTGAAACGGGAGCTCATGTCATCGCCGCCTGGTGAACTGCCGCCCTTTATGGTTTGGTGCGCGCGGCCTTGGGAGAGTCGCGGTCGCAATCGGCGGCGGATTTTCTCACGGCTTCGGTTACAACCACGTGGCAGTCACTGACCCGCAGGCGCCAGCGGCGAGCTCGGAGCCACCAGGGCCTCCGGGGTCGTCTCCGCCAGCACGACATCAGCCGCGCGGCGCGCGTACGCGTCCCAGGTGTAGCGCGCGGCCTGTTCGCGCGCATTCCTTCCCATGTGCTCTCGGAGACCGCGGTCGCGATACAGGTGCTCGAGGCGCTGCGCGATGGCCTCGTTGTCCCGGATCGGGACAAAAAACCCGTCCACTCCGTCGCGCAGCACGTCACCTGGTCCATGTGTGGTCGTGATGACCGGGACGCCGGAGGCCATGGCTTCCAGCACCACGAGCGGCATCCCTTCGATGAGTGTCGGCAGCACGAAGACGTCCGCCTCCTGGAACAGTGCCGGCAGATCCGACTGTGGCAGGTTCGGGGTATGTCGATACAGATGCCGGTAACGCGCATAAACCTCGTGGCCCGGGACGTAGTCGCCGACCAGGTGCAGCTCACAATCCGGCCGCCGGAACAGCTCGTAACCCTGCAGCAGGTAGCCCACACCCTTGCGCTGGCCGATGTGCCCGATGAACAGCACGCGAAACACACCATCGCACCGCCGGCGGTGCGGCGCGAAGCGCTCGATGTCGACGCCGTACGGCGTCACCGCAATCTTGCGCGCATCGTGGCCGAGGGCCACGAACGATTCGCGCACGAAGCTCGAACCCACCAGGATGCGATCGGCCAGCGCGCACTCGATATCCAGGCGCTCCGCATACTCGCAGGGCAGCAGGTCGATACGTGGCAGCGCGGCCGCAAATTCGGGGTGCAGCGCCGCCTCTTCCGCGTAGAGGCGCCTCTGAAAGGCATTGTGGGCTATTGGGTAGCTCAGCACCGCTCGTCCGCCGGCGCGGTGCACGGTCTCGAACGCATAGCGTCCCGTTCCGTAGCTCGCGACTACCACGTCGGCACCGACCGCGCGCTGTCCGGCGACGCGCGCGACCGCGCGCTCCGCGGCAAAGCGCAGTGTGCTGGTGACAGTGCTGCGCCAGCGCGGCTGCACCAGGGGCAGCTTGCCAACCGCCGCGGCCAGCATGTCCTGGGTCACACCGGCCTCCACTACCTTGTGCAGCGGCAGGCCGGCTGGAGCGGTCCGGCGGCCGAGCGTGTGGCTGTAAAGCCCCCCGAGGCCGGGTGCACGCTCGAGCGCTTTCTCCCAGCCGCGATGCTTGTTGACATACTGGCGCACGTAGCCCGTGAGCACACCGCGCCGCTCGAGCTCGACGCCGAGCCGGTTGATCTCCGGAGCCCCCAGGTTCGCCACCAGCACCGAAGTCACGCTCGCTCCCTGCTCGTCACTGCGCGATCACCGCTTCGATCGTTTGCGCCTGCTCGACACCCTCGATGTGCCAGCGGTGCACCCCGCCGTGCACGCCCTCGTCGTTGTGCCACAGGTAGAGTTGGCCGTTGACGCGGATGAGCTGCGAACTGAACGCGTTGCCGGCCTGGCCGGCATGAGCGACGACGCGGTTTTGTGCCGGGTACACCGGCGCGCCGAACTGGCCGATGAACAGCCCGTCGTCGCGAAAGTGCATCCACTGATCGGCCTGGCCGCCGTTCCAGGCCTCGCCGTGATAGCCATAGACGATGTGCGGCCCCGCCACGGTGACGATGTTGGCGAGGTACTGCACGCCGCGTCCCAGCTCATAAGTGCCATCGAGCGAGGTGATGGCTCCGTTGGCATCCACGGTCCACTCTCCCGAGGGACTCGCGCGCCACGCCCAGCGATCCTCGCCGGCACGGACGCCGCCCAGATGCATACCGCGGGATTTCCCCGGATTGAAGAACACCACGATGCCGTTGTCGGTCTGCGGAAAGATCGGCTCATCGACCCCGTCGCCCTCGGGCACATCGTGATAGTAAGGATCCTGCGGCTGCACCGCGGACACCGAGGCCAGCCTCTCCGGCGCGCCCCAGCGCGGATTGCCGTCGCCGTCGAAGCCTGCGAGCTTGCGGGTGTAGACCGCCACTTGCGCCAGGCGCTGTCTGAATTCACGCAGCGAGCCGTCGGGGTAGAGCCTGACGCCGAAGTCGAGTCGCGTGCCGGTGCGACGCAGTCCGCGTGCGGTGAGCTCCATGAGCTCGGCACCGTGCGGGCCGTCTTTCGGCGCGAGTCCGTAGGTGCGACCGTTCGCGAGCGTCACCACCCCGCGCAAGCCGTCGAGCTCGGTGACATACGAGCGATCCAGCCCCGCCTTCCAGTTCCGCACCAGCCGCCACGATTCCTTCAACGGCCGGGAGTAGTCCACCGCGAACTCGAGAAACCTGTTGAACACCCGACCCGGCTGCAGCGGGTCCACGACCGCATGATAGGACTTGGGCATGTACATGATCTCGCCGATGACCCGTCTTTGCGGCGAGAGGTGCAGGTTGCGTGCGTTGCCCGGATCGCCCACCCAGAAGGAGCCGTCGCCCTGGAAGGCGATGTAAGTGACATCCTCAGACAGCCACAGCCGATCGTTCGTGACCTGCGGATTGCCGTCGCGGTAGCCGCTAGCTTGCCCGTAGGTCCAGCGCGACGCGCCGCGGTCGTCAAAAGCCTTCACCTGCTCCGTGCCGGCATCGGCGACCAGCACGCTTCCATCGAGCGGCGAGACGGCGAGTGCCACGGGGTTTGCCAGCTGCGGAGTTGCGCGGCGCTCCTCGGCCCAGCGATCGCCGGCGCCGCGGTAGCGCACGAGCGCGGGCGTGCCCGGCATGCGACTCAGCACCCACAGCGAATCATCGGGCGCGACCGCGAGCGCGGTCGGCTGCTCCACGGCGAGCGTGGTCAGGAGCCGGCCGTCGCGTTTGTCCAGCACGCTTACGATGTTGAGATGCTGATGCGAGACGAACAGGTCGTTGCCGCGTTGCTGCACGGCGAGTCCGGTCGGCGCATCGTGGAACTCGCCGTCGACATCGAGGTTCTCGTCGCGGTAGTCGATCACGCTGCTCCAGCGATTGTCTCCCGGCGACTTCGGATTCGGAAAAACCGTGCGGCCCTGCGCGAACGCGTGCTCCGCGCCATCCCGCACCTCGAGGGCAATGACGAACGTCGCCGCATCGCGCAGCGGCGAGCCGCGCGGTGCGGCGAGGCCGACGTTGGCAAAGTATGCGAGCGTGCCGTCGGTGGCGGCGTACCTGAACACGCGGCGGTAATCATCGTGAGCCAGAGAGCTGGGACTCTGCGGGTCGCGGGTGCTGAAGCGGTGCAGACCGCTCTGCTGCTCGTTGTAGCCGACCACGTAAAACGCGTTGCCCCGGGCGTCGATGGCCATGCCATTGATGGGATTGGCGGCTCGATGCACGTGTGGGCCGGTCATCTCACGTGAGGTGTTGCCGATGACTCCCTCCCACACATAGCGCACGTTGTGTGCCAGCAGGCGCACCCGGTAGCGCTCGGCGCTGTCGGCCGCCCTGCCGTCATCGTCACGCCCGTCCCAGTCGACGGCGACCGCGCCGGCACGGTAATCCCGCCCGCTCCAGAGCGTGCGGACCAGGCGCCCGCTGGAATCGAAGATCCCGGCGCTGGTCCGGCAGCTGCACGGCAGTACCAGCTGCGCGGTACCGCCCGCGGCCGTCGCCGCCGTCTGCGCGACTGCCGCGAGCAGCAGCCACGCCGTGGCCCCGCAGCGGCGCGCTGTCACGTCACGTATCCCTGGGCGCGGCTGAAGTAATTCAGGTGCGGATCGAGCTGCGCCACCGCTTTCGCCGGCACGCCGGCATACAGGCGGTAGGGCTCATCGTAGACCGTGTGCAGCAGCGAGTTGGCGGCGATCACCGAGTACTCGGGAATCGCGGTCCCACCCAGCAGCGTGCAGGCCGTGCCGACGAAAACGTAGCGGCCCACCGTGATCGGCTTGGCGTCCTGCCGGCACTCCGCCAGGTCGATACTGTGTGTCAGCAGCTGCGAGCGATAGCCGGCAATGGTCGCGTAGGCGCCGATGCTGATACGGTCGGTGCAATCGATGATGTGCCGGTTGGTGATCGCGGCGCTTGCGGCGAGCGCGAGCTCCGGGGCGCGCGTGCCGCGGTGCGCGAAGTGCGCCGAGCCATCGAGTGGGTAGGCCGTGATCCAGTTGAGCCGGCCGATGGTCGCGGACTCGCCGAGCTCGAGCAGCTCCAGACCCTTGCACACCGTCAGGTGTCCGATTCTGGAGTGCCCGCGCATCACCAGTTTCTGCGGAAAGACCCACGCCAGGCCGATGTGGCTCGAGGGATGCAGCTCGTAGTGGTACAGGAGCCGCAACAGCCGCCGTTTCAGCGGCCACGGCAGCAGCACGACGAATGCGCGCCACAGCAGTCTCATGCGGCAGCCGCCAGATTCTGGTAGAGCGAGACGAAGCGCTCGATCATGGCTTCGCGGGCATAGCGTTGCGCGTTCACCAGGCCGAGGCCTCGCAGCTCATCCCTGGCTGCGCCCAGGCGGTCGAGCCGCAGGATCGCGGCCCCCAGGGCGGCGAAGTCATCGGGGTTGCAGAGGATCGCCGCTCCGCCGGCAACCTCGGGCAAGGGCTCGCGGTCGCTGCAGATCACCGGGCAGCCGCACGCCTGTGCCTCGATGACCGGCCAGCCGAAGCCTTCGAAGCGCGAGGGAAAGTGCAACGCGAGCGCCAGGTTGTACAGCGCCTCGAGCACGTCGTTCGTCGGCTTCACCACCTCGATCACCCGGTCCGTCAGCTGCAGCTCGCGCGCCAGCAGGCGCAGCTCCGCGTTGAGCGGCTCGCCGGCAAAGACGATGCGGCCATGCCAGGAGCCGCGCACGGCGGCGACTGCCTGCAACACGGCCTGACGGTTCTTGCGGCGCAGGCTGGAGCCGACGTTCAGGACGAACGGAATGGCGGGATCGAATCCCGGCAGCGCGGCCAGGCGGGACAGTGCGAGCTCGCGGCTGAGCGTACGGTACGGATAGTTGAGCGCGTTGGGTGTCAGCGTGATCTGCCCGGAGTACCCCTGCAGCAGCCGCTGCGCATCGCGCTGCGTGGCGCTGGAGACACAGGCGAGCACCTGGGCGCGCCGCAAACCGCGCAGGATGCTTCTCTGCAGCTGCCGCCCGGAGAAGCCCGCCGGGCAATCGGTCGCCTCACCGAGTGCGCCGCGCACCGCCAGCAGGTCATGACAGGTGACGACGTGCGGCACACGCCCGCTGAGCGGCACGTACAGCGAGTTACCGTGATCGCAGATGTGCACGATATCGGCATCGGCCGCCGCGCGGCGCAGCTCCGGCACGCTCAGCAGGTGCTTGTCGAGATAGCCGATCCACTTCCACACACCACGCGGGCCGCGGCGGGCGCGATTCAGCACGGCGGCGGGCAGTGCCAGCACCACCTCGTGTCCGGCCGACCGCAGACCTTCCTGCAGGAGCTGCGCATAGCGCGTCATGCTCTCCAGCGCATCGGGCACATAGTTGCCGACGAGCAGAATCTTCATCGCCCCGACACCTGACAGCTCAGCCGCCCAGCTTTGATCAGCAATGTTTCAGCACCAAGACAGCCATTGACCGGTATGCGACCGCAGCCCATCATTCATGCCCCGCAACCAGGACGACCAGCATGCTGCTCGCTGAGGCGAGTGCCGGCTCGACCGGCCGCGCACCGCGCGCCACTGCCACAGAACGCGCCCGGCGCCAGGTTGCCGCGCTCGTGGTGGTTTTCTACCTGCTGCTGATCTTCGAGGGCGCGCTGCGCAAGTGGTTGCTCATCTCCTGGGGCCAGCCGCTGTTTTTCATCCGTGACCCGTTCGTCCTGGCCATCTACTGGCTCGCCGTGCGTTACGGCTTTTACCCGCGCGGCAACCTGCTGGCGGCGGCCGCCCTGGCCTTCGGCTTTCTCGGGCTGGTGTTGATCGTCGTGCAGGCGACCGGCGTGGCGGCGACCATCGACAAATGGCCGTTGCTCGCCGCCTACGGCTGGCGCAATTACTTCCTGTACATTCCCCTGCCGTTCGTCATCGGTGAGGCGCTGCGCCCCGCCGACCTCGAGCGCATCGCCAGGATCGCTTTCCTGCTGGCGGTACCGATCGCAGCGCTCGTCGTGCTGCAGTTCCGCGCACCGCTGGAGGCCCCCATCAATGTTGGCTTCGGCGCGAGCCTCGCGCAGCAGTTCCATGGCCTGTCTATCGACATGAACCACACGCGACCGATGGGTACCTTCACCTCCGACGTCGGGCAGAAGGAGTTCGTCGTCACCTCCCTGGCAATGCTGATTGCGCTGTGGGTTATGCCAGCCGCACGGCGCTACCTGGCGCGCTGGCAGATGATCGTGGTGACCGTCGCGCTGCTCACCTGCCTGGCGCTCAGCGGCAGCCGCGGCGCCATGCTGGCGAGCGGCCTGGTGATGCTCGGCGCGGTCGCATCTGCCGCCGTGGTGAGGCGTGTCGCCGCGCGCACGATCGTGGTACCGGCGCTCATCGTGGTTCTGGCCGTCGCCCTGTTTCCCATCCTGTTCCCGGAGGGCTACAGCGCATTCCTCACGCGCTGGACCGAGGCACAGGTCTCCGAGACGCAGGTGTTCGCCTGGGGCTTCTTCGGTCGGGTCTTCTACGCCTTTTACGACTTCTTTCACTTCCTCGGCAGCACGCCGTTCAGCGGCTACGGCCTCGGGCTCGCCGGCAACGCCAGCCTCATTCTGGGAGTCACCATTCCGGGATTCACGGGCTGGGCCGAGTCGGACTGGTCGCGTCATATCGTCGATCTCGGGCCGCTTCTCGGCATGACCTTCATCGGCTTCCGCATTGCACTCGTGATCTGGCTGGCGGGTATGTGCGTCAGCGGCGCGCGCCGCAGCGGCAACCCGCTGCCGATCATCCTCTTTGCGAGCTGTGCGTTCGAACTGCTCACCGGCCAGATCACCGGCCACGGCACGGTCAACGGCTTCACCTGGCTGTTCACCGGGCTGACGCTCGTGGCGGCACGCACCGAGGTCGCGCAGCCGATGGTACAGAGCGCGCGCGGGCCGGCCATCGCGGCGACGCCATTTCCCAACCTCCTGCGCTAGTAATAGCTGTCGACGACCTCGCGGGTGCGGTTCAGCACCGTGCCGACGACCGGCAGATCGCGCAGCAGCTCGAGCGTGCGCACCAGATCGCGGCGCTGCGTGCGGCCTTCGCCCACGACGATGAGCGCCGCCTCGACGTGGCGGGAGAAAGCGAGCGCGTCGTCGGTCTTCAGCACCGGCGGCAGATCGAAGATCAGGATCCGGTCACTGTCCCGTTGACGTAACTCGCTGATCAGCTCCTGTGCCCGCGTCCCTGACAGCAGCTCCGAGGAATCCAGGCAGCGTTCCCGTGCCGGTAGCACGAGCAGCCGCTCGTAACCCATCAGGCGCACCGGCACCGCGTTGAGCGGCTGCTCCCGCCGCAGGTAATCGTCGACTCCGGTCACGGGGTCGAACCCCAGGCGGCGGTGAACGTTGGGTTTGTGCAGATCGAGATCCACCAGCAGTGCCGTGCGCTCAGGATCCGCGGACACGGCGATGGCAAGATTGATGGCAGTGAGGGTCTTGCCGGTGCCGGGCTCGTTACCTACGATCGCGAGCGATCGCGCCTTCAGCTTGTCGAGTCGCAGCAGCACCTGCGTACGCAACATCTTGTAGGGTGCACCGTGCGGGCCGGCGGCACCCGGCGGCAGGATGCGCTCGCGCTCGAGCGCGAAGGGATTGACGTCAATGGCGCGGATATGTCCGATATCGACTCGCTCGGCATCCGTGTAGGGCACGACGCGCGGCAGCATCAACGCCTTGTCGCGCTTGGAGAGTTTCGGATCCGCGTTCAACTCTCCACTCCCAGGCGGCGCAGCGCGGCGAGCCACAGCACATCGAGCGGTCGATACAGCAGGTGGATCAGCACTATGCCCACCAGCATCGCGCCGAGCGCGCCGTAGAGCGCCGTGTAACGACGACGACGCCGCGCCACACGGTCTTCGCGCGTCCGGATCAGCGGAATCATGGCGAGCGGCGGCGTCGACAGCAGCGCCTCGAGATCGTGGCGGCCCCGCACGCTGCCATCCAGGGCGTCGAGCAACAGCGCGGTAGCCGCGCCGACTCCGAGCGCTCCCACCGCCCCAAAGAGCAGTATCAGGCGCCGATTGGGGCTGGTTGGCTCCTCCGGCGGGAAGGGCGGCTCGATGAGCGTGAAGCGCTCGCCCTTGCGCTCGCTCTCGAGATTCTCGGCGGTCTGCGCCTCGTTCTGCTTCAGGCGCTCGACACGGTACTGGCTCTGCAGGGAATCGAGATCGCGCAGCATCACCGTGTAGTCGCGCTCGACTGCAGGCGTCTCGGCGAGGTGCCGCTCCAGCCCGGCGCGGGTGGTCTGCAGCTCCTCGCGTTTACGC
The DNA here is from genome assembly GCA_019235245.1 of Gammaproteobacteria bacterium. Classification (GTDB taxonomy): domain Bacteria; phylum Pseudomonadota; class Gammaproteobacteria; order Steroidobacterales; family Steroidobacteraceae; genus 13-2-20CM-66-19. The sequence continues at coordinate 41,346 of JAFAKO010000108.1, forward strand.
CGCAGCGAGCGCACCTCACTCAGCGCCGCTTCGCGCTGCGCCTGAATCTGGATATAGGGCGGATTGTCCGCGCTCGCGTTCGCAGGCTTCTCGAGCGGCCCTTCGCCGGCCGCTGCGGTCGTGCTGCTGGCGGCGGGGGCGAGATTCTCGACACGTGCCCGCAGTGACGCCACCAGCCGCTCGAGACGCACGACATCGGGGTGGTCCGGTGAGTAACGCTTCTGCGCGCTGGTGAGCTCGGTCTGCGCCTCCTCGAGCTGGCGCCGCCCGTCGTTGGCATCGCCTTTGGCATCGGCGCCGGCGGCCGCTGCAGCTTCCAGGCCCTCCATCTCCCGCTTCAATCGCCGCACGTCAGGATGGTCGGGTGAATACAGGGCGAGTACCCGCGCATACTCCGTGCGCACATACTTGAGCCGATCCGCCGGCGACTGCACCCGCTCACCCGTGGATGCGTACACCTGGGCCGTCGGGTTGATCTGCGCCAGCTGCGCATCGAGGTAGGTGATCTGCTGATCGAGCGAGCGCAGCTGCGCGTCGGTGTCGCGGATCTCCTCCTCGGTGTGCTGCATCTTCTGCTGGTTGAGCTGCATCAGCTCCGGCAGCTCATTCGCGTGCTGCGCCTTGAAGTCGGCGATCTTCGCCTGCACCTCCTTGATCTCCTTCAGGAGCCTGGAGCTCTCACCGGTGAGGAACACCTCGGCATCGCGCGAGCTCTGCTCGCGTGACTCGATGTTCTGCTGCAGGTAAAGTGATACCAGCTCGTTCGCCACCCGCGAGGCGAGTTCTGCCGAGGGACTGCTGTAGCTGATCGAGAAAGCGATGGTCGCCTTGGTCGGTCGACCTTCACGGGGATCGATGACGTCCGCACTGATCATCTGCAGCGAGGTGTCCCCGCGCATCTCCTTGATGACCTCCTCGCGTGGGTGTCGTTTGCGCAGGTCGGCGTACAGGTTGTCGCGCTGAATGATCCCCATGAGGTTTTCGGTCGTCATGACGCGCTGGCTGATCACCTGGATGCGCTGCGAGGCGTAGCTCGATACCGTGGAGCGCACCAGATCGCTCGGCAGCTCCTGCTGCTCGATGAGGATCACACCGGTGGCGCTGTAGCGCGCCGGCCAGAACAGGGCGGCGAGCGCCGCCAGCAGCAGCACCGCCCCGGCTGCCAGCAGCAATGCCCGGCCACGGCGGCGCAATACCAGCAGCGGGCTCGGCGATCGGGCGGCTTCTGCGGTAACTGTCATAGCCGTCCGCTATCCCAGGAAACTGCGATCTGCGCCTGCTTGCCGTTGGCCCACTCCGTCACGTTGAGATCGCGCGCGCGCGATTGCTGGTAACTGACCGCGAGCGACCAGTGCGTGGTGAAGTGATGGCGCCACTGGATCTGCGCCACTCCCCAGGTGGCACCGCTGTACACGGCGATCGCTCCCACGGTTACCGCGTCGGTCCGTACGCCATTGATCGATACGGTGAGCGTGCTGTGGTCGGAGGTGTCCGCGGTGAGCGTCAGCGCCGCCGCCGTCTGCGGGGCGAGCAGGCCCAGGCCGATCGGCAGCACGGCGCGCTTGGCGGACAAGTCCCACTGCAGGCGCTCGCCCTTGTAGGTCGTACCGATCTCATACTGCGCAGAGGTGCTCGATGAGCTCCCCGAGGACCCCGTGCTCCCGTAATCCACCCGGGTCGCCCCGCCCGAGAGGTGCCAGGAATAACGCTCGCTGAACCTGCGCCGCAGTTGCACCGCTACGCCGTAGTTGGTCTGCTGCGCGCCAGTCTGCGGGTGCAGCCGGTCCGCCTCCAGGGTAAGCAAGCCCTGCACCCGCTCGCTGAAGCTCCAACTGGGACCGAACTGCAGCGAGCCGTAGTTGTAATTGGTGAGACCGAACTGCTCGGCATCCTCGTAGCGCGTGATCTGTCCCGAAACCTGCATCTGCCAGGACAATCGCTCGCTCGAGAAATACGTGTAGCCGAGCGCTGCCACGCCGGCGTTGTGGCGACGGTTGACGTAGGTGATTCCGGTGGTGCCGAGCTCGCTGGTGACGGTCGTATCGGTGGATGCGGTCCCGTCGAATGTCCATTGGCCGCGCTCGAGACTCTCCTGGTAGTCGATGGCGAGGCTGCCCTCGTCGCGATTGAGATCGGTGCCATGGTCGTAGCGGACCAATGCGAAGCGCGGCGCGAGCACCAGCTTGCCACGCTCGGTCTGTGCAATGGCGGCCCCCGCAACCTCCAGCTGGCCCGTCTCGTCGGACACATCGTTGCCCGGCAGCATGCGCGGGTTGACGACATAGGCCGCATTGAGCGACGACCCGAGCGTGCCGCTCCAGTCGGCCGCCCGGGATCTGCCTGCAGTCATCGCGATCATCGTCAACATGATGAATGCGGCGCCACCGGTGCGGCTCACGGCACGATTACCGTGTCGCCGCTGTGCAGGAGGATGTTCTGGGCAAGGTTCTTGCCGCGGCGCACGTCATCGTAGCGAAAGTGAAAGATCTCCTGGTGGGCGTTCTCCCGCCGCAGGATCTGAATCCCATTCACGTCGGCGTAAGGCGTGGCCCCACCCGCGAGGCTCAGAGCCTGCATGACGTCGATCGGCCGGCCCAACGGGTACTCCCCGGGCCTGTTGACTTTGCCGACCACGAAAATACGGCTGCCATCCGCTTTCTTCACCACCACGGTGACGACCGGATCGGGAATGTATTTGGCGAGCCGGGTCTGGAGCACCTTGCGGAGATCCTCGACGGTATGTCCGGCCGCCTCGATCTCGCCCGCGAGCGGGAAAGACATGCCCCCGTCGGGTCGCACCAGCACCTCTCCCTGCAGGTCCTGCTCTTTCCACACGGTGACCTGCAATGTGTCGCCGGGCTGCACCAGATAGGCCGCGTCGACCACCTCGGCGCTGAGACCGGCCGCGTGGCCCGGATGCAGGGCGAGCGCCAGAACGGGAATCAGAATCAGGCGCCAGGCCCGGGCTGCGATGCTTGAGGCTGCCATTGCGGGTCGTACCCTCAGTCTTGCCGCGACCACCGAACGGGGCGGCAGCACCAGGGAGGTTACCGTCCCGTCTGGTCGACCCGTCTATCCTCCGGCGCTTGAGGCGACGGCTGCCAAAGTTCACCTGCACCCGCGCGGCCTGGTTCGCGTACCGGGAGCCGGCAGAGCCTATGCAAAGCAGATGACAGTGCTGTTGCGGGTATGACGCGGCGCCGTTGCCCACTCTTCGTTATACGAATGTAAGGCTACCTGTCATACATGACGATTTAATTTACACGTTCGGGCACACCGCACGGGGATTCTCTCAGCTGCTGCGCCCGCTGAGCCGGGCGAGCGCCAGGCGCGCCTCGTCCGCACCGGAGAAAGACGCGCCGTTGGCGAGCGCCTCCTCGAGACTGGCGCGGGCCTTGTCCGGCTGACCGGCCCGGAGCTGCGCCATCCCGAGGTGATACAGGATCTCCTTCGAGTCGGGAGCTCCGGCGGCTGCCCTCTCCAGCTCGGGCAGCGCCTGGAACACCTCACCGCGCTTGAGCATCACCCAGCCGCGGGTGTCGAGGAGCGCGGCGACCTGCGAATCCGCGAACGACGCGGTCAGGTCACGCGCGCGGTCGAGACTCGCCCGGTCTTGCCGGTGGGTGACCAGCAGCATGGCGAGATTGTTCGTGGCGAGCTTGAGCCGCGGCCGCCGCTCGTGTAGCTGCTCGTACTGCCGGATGGCGTCTTCGAACCTCCCCTGCTGTTCGTAGAGTGTCGCAAGGCTTATCACCAGCTCGGATGCGTGCGTCGACTGCACGCCCGCCTCGTAAGCTGCAACGGCACCTGCAGTATCCTTCGCCGCTAACCGCGCGCTGCCGAGATTGGCGTACGGAACCCACCAGCCCGGCGCCAGCCGCACAGCCTCGTCGAGTGCATGAATGGCCTCGGGATAGCTCTTGTTCGCAAGATACAGCTCGCCGAGCAGGTTACGCACCCCGGCGCTCTCAGGGGCTTGCGTCGCGGCATTGCGTACCACCGCGAGGGCCTGCGCGTGCCGGCCGAGCTCGGACTCCA
>JAFAKO010000109.1 GCA_019235245.1 Gammaproteobacteria bacterium
CGAGAAGAGAAATTTTGGAGCGGGCGAGGGGATTCGAACCCCCGACCCCAACCTTGGCAAGGTTGCGCAACGTCAGGCGAAATTCGCTACGACCCAATCGCACTAGCCGGCGCGGCACCCGTCCGATCTCTATCCCAACGTTCTCCAGCTTTCTACAGGCGAACGCGAGGTCTTCCATCTTTCAGTGACGATTGTTCTCAATTCGCCTCCGGTTGGACTCCAGCGAGATTAGTCATGGCGTCGAAACGCGAGACCTCGATCAGGCGCACGATACGGCGACACCAGTTACGGGAAATGGTGCCGCTCGCGGACACCACGATCTATGAGATGGAGCAGCGTGGCGAGTTCCCGCGACGCTTTGCGCTCTCGCCCCGATGTGTCGTAAGCGTCGCCACGACCCCACCTTGCGGCGGGTAAGCGCGGGATAAAGGCTGGGGGCCTGCCGAAATGGAGGCTCTAAGCATGGACGGTTTGCCCAGTAATTTGCCAACGGAGGGTGACACTTTCCGGCGGGTCGAGGTGATCACCGGAGTGGCGCGGCGGCGGCGGTGGACGGCGGCGGACAAGGCGCGGATCGTGGCCGAGAGCTACGCGCCGGGGTCGAGCGGGACGCAGGTGGCGCTGCGCTATGGGCTGCACCGCAACCAGCTGTTCGCCTGGCGACGGCAGCTGCGGGATGCGAGCGCGGTGCCTGAAGCGACCGGCAGCTTCATTCCAGTAACGGTTGCCGGCGAGAGCGGCGTGGGCCGCATCGCGCTGGATTGCGCCGGCGTGACGATCCGGCTCGGTGCCGGCTTTGATGCCGGCGAGTTGCGCCGGGTGCTGCTGGTGGTTCGCGACCTGCCATGATCGCGCCGGCCGCCGGGGTGCGCATCATGGTGGCCAGCCGTCCGGTCGACTTCCGCAACGGGCTGGACGGGTTGTCGGCGCTGGTACAGCAGGCGTTGCGCGAGAACCCGTTCGCCGGCCACCTGTTCGTGTTCCGCGCCAAGCGCGCCGACCGGGTCAAGATTGTGTACTGGGACGGGACCGGCCTGTGCCTGTTTCATAAGCGCCTGGAGCAGGGCCGCTTCGCCTGGCCGCCGGTGGCGGACGGGACGATTCGCCTCAGCGCCGGGCAATTGGCGCTGCTGCTGGAGGGGTTGGAATGGTCGCGGGTGAAGCCGCGGCCAGTGGTTGTGCCAACCACGGCCGGCTGACCGGCAACCCGGTTGCGGTGGGCACGGGTTGGGGTACAAGCCCCACATGCTGTCCGAGGCTGCAGCCCACCGGCAAGATCCTGTGCAGTTGCAGGCGCAGTTGGCAGCGGTGACGGCGCTGCTGGCGCAGCGCGACGGCGCGGTCGCGCGGCTGCGGCTGGAACGCGATGATTTGCACGCCGAGCGCCAGGCATTGCGCGCGGAACGCGACGCGGCCAATGCAGCGCGCGACGCCGCGACTGCAGCGCGCGATGCCGCCAATGCCGAAATCGAGAAATTGCAGCTGATGCTGAGCCAGCTGCGGCGGATGCAGTTCGGGCGCCGCGGCGAAAGCCTGGATGAGAACCAGCTGCAGCTGCGGTTGGAGGAAGTCGAGCAGGCGCTCGGCCGCGCCGCAGCGGGCAGCGAGGCGGCCGCTGCGGGGACTGCCAAGGCGCCGCTGCGCCGGCCGGTGATGAACAAGCGCGGCGCCTTGCCGCCGCACCTGCCGCGCGTCGAGGCCGTCATCGATATCGAAGACAAGAGCTGCCCGTGCTGCGGCGGCCCCTTGCACGTGATCGGCGAAGACGTGTCGGAGATGCTCGACGTGGTGCCGGCACAGTACCGGGTGCGGGTGATCCGCCGCCCGCGCTACGGCTGCCGCGCCTGCGAGAGCGCGGTGGTGCAGGCGCCGGCACCGGAACGGCCGCTGACCGGCGGGCTGGCCACCGAGGCGCTCTTGGCGCAAGTGCTGGTCGGCAAATATTGCGACCACCTGCCGCTCTATCGCCAGGCGCAGATCTTTGCCCGGCACGGCATCGATCTGGACCGCTCGACTTTGGCGAGCTGGGTCGGGCGGGCCTGCTGGTGGCTGCGGCCGCTGTCGCAATTGCTGCTCAGCACAATCCTGTCGTCGCCAAAGATCTTCGCCGACGACACCCCGGTGCCGGTGCTCGACCCCGGGCGCGGGCGCACCAAGACCGGCAGGCTGTGGGCCTATGCCCGCGACGACCGGCCGTGGGCCGGGCCGGCGCCGCCGGCGGTGGCCTATTTGTACAGCGAGAACCGCCGCGGCCAACATCCGCAAACCCATCTCGCCGAATTCCACGGCGTGTTGCAGGTGGATGGCTACAGCGGCTTTGCCCGGCTCGCCGGCGACCGGCCCGAAGGCGCGGTCACGCTGGCCTTCTGCTGGGCGCATGTGCGGCGCAAATTCTATGACTTCCACCAGGCGACCGGCTCGTCGATCGCCGCCGAGGCGCTGCAGCGCATCGCCGACATCTATGCGATCGAGGCCAGGATCCGCGGCCGCGCCCCCGAAGCGCGTCACCGCGTCCGCCAGGCCGAAACCAAGCCGCTGATCGACGACCTGAAGGCGTGGCTCGAACTGCAGCTCGCACGGGTCTCGGCAAAATCGGCGCTGGCCGAGGCGATCCGCTACGCGCTGCGGCACTGGTCGGGATTGAGCGTATTCCTCGACGACGGCCGGGTCGAACCCGACAGCAACACCGTCGAGCGCAGCATCCGGCCGATCAAGCTCGGCCGCAAAAACCACCTGTTCGCCGGTTCCGACGGCGGCGCCGAAAGCTGGGCGACCCTCGCATCGCTGATCCAGACCGCCAAGCTCAACGGCGTCGAGCCCTTCACCTATCTGCGCGACGTGCTCGAACGCATCGTCTCCGGCCGCACCAAGGCCAGCCAGCTGGCCTCGCTGCTGCCCTGGGCCTGGAAAGCCTCACAGCCTCAGGCCGCCGTCAACCCCTGACGCCCGTGGCCTCGCCGCCACGCTTACGGACATTTCACGATACTCCCGTGTGAGCGGGAGCACCGCGGTGCTACCCAACGATGCGGGCACGCACACCATCACCCTGTTGTTGCGAGATGTTGCTCCCAGAGGCGGAGTGCCTCCCGCATCTGCGCGAGATATGAGCTG
>JAFAKO010000125.1 GCA_019235245.1 Gammaproteobacteria bacterium
TCGCGGATCACATCCGGCAGCACATAGCGTGCCTGCGTGTGCGTCGTGCCGATCGACAGGCTCCCCTTGCCCTCATCGCGCAGCTCAGTCGACAGACTGCGGATCGCGCTTGCCTCCTGCAGGATCCGCAGCGCGCGCTCGATCACCTGCTGTCCGGCGGGGGTGAGGCGGCTCAGGTTCCTGCCTTCGCGCACGAAGATCTGGAACCCGAGCTCGTCCTCGAGCAGCTTGATCTGCTTGCTGACGCCCGGCTGGGAGGTATGCAGCTTCTGCGCCGCCGCCGTTATGTTGAGCCCGCTTTGTGCCACCGCGGCGAGATAACGCAGCTGGTGCAGCTTCATCGAACGCCATCCATGGACGGAGAGCCTAACCCAACCGGCAACCGGGCTGTGAGCGGTCTGTAACCGTTCCATAACCGCCACGTACCCCCTCAGAAGCAATGGTTCGTTCTGGACCGCACCGCTGCGTGGCTATAGTCGGCCCCATCATGGCAGAGCTGCCGACAGCGGAGCTGGAGGAGAAGACCGCCGCGGTGCGCGGTCTTCTCGCGCAGGCCACCGCGCAGCACGGGCGGCTCGTGTACGCCAACAGTCTCGGCGCCGAGGCGATGGTGCTGACGGACATCATCTGGACGCACCTGCCGCAGATCGATGTCTTCAGCATCGACACCGGACGGCTGCCCGAGGAGACCTACGAGTTGCTCGAGCGGCTGCAACGCCGCTATCAGCGCACGCTCCGCGTCGTCTACCCGGACGCCGCCGCGCTCGAGCGCCTGGTCGCAGGCCAGGGAGTGAACGGGTTTTACGGCAGTATCGCGGCGCGCCTGGAGTGCTGCCGCGTGCGCAAGGTGGAGCCCTTCCGCCGCGCCATAGCGGGCTTTGCTGGCTGGATTACCGGCGTACGCCGCGATCAGTCCGCAGGCCGCGCCAACGGTCGGGCAATCGAGTGGGATGCGGAGCACGGCCTCCATAAGATCAGCCCGCTGCTCGACTGGAGCGAGGAGGACGTGTGGCGGTACATCCGCCGGCATCGCCTGCCCTACAATGCGCTGCATGACCGGCAGTTCCCGAGCATCGGATGCTCACCGTGCACGCGCGCCATCCAGCCGGGAGAGAGCCGGCGCGCGGGTCGCTGGTGGTGGGAGCGGGCCGGGTCGCGTGAATGCGGTCTGCATCCGCTCCCCGCCTCGACTGTGCCGGTACGCGGCGCGTCCGTTACCGCGCTCCCGGCTCCCGCCTGAGCTGCCGGTCGCCATGGACTACCTGCCGATATTCCTGAGGCTCGAGGGACGCTCCGTGGCGGTAGTCGGCGGGGGCGGCGTGGCACTGCGCAAGGTGACGACCCTCCGCGAGGCGGGCGCCCACGTGAGCGTCATCGCTCCGGTCCTCGAGCCGCAGCTCGGCGAACAGGCCGCGCGCGGCGAGGTACGGCACATCGCGGCCTCGTTCGTCCCAGCGCACCTCGATGGCGCGCAGGTGGCGATCGCGGCCACGAGCGACACGCAGGTGAATCGCGCCGTATCCGCGGCAGCGCGGGCGCGCGGCATACCGGTCAACGTCGTCGATGACGCCGAGCTCTCGACCTTCATCTTCCCGGCCATCATCGACCGCTCGCCGGTACTCGTCGCGGTGAGCTCCGCGGGTCGTGCGCCGGTGCTGGCGCGCCGCATCCGCGCCCAGCTCGAGGCGTTGCTGCCGGCACGGCTCGGTGCGCTGGCACGTTTCATGGGCGAACGGCGCGGCGCGGTTCGCCAGGCGCTCGCCGCCCCGGCGCGACGGCGACTGTGGGAGCGGATCGTGAGTGGCCCGGTCGCCACACGGGTGCTCGGAGGCGATGAGGCCGGCGCGGAGCACGCCCTGACTCGCGAGCTTCTCGCCGCGCGCCTCAGCATCCCGGCGGCGGCAACGGGCGCCGGCGACCGCCTCGGTGAGGTGTACCTCATCGGCGCGGGCCCGGGCGATCCGGATCTGCTCACGCTGCGTGCGCTGCAACTGCTGCAGCAGGCCGATGTGATTCTGTACGACCGGCTGGTGAGCCCGCAGGTGCTCGATCGCGCGCGTCGCGACGCCGAGCGGATCTTCGTCGGCAAGACCGCCGGGGAGCCCGGGCAGCAGGAGCGCATCAACGAGCTGCTGCTGCAACACGCGCTCGCCGGCAGGCGTGTGGCAAGACTGAAGGGTGGCGATCCGCTGATATTCGGGCGCGGTGGCGAAGAGCTCGAAGCCCTCGCGGCCCACGACATCCCCTGCACGATCGTCCCCGGCATCACCGCTGCGCTCGGCGCGGCCGCGAGTGCGGGGGTACCGCTCACGCACCGCCGCCTGGCACACAGCGTGACCTTCGTGAACGGTCACCATGGCGAATCCGACGCGGAGCCGGACTGGCGCAATCTCGCCGATCCGCAGCACACCGGCGTCTTTTACATGGGCCTCGCGCGCCTCGCCGAGATCGTCGCGCGGCTGCGGGCTGCCGGAGCCGCACCCGGGCACCCCGCGGTCCTCATCGCGCGCGCGACCCTGCCCGGTGAGCAGACCGTGCGCGGCACGCTCGCCGACATCGTCGCGCGGGTTCGCAGCCTGGAGATCGACCCACCGGCGCTGCTGATCACGGGAAACGTGGCCGCGTTCGACGCGGAGACCGCGGGGACTGTTGCGGCGCTGCCTGGCCTCGGCGTCCCCGCGCCGCAGACCGCGAGGCCGGCGGAGATTGCGGCCCGGGCGCTGGCATGAGCGCCGTGAGCGGCTTCATCGGGGCGATCGGCAACACGCCGCTCATTCGCCTGCAGCGGCTGAGTGACGAGACCGGCTGCGAGATTCTCGGCAAGGCGGAATTCATGAACCCGGGCGGCTCGGTGAAGGACCGCGCCGCGGCCGCCATCATCGCCGA
>JAFAKO010000289.1 GCA_019235245.1 Gammaproteobacteria bacterium
CGACTAATATATGGACTCCCCCTGCGGTGCAAGGACGTCTCTGCTTCAGTAAGCGGGATCGGACTGCGTCAAATATATCCGGCCTCTGATGCACCCGTCGGTGCGGGCCCTGATGACATTCGCTCGCAGAAGCCTCACTACTATCTCGGCATCGAGCGCCAGTTAGTCGGCCAGGCTTATTCTGCGACGGTCTGACCTGCTTCCATCAGCTTCAACGCTCTTGCAATCCTGGCGTGTAGTTACCTCCTCAGCTGCTCGACCCGTGCAGAGCCTCTCCCGAACCGGACCTGGCGTCAGGTCGCGGCACCGAGAGCTGGCGCGGGTCGATACTCCGTACCTTTGGCCAGCATCGCCCAAGCGATGCGCGCATGTTTGGCGGCCAGCGCCACAGCGGCGATGTTGATGTGCCGGCGTTCCTTCAGGCGCCGCACCCAGGCGCTTTTCCCATCTGTTTTTTTGTCGACGACTCGCAGATACGCACGTGCGCCATGCACCAGGAGGGTCCGCAGGTACCGATCGCCTTGCTTGGTGATCTGGCCCAGACGGGTCCTGCCACCGCTGGAGTGCTGGCGGGGGGTTAATCCGAGCGAGGCCGCATAGGAGCGCGCGCTCTTGAACACCCCGGGATTGCCCATGCTCGCCACCAGCGCCGTAGCGGTCTGCGGCCCGATCGCCTCGACCTGCATCAGTCGCCGTGCTGGCTCACTCTGCTGGGCCAGCTCCCGCAGCTTCAAATCGTAGCGATGGGCATGGCGGTCCAGTTCGCGCAATTGCTCCAGTAACCCCGCCAGCACCTCCCGAGCGAGCGCCGGCAAACCGTTCTCGGCATCCTCCAGCAGCTGCGGCAGCTGCGCCCGCAGCTTCCTGATCCCCTTCGGCACCACCAGACCGAACTCCCCGAGCAGTCCACGGATCTGATTGACCTGCGCGGTGCGATTGGCCACCACCAGGCTGCGTGCCCGGTGCACCATCAGCACCGCTTGCTGCTCCTCGGTCTTCACCGCCACAAAGTGCATGTTCGGCCGCCCCACCGCCTCGCAGATCGCCTCCGCATCGTTGGCGTCGTTCTTGCCGCTTTTGCGGTACGGAATGATGAACTGCGCCCCCATCAGCTTGACCGTATGCCCGAGCTTGCTCAGCTCGCGCGCCCAGTAATGAGCTCCAGCGCATGCCTCCATCCCAATCAGGCACGGCGGCAGCTGCGCGAAGTACTCCAGCACCTTGGCGCGCGAGAGCTGCTGGCGTCCCTTGACAGCGCCCCGCTCGTTCACTCCATGCACCTGAAAAACCTGCTTCGCTATGTCCAGCCCGCAACGAGTAAACTTCATGCGACTCCCCTTGCTCTGTGATTGATAGAACCAACGTCTTCAATCTGGCACATCAGATGCCGTAGGAGCAGGGGGAGTCCATGTCATTACTATCGGCGAATCGTCCTTGCGACGCCGCCTCGATCGGTCCGACCGGCCGTGCAAGATCCCACCGGCTCGCGAGGCAGCATAGAAAGGCGGCACATCCTCGGCACGGCACAGAGGAGGCGTGCGGGCGCGAACTGTTCAGGCCATCCACCAGAACAGTTCACGGTCAACTGATAATATTGCGCCCGCCTTGGGTGGGGTGGGGTGGGGTGGCCGAGCGGTTTAAGGCAGTAGTCTTGAAAACTACCGAAGGCTCACGCCTTCCGTGGGTTCGAATCCCACCCCCACCGCCAACTATTCCTTGACGCCGCGAGGCTCAGCGCCAGATGCAGTAGGTCTTGCGAAGGGTTTCGTGGATCGTCCAGGTGCCCTGCGTGCGGGATGCGGGTCGCCTCATTCGGGTAAGTCGGTAATCCACAAGTCGAGCGGCAGCTCGCGCTCGTGCTGCGCCGGTCCCGGCAACGGGACGGTCGCCAGCGGGTTGCCGTCGGTTGTCGCCTTGTCGTACGCGGCGGTGGAGACTCCGCGGCGCGCCGCACGGAATTCCCGCAGCAGGTAGGGGATGCCATCCGCCATCAGCGCCGATGGCCCATTGGTGACCTGGAAATGCAGGTGCGGCTCGGAGGAGTTGCCGGAGGTGCCGACGAGCCCGAGCAGTTGCCCGCGCCGCACGGTGTCACCCGGGCTCACCCGCACGCTGCCTGGCTTGAGATGGGCATACAGCGCAAAGCGCCCATCAGCGAGTGCCAGGATCACATGGTTGCCATCGGCCTTGTCAGGTGTCAGGTTCGGCAGCGATCCAATCGGCGAATCCGCCATGCCATCGACTGCGGCAATCACCCGGGCGTCGGCCACGGCATAGGCCGGCTTTCCATAGATCACATAACTGCCCGGCTGCCGGGGGTCACCGACATAGATGCGGTCGCGCGGATCCAACTGCTCCCAGTCTATGGCGAAGCGCTGCGCGTCGTAGGCCGTGCTGCCGAGCGGCAGCGTGGCGCGGATGTGCCGGGTCGAGTCGCAGCAGCCGTCCCCGGCGATGAAGCGTGCACCACGCAGGGGAGCATCGAGGAGGAGCCCCGTCGCAGGGGCCACGTTGGTGCACGCCGCCGTCGCGGTAACGGTCTGGTCGCGCGAGGTCATGGTGAGCCGATGGCCAATCATGACCGGGAGGTCCTCGGGATGATCGATGACGACGTGCAGATAGAGAATCCGGAGCTGCGAGGCGGCGAATTCGCCCGCGACGGCCTGCCGGTCACGCACCACCAGGCGCGTGGCGAGCGTCGCGGCGTCGAGGCTCGCGAGCTGCGCGCCCGTGCGCCCATCCAACACCTGGATGCGCTCGGCACGTACCCGCTCACCGCTGAAGTTTTGCAGGCTCAGCTCGTAGACCAGGTGGTAGCGCCCATCACCGCCCCGGACCGGGAGCGGGGTCTGCCCGGGCTGCATCACGAGCGGCGTCAATTGTGCGACCGGTTGTTCTGCCGGGGCGCCGCACACACCCGCTGGGGCTGCGGGCGGTTGCGCCAGCGCGGCGTTGCACGCGGGTGCGAGAACGGCGAAAAATGCGTGGCGGAGAATGCTCACGTCGAACCCGGGCAGATCGTACAGCGAGCGCATGTTGCTGTAGATCACAACCTCGAGACGCCTTTTACGGCCAAGTACGCGCTCACGGTGGTGTGGATGGACGAAACCGTGGCTGTTGGTGGCCGGACGGGCCGCACTTACACTGGCGCTCTCCCCCCGGCAGGTCGCCGGCAGACTTCGATGGAGCGGGACACGATGGTGCTGGCTGAGCGGATTTTGACCCTGTTCTGCAAGGCGCCCGAGCAGGTCGGTTACGACGATCCGACGGACTCCACCGTTCTCGCACGGCGGGAGGTGCCGGAGGATCCGCTGAAAGACCTGCGGCGCGAGTTTCCGGACCTGGCGAAACTCCTGCACGATCGGGACGTGCTCGATTTCGGCTGCGGCTTCGGCGACCAGGCAGCGGCCATCGCACGGGAGTTCTCCGCCCGCGTCACCGGCTTCGACAAGCACCCGGGACTGGTCGCGGCGGCGGCGCGGCGCTACGGGCACCTCGCTCGCTTCACCGACCAGCTCGATGGCAGCAGGTTCGACGTGGTGATCTCGCAGGACGCCATGGAGCATTTCGATGATCCCGCGAGCGCCATGGCCAGAATGGCCGCGGCACTGCGCCCCGGAGGTTTGCTCCTCATGATGTTCGGTCCCCCATGGTGGGCGCCGTACGGCGCGCACATGCGCTTTTTCTGTGCCATTCCATGGGTGCAGCTGTGGTTCTCGGAGAAGACGGTGATGTCCGTCCGGGCACGCTACCGACACGACGGCGCGCGACACTACGAGGAGGTCGAGTCCGGCCTCAACAGGATGTCGCTCGCAAAGTTCGAGCGCCTGCTGCGCAAATCGGACCTGAGGCTCGTCGAACGTCGCTACGTCGGCGTGAGAAGAATCCAGCTCCTGACGCGTCTGCCGCTGGTTCGCGAGCTGATGACGGTCCTCGTCGCAGCGACCTTGATGAAGCTGTAGTCGTTTCCTTACGTCGCCGCGGCGAGACAGCTTGTGCTCGGCCGTAGCACGCGCTCTACTTCACGCCGCTCCGTTGCAGATTAAGCCCTCTACCGCGCCTCGTGCGTGAGTCGTGAGGCACTGCAGGGAGTGACCCGCCCAACGCGGCGGGAAACGCCAGGGGTGGTGCTCTCGAGCCCACGAGATACCGGGGTCGCCGCGAGGCAATCCCGGCGGCGCGGTTCGCCTTCGCGCAGGCGCCGGTCGTGTCCGCAGGTGCCTCCCCTGGGAGCGTAAACCCGAATCCGGGAGGCCCGATGAACCGAGCACCGCTTCTCAGCCGCGTGCGGCTCCGCCAGCTCTTTCTTTGCTCCGAGGCCATCGCACTCGGCGCCGCGGCCACGGCTCATGCCGCCACCGACGGTCTCTCCGTCGGCGGTCTGACGCAGTGGGCTGCGATTGCCGAGCGCCCGTACACGTTCACACCGAGGGTCACCAATCCTTCCGGGCGCCCCCTGGTGTTCGGGATCGTGAACCGGCCTCCATGGGCTGCGCTCGACAGAACGACCGGGCGGCTGTACGGGACGCCGCCAAACGTCGCGGAGCAGTACGGCAGCATTTCGATCACGGTGACCGACGGTGTGCGCACCGCGAGTACGGCACCTTTCTCCATACGAGTCTATCCACCGGACACCTCCGACAAGCCGATCATCGGCGGCAGCCCGGCCACCCATGTGCTCGCAGGCACTCGCTACGCATTCCAACCCCGCGTCCGCGACGCGTTCGGCCAGGAGCTGACCTTCTCGGTGAAGAACAAGCCCGCGTGGGCGAGCTTCAGCATCGCCACCGGCAGTCTCTACGGCACGCCTGCCGGCACCGACACCGGGACTTATCAGGGCGTCGAGATTTCCGTGACCAATGGCGAGATGACCGCGAGCTTGCCGGCATTCACCATCGCGGTCGGTAATGACACCACCTCGGAGGGCAGAGCTACCCTCAGCTGGCAGCCGCCGAGCGAGAACACCAACGGCAGCGCGCTCACCGATCTTGCCGGCACACGCATCTATTACGGCAGTTCCGCAGCGGAGTTGACCGAGATGGTCGAGGTGCCGAGCGCTGGCGAGACCAGCTACACCATCGGCGACCTGACTCCCGGAACCTGGTACTTCGCCCTTGCTGCCTATACGGCGGACGGAACGGAAAGCGCGCAGTCGCCGATCGTGAGCGCCAGCATCCCGTAGCCTGCCGGCCCGGCGGCTACCAGAAGTTGATCAGCTGATGGCGGGCCGCGCACGGGCGGTTCGCCTGCAGACCCGGCCGCCGCGGTTTTGGCGGCGCGATCGGCCTATACCACGTGTCCATGCGGATCGGCCTGGGCGCGGGTCGCAGCAGCACGAGTGCCTCGAGCGCGCGGTACCCGAGCACCGCGCCGAAGGCCAGCGCGAAGTCGTAGAAGAAGAATTGCATGTTGCACCTCGCTCGCTCTGTCAGCTTCGGGTTGCGACGAATCTAGCGCTCGTCAACGGTGCGCCGCGCCCTTCAGGTGAGGGTGCCGTTCGCGCGGATTCAGGGGAACCGCCACTCTTCATTTCGGGGGAGAGATGCCTCCATCGGCCGACTTGACCCGCAGCGGCGCACATCAGACAGTTGTCACCGATCAGTCCGGGGGAGGAGCCCGTGCGTTTCAGACGAGCGCTGGCGTCGATGTGGCTGACCGCGGCGGTTTTGTGCGGCAATTGCGTGCAGGCCGGGCCGTCCGCTGCGCCCGGTGAGGGCGAGTGGACCATGCCCTCCAAGGACTTCGCCGCAACGCGCTACAGCACGCTTGCCGACATCAACCGACAGAACGCCAGCTCGCTACACCCCGTGTGGACTTTCTCCAGCGGGGTTCTCGGCGGTCACGAAGGTCAGCCGCTGGTAGTTGGCGACACCATGTATGTGGTCACTCCGTGGCCGAACGTGCTGTACGCGTTCGACCTCACGCGCGAGGGCTACCCGCTCAGGTGGAAGTACCGACCGGAGGTCGATGCCAACGCACTCGGTGTCGCCTGTTGCGACTCGGTCAACCGTGGCGCCTTCTACGCCGATGGCAAAATCGTCTACAACCTGCTGGACGGTCACACCGTAGCGGTCGATGCGCGTACCGGACGGGAACTGTGGAAGGTGCAGATCGCCACACTCGGCAACGGCGAGACCACGACGATGGCGCCACTGGTGGTGCGCGATCGCATCATCGTCGGCGCCGCCGGCGGTGAGTTCGGCATCTATGGCTGGCTCAAAGCGCTCGACCTGAGCAACGGTCATACCGTGTGGAGCGCAAGCAACCTGGGGCCCGACGAAGAGATGGGTATTCGTGCCGACACCTTCCGACCACCCTACGATCAGGGGGCGAATCTCGGAACACAGAGCTGGGGTAACGACAGCTGGCGCACCGGCGGCGCACCGGTATGGGGATGGATGTCCTACGATCCCGATTTGGATCTCGTCTACTATGGCACCGGCAATCCCTCACCGTATAACGCCGAGCAGCGACCCGGCGACAACAAGTGGAGCACCAGCGTGCTCGCCCGCCATCCCGGGGACGGAGCGCTGGTGTGGGCATACCAGTTCACGCCGCACGACAATTGGGACTACGACGCGACCGGCGCGATGGTGCTCGCCGATCTGGTCGTCGCGGGCCGGCCCGTCAAGGCGTTGGTGCACTTCGACAAGAATGGCTTTGCCTACACGCTCGACCGGGTCACCGGGCGGCTGCTGGTTGCCCAGCCTTTCATTCCACTCAACTGGGCGCAGTCCGTGGACCTCAACAGCGGGCGACCGGTGCTGAACCCGGCGAAACAGACGGGTGTTTCAAACGGCAACGTCAAGAACATCTGCCCCAGCCTGGAAGGAGGGGTGAGCCCGGCGTCCCCGCCCGCGTACTCGCCGCGCACGCACCTGTTCTACACCTCGACCAGCAATCTGTGCATGGACTACGCGGTGCGGCACGCGCGACACCTCAAGGGCACTCCCTTCGTGGGTGTGGTCAGCCCCTACAGCGCCGGGCCAGGCGGATACCTCGGAAGCTTCCTCGCGTGGGATGCGGCCACCGGCCGCAAGGTGTGGGAGAACCGGGAACCCTTCCCCAACTGGAGCGGGGCGCTCGTGACCGCGGGGGACGTGGTCTTCTACGGCACGCTGGATGGCTGGTTCAAATCCGCCGACGCGCGCAGCGGACGGGTACTGTCGAAGTTCAAGGTGGGCTCCGGGGTGGTCGGTAACCCGATCACGTATCGCGGTCCCGACGGGCGCCAGTACGTGGCCGTGTATGCGGGGTTCGGCGGCGACTGGGCGCTGATCGCCGGGGACGCACGCTCCGATGACCCGACGGACGTGCGCGCCCCGGCAGAACCCACGACGCAGATCGCCAGGCATACGAGCATGGGTGGCATGGTATGGATTTTCGCCCGGTGATGGCGGGCCTCGCACCGCTGCGCTCCCGAGGACGACTGCTGCGCCCGACCGCCGCACTGTTGATACTGACCGGAGCTTTGCTGTCGTGCGGGCAACCACATGACGCGCCCGCCACGGTCTCGCCGGCCGCACCGCCCGCGGTGACGTACGAGTCGCACCTGCTCGCCGGCGAAGCACCCGTCCCGGGCGCGTCCCTGACCAATCCTCACGCCGGCGATGCCGCGGTCGCCCGCAGCGGAGCCGCGCTGTTCACCGCGATGAACTGCGACGGCTGCCACGGCACGGACGGCACCGGTTGGGTCGGACCGAATCTCGGCGATGGCCGCTGGCGCTATGGCCGTGCGGACGGGGAGATATTCAGCTCGATCTACTACGGGCGGCCTCACGGCATGCCGGCCTTCGGCGCAGCGCTGGGCGCGGACGGTGTGTGGACGCTGGTGACCTATCTGCGAACGCTGCCGGCACCCGCTGATGTGCCAACTGAGTCTTGGCAGGATTGAGTCGACGGCGCATGCCGCGGCGTGACCGAATGCTGCGTGAGGGCGCATAGTTGCGTGCAGCAGCGAGGTGCCCAGAATGAAGCCGCACGTGCCCTTCGAGCTCGCGGTCCCCGTGGCAGCCGTCGACCACGTCATCGGCGCGCCACACGCCATGGCCACCGTGGTCGAGTACGGCGACTTCGAGTGTCCCAACTGCAAGCAGGCGCAGCCCGCCGTGAGGATGCTGCTCGAGCGTTTTGCCGGCCGGGTGCGCTTTGTGTTCCGTCACTTTCCGCTCGAGGAAGTGCATCCGCACGCGCTGGGTGCCGCCGAGGCGTCTGAGTCCGCCGCCGGGCAGGGCAAATTCTGGGAGATGCACGACCTGTTGTTCGCCAATCAGGAGCACCTGAAGGCGGCGGACCTGCGCCGTTACGCCGAGCGGCTCGGCCTCAACATGGCGCGCTACGTCGCGGAAATGGACGACCACGTTTATCTGCAGCGCGTGCGCGAGCAGCTGCAGAGCGGCCTCGACAGCGGCGTGCGCGCGACGCCGACCTTCTTCGTCAACGGGCGCATTCAGGATGTCTCCTTTGGTCTGCGGGCGCTGTTCGACGTGGTCGAGAGCGTCCTGCAGCGAGGCGGCAACCGCTAGCAGGCGGTGCGATGGCCGAATCGGTTGGCGCAATCAGGACTCACGGTGCGCCCGAAGGGGCAGACCCCTATCTGTGGCTCGAGGATGTGCACGGCGAGAGGGCGATGCAGTGGGTGCGGGCACAGAATTCCCGCTCCATCGCGACGCTGCAGGGGGAGCCGGATTACCGCGGCGATTACGAGGCGATCCTGCGGGTCATGGACGCCGCGGACCGGATCCCTTACGGAGATCTCGACCATCAGTGGGTTTTCAACTTCTGGCAGGACGCCGAGCACCCGAAAGGTCTCTGGCGACGTGACAGCGTCGCGGACTACGCCAGGGCCTTACCTGCCTGGGAGGTGCTGCTCGACCTCGACCGTCTCGCCGCCGATGAGCGCGAGAACTGGGTGTGGAAGGGCGCCGAATGCAGCCCCTCACTCGAGCGCTGTCTGCTCCACCTCTCCCGTGGCGGTGGTGACGCGGTAGTGGTGCGCGAGTTCGATCTGGCGGCGAAGACATTTGTCGCGCGGGGTTTCCGGCTCGAGGAAGCGAAGTCCTCGATCACGTGGCTCGATGAGGACCGGGTGCTCTTCGGTACCGACTTCGGGCCCGGGTCGATGACCCACTCCGGCTATCCCCGCATCGTCAAGCTGTGGAATCGCGATGAGCCGATGGCAGAGGCGCGTACCGTCTACGAGGCCACGGCGACGGACGTCGGCGCGAACGCCGTCGTGTTCCACGATCCGGCGGCCACCATCGCGCTGGTGCAGCGCGATGTGAGTTTCTTTTCGGCCGAGTACCACTGGCTGACTCCTGCGGGAAAACTTCAGCGCCTGCCGTTGCCGCTCGGTGCCGACCTCAAGGGCGCGCACGCTGGCAGCCTGATTTTCACGCTGCGGGAGGAGTGGACGCCCGCGGCACAGCCAGCGATCCCGAAGGGATCCCTGATCGCCTTCCGGGTTCCCGATACCGAGCGCTCCGGCGCGCAGCCGGTGCGGGTGCTCTACAGCCCGGACCCGCGCACCTCCATCGACGAGGTCGCGACCGGCCGCGACGCGGTGTACGCCTCGATCTACGAGAACGTGACAGGACGCATTCACGCGTTCCGAGTGGGCCCGGAGGGCGCCTGGAGCGATACGGTGCTGCCGCTGCCGGCCGGTGGCTCGACGCACATCGTCTCGACCAACAACTGGGGACCCGAGGCCTATTTCCGCTTCGAGTCGTACACCACCCCCGCGACGCTGTACGCAGACGATGGCCGGGGGCTGCCGGCCGCCATCAAGTCGTTGCCGGCACGCTTCGATGCCTCGAACCTGATCTGCGAGCAGTTCTTTGCCGTGTCGAGCGATGGAACGCGCATCCCGTACTTCGTCACCCGCCCGCTGAACCTCACCGCACCTGCGGCCACGGTGCTGTACGGTTACGGCGGATTCGAGATCTCGGAGACCCCGGGGTACTCGGCCAACTTCGGCATGTTGTGGCTGACGCGCGGCGGTGTGTTCGCGGTAGCCAACATCCGCGGTGGCGGCGAGTACGGACCTGCATGGCACCAGGCGGCGCTTGGCCGCAATCGGCAAAAGAGCTTCGATGATTTCCAGGCGGTGGCGCAGGATCTGGTGCGGCGCGGCTTCACGACCCCGGCGCAGCTCGGCATCATGGGCGGCTCCAACGGCGGCCTGCTGGTGAGTGCCAGCATGGTGCAGCGGCCGGAGCTGTTCGGCGCCGTAGTGTGCCAGGTGCCGCTCATCGACATGCTGCGTTACACCCAGATCGGCGCCGGCGCCTCCTGGGAGGCCGAGTACGGCGATCCGGCGCGCGCCGCGGATCGTGCCTGGCTGCTGCGCTATTCTCCGTATCAGAATGTCAGCCGCGAGAAGCGATACCCGCCGGTCTTGTTCGTCACCGCCACCAGCGACGACCGCGTCACGCCGGTGCATGCGCGCAAGATGGCGGCACGCATGGAGTCGCAGGGCCATGATGTGCTGTTCTACGAGAACACCGACGGCGGTCACGCGGCCGCCGCAGATCACAAGCAGGCCGCAGAAATGTGGGCGCTGAGTTTCGTGTATCTCAGGCAAAAGCTCATGCAGCATCCGCGGAGGCCGGAGCCGTGAGCACCGCGGGACCGGAGCGGACCGGGGGCTGTTTGTGCGGCGCGGTGCGCTACGAGGTGCGCGGCCCGCTGCGGCCGGTGGTGATGTGCCATTGCACACAGTGCCGCCGCGTGACCGGGCATTTCATGGCGGCCACGGCCGCACGCCGCAGCGACTTCAGGCTGCTGGCCGAGAGCGGCCTCGCCTGGTACGACTCGTCCGCGGAAGCGCGCCGCGGCTTCTGCAGCAACTGTGGCTCGACTCTGTTCTGGCAGGGGGCAGGGCGCGACTACATCAGCATCGCCGCCGGGACCCTCGATGGCTCGAGCGGGCTCCGGACCGCTTGTCACCTCTTCGCCGGGGACAAGGGCGACTACTACGAGATCACCGATGGGATGCCACAGCTGCATGATGGCAACTTCTCCCTGAAGTGGCCGTGATCCTGCGCGCCGCCGACCGCGTCGCCGTTCACTGGAAAAATGGTGGAGGTCTCACGCGCGAAGTGGCCGTGCATCCGGCAGGCAGCGATCTCGGCAGCTTCGACTGGCGGGTGAGTCTCGCCGAGGTGCGCAGCGCCGGCCCCTTTTCCAGCTTCCCCGGGATCGATCGCCACCTGGCGGTGATTTCCGGTCGGCTGGCGCTGACCATCGCCGGAGGACCTCCGGCACTGCTCGCACCCGGGAGCCCAGCATGCTTTTTTCCCGGCGACCTGCCGGCGGCAGCCGAGCCGATCGAGTCTCCGGTGCGCGATCTCAATGTCATGACGCGCCGTGGACGCTGCCGCGCGCGCCTGCGGCGCTACGATGCCGGGAACGATACGCCGCTGAGCCTGCACGCGGACAACACGTTCCTGCTGGCACTCGCACCGCTCACCGTGCGCGCCGCCGGCGAGACCGTGGAGCTCGGTGCGCTCGATGCCGCGCAGCTGCGCGCGCAGCGAGACGCTCCGCTCGCTGTGTCAGTCGTGGGCGCCGCGCCAGATTTCTGGCTGATCGAGATCGAAGCCGCCTGCGTGTGACGCGGCGTAGTAAATCTTCGATGAGCGGATAGTTAGGCTTTTTGCTAACTATCCCGCCGGCGTGTCATCGACGCCGGGAGTTCCGCGGTGCGCTCAGGGCTCTGGGCTGCGCTCGGGCCCCGTACCGCTCTCCTGCGAGCCGTGCCTTTTTGCGAAACCTTCGATGCGGGTGTCGGGCACGAGCCACAGGAGTGCCACGCTCACGTAGAGCGCAATCGCGATCCAGGGTCGCAGGAATGCCAGTGCGATGCCGGCCAGATAGAGCGCAATAGACAGCTTGCCCTTGAAGTCGCTGCCGAGCGCGAGCGCCAGCCGCGAATCGGGCCCGTTCACCGCGATGATCTGACTCTGGAGCACGTGATAGTTCACCGCGGCGCAGGCCAGCACGACGCCGTAGGCCGCGGTCGGCAGCGGCGTGAAGCCGGTCTCGTCGATCCAGCGGATGACGAACGGCACCAGCGACAGCCAGAACAGCAGCCCGAGGTTCGCCCACAACACCCTGCCGTTCACGCGCTCGGTGACGTGCAGCATGTGATGGTGGTTGTTCCAGAAAATGCCGACGTTCACATAGCTCAGCACGTACGCGAGCAGCACCGGCACGTCCGCCTGCAGCGAGGCGAGGTCGGCGCCGTGGGGCACGCGGATCTCCAGCACCATGATGGTGATGATGATCGCGACGACACCGTCGGTGAACGCCTCGAGTCGTGCGGGCTCCATGGAGCCGATGCTACGTGCGTTTGACCGCGTAAGCCATGTGAGCGGCTCGCGCGGTTGGTTTATGATGGTGGCCTCATGATCGACCCGGCCGTTGGTGCGCTGCTCGCCGGCGCCTTTGCGCTGCTGTTTGCCAGCGCTGCGCTTCACAAGCTGCTCGACCCGCAGCACTTCGCCGCTGCCTTCAGCGCCTACGACCTCGTGCCTGCTTCGCTCGGTTTCCTCTCGCGCCTGGTGCCGCTGCTCGAGCTGGCGGTAGCGCTGGCGTTGCTGGCAGCTCGCTGGCGCAGCGGCGCAGCGGTCGTCGGGGGTACGCTGCTCATGGTTTACGCGGCCGCTATCGCCGTGAATCTCCGCCGTGGCCGGGCCGATCTCGACTGCGGCTGCGCCGGACCGGCTGCCAGGCGTCCGATTCGCACGTGGATGGTATGGCGCAATATCCTGCTCGCAGCGCTGCTCGCCGCGCTGCTCCTGCCACGGGCGCCGCGTCCGCTCACTGCTGCCGACGCGCTCACGATCGGCGCGGGCATTACGGTCGCCGCGCTCCTCTATCTGAGCCTCGACACCCTGTTGGTTCGCTCCCTGCCGTTCGCCCGATTGCGCGCCGGGAGCCAGGCTTGAGCGCACTGGCAATCTCCAACGTGGTGCTGTGGGTGCTGCTGCTCGCGCTCGCGGCGGTCGTGCTGGCTCTCGCCCGGCAGGTGGGGGTGCTGCACGAGCGCATCGCGCCGGCCGGCGCCCTGATGCTCAACCGCGGCCTCACCGTCGGTGAACCCGCGCCGGCCCTCGAAGTGGCGGATCTCGAGGGACGCGCGCACCGGGTGGGCAGTCCGCGTGCCGATGGGCGCAGCACGCTGCTGCTGTTCGTATCGCCCACCTGCCCGGTATGCAAGTCGCTGCTCGCCGCGGTGAAGTCGAGTGCCAGCGACGAGCGCAGGTGGATGGATGTCATTCTGGCGAGCGATGGCGATCGCACCGCGCAGAGCGAGTTCGTGCGCGCGCAGGGACTCGATGGGATCCCTTACGTGGTATCGGCGGCGCTCGGACTCGCGTACCAGGTGAGCCGCCTGCCATTCGCGGCGTTGCTCGATGAGCACGGCATCCTGCGGGCCCGTGGTCTCGTCAACTCGCGCGAGCACCTCGAGAGCCTGTTCGAGGCGAAGCGGCTGGGGGTGGCATCGCTGCAGGAATATTTCTCCAGCATGGCCTGAGAAAGCGACGGAGCGGCGCACATGTCCGATACAGAGCCGATGGATCCTGGGGTATGGCGGGTGATCGAGGATTACGAAGCGCGCGCCCAACGCGACGAGGAGCTGTGGCAGACACTCAGCGAGCAGGAGGTGGCACAACGGCTCGATGAGTTCCTGCTGCCGGTGGGGCGTGCGA
The DNA here is from genome assembly GCA_019235245.1 of Gammaproteobacteria bacterium. Classification (GTDB taxonomy): domain Bacteria; phylum Pseudomonadota; class Gammaproteobacteria; order Steroidobacterales; family Steroidobacteraceae; genus 13-2-20CM-66-19. The sequence goes on from JAFAKO010000289.1 coordinate 13,716, forward strand.
CGGCAACCTTCATGAATCTCCTCATCAAGGAAGCCGAGGCGCGGCACATCCTCGAGGTCGGCAGCTCCTATGGCTACTCCACGACCTGGCTCGCTGAGGCAGCGCGCGCGGTCGATGGCAAGGTCGTGTCCCTGGAGCTGCGCGCGGCAAAAGTCGAGTATGCGCGCGCCCAGCTGGCACGCGCACGGCTCGAGAGCCGCGTGGAGTTCAAGGTCGGTGACGCGCTCGAGTCGCTGGCGCAGCTTCGCGGGCCATTCGATTTCGTGCTGATCGACCTGTGGAAGGACCTGTACGTGCCGGTGTTCGAGCAGCTCTACCCCAAGCTCGCCCCGGGTGCCATCATCGTCGCCGACAACATGCTGCACCCGGAGACCGCGCGGGTGCACGCGCGGGCCTACCAGGCCCGCGTGCGGGCGGCTCCCGAGATGAGCTCGGTGCTGCTCGCCATCGGCAATGGTATCGAGGTCAGCCGCTACCGCTGAGCGCGATTTCCACGCGCTTGTTGCGCTTGCCTTCGCTGCGGATCTTCAGCACGCGTATCGGGCCGATCTCGCCGATATCGGCCACGTGTGTGCCGCCGCAGGGCTGCAGGTCGATCCCGGGGATCCTCAGTAACCGCACCCGGCCGGCGCCGCGCGGTGGCTGCACGCTCATCGTCTTGACCAGCTCCGGCTGCGCATCGAGCTCGGCGTCGGTGATCCACAGCGTTTCGGTGGCCGCACCGGCGCTGATCAGCGCGTTGGTACTGGCCTCGATACGCTCGGCGTTCAGCTGACTGAGGTCGATGTCGAAGTCGAGTCGCGCCTTCTCCGCAGTGATGTTGCCGCCGGTCACCGGAGCGGGGATGACGCACGACAGCAGGTGCAGTGCGGTATGCAGGCGCATGAGCAGATGGCGCCTCGGCCAGTCGAGCTCGAGAGTCACGAGCTCGCCCGGCTCGGGCAACGGGCCGCCCGGCGCCGGCACGTGCAGCACGCGCTCGGCCGTCTCGCCTTTGCGCGTGTCGGCGATGGCGACCGTTTCCCCGGATGCGCGCAGCAGCCGGCCGGTATCGCCCGCCTGACCGCCGCCGAGGGGATAGAACACCGTGCGGTCGAGCTCGATGCCACGCTCGTGCACGGCCAGCACCCGTGCCGTCGCGCCGCGCAGGTAGGCATCGTCCCGGAACAGCAATTCGGTCGCCATGGCTGTGATCGCTCCACCGGGCGGCTAGAATGAACCGGGCATGCCAGCGTACGCCTACCGCCTCGTCAACGTCTTCACCCAGGCACGAGCGCCGCTCAGCGGCAATCCCCTGTGCGTGTTCGAGCGCGCACAGAATCTCGATGGCGAGAGGATGCAGGCGCTCGCGCTGCAGTTCAATCTGTCGGAGACGACATTCATCCTGCCGTCCGAGCGCGCGAGCGCACGCGTGCGCATTTTCACCCCCGACTACGAGATGCCCTTCGCGGGCCATCCGACACTCGGCACCGCCCACGTCTGCCGCGCCCTCGGCCTGGGAGGGGACCGCATCACACTCGAGATGACTGCCGGAGTCATTCCGGTACGCGCGGCCGGGGACCGCTGGACACTGCAGTCGCGGAATCCCACCTGGCGCGAGCTGCCCGAGCCCCGGCTGACGCTTGCGGCGATGCTCGGCCTCGAGGAGGGCGACATCGGCGAGCGTCCGCTGTGGGTGAACGCCGGCACCGAGCAGCTCATCGTGCCGCTGCAGAGCGAGGCCGCAGTACGCCACGTGCGGGTGCGCCCGGACCTGCTCGAGCAGCTCACGAGCGTCGACGGTCACGCCATGGTGTACGTGTTTGCTCCCGCCGGCAGCGGTCTGCTGGCGCGTTTCTTTTTCCCGAAGGGCAGCGCGGTGCTCGAGGACCCGGCCACCGGCTCGGCGACGGCAAACCTCGGCGGCTGGTGCCTCGCGACCGGGCGCACGCTGCCCTGCGAGTTCGATATCTCACAGGGAGAGTACACCGGCCGGCCCTCGTCACTGCGGCTGCGCGTCGATGCGGAGCGGCAGGTACTGGTGAGCGGAGACGTGATCGAGCTCGGGCGCGGGGTGATCAACCTATAGTCCGGCGATCAGCCGCCCGGGGTTGAAGACGCCGGCCGGGTCGAAGCGCTGCTTCAGCCGGCGGTGCAGGGCGGCCGTGACGGGCGAGAGCGGATGGAAGCGACTCTCCGGCGCCGGCCCACGCCAGGCCAGCGCGCTGCCGCCCGCGGAACGCGCGTGCTCGCGCACCGGAACGTGCGCAGGAAGGTCAGCGTACCAGCGCAGCGCACCGCCCCAGTCGATGAGGGGCTTCGTGGGGATATCGAGCGGGGCGGTTGCCGGCGGCACCGACACGCGCCACAGGCTCCCTGTGGCAAAGAAGGGAAGCCGCAGGTGCCGCAGATCGTTCCAGAAGCTTTCCGCGAGCTCGGTCTCCGCCAGGTCCCCGCCGATCTGCTCGCGCGCAGCGCGTACCGCGGCAGGCGCACCGGCGAGTCGCACCCAGGCAATGCCGTCCGCCCAGGCGGCACCCGACAATGACAGCGGCAATGCCGCCCAGCGGTTGAAGGCGGCGACCGCTGCCGCGGCCGGCAGCTCGAGACGGACCGTCCGCTCCAGGCGCGGCCGGGGCAATACCTTGAGCGACACCTCGGTCAGGATGCCGAGGATGCCGAGCGAGCCACAGAGCAGGCGCGAGACATCGAACCCGGCGACATTCTTCATCACCTGGCCGCCGAAACGCAGCTGCTCGCCCTGCGCAGTGAGCAGACGCGTGCCGAGGACGAAATCGCGCGCAGCACCGGCGAACATGCGCCGCGGCCCGGAGAGGCCCGCGGCAATGACGCCACCGATGGTCGGGTCCGCGCCGAAGGCCGGCGGCTCGAAGGGGAGAAACTGGTCGTGGGCGGCGAGTGCCGCTTCGATCTGCGAGAGCGGTGTGCCGCAGCGCGCGGTGATCACGAGCTCGGAGGGCTCGTAGTCGACGATGCCGCGCCAGTCGCGCAGGTCCAGCGGCTCACCGGCGAGCTGCTCGCCGTAGAAATCCTTGGTTCCCGCCCCGCGCAGGCGCAGCGAGGTGCCCCGGCTGGCCGCGGCAGCGACGCACGCGCGCCAACCTTCGATGATGGACGGGTCCCCTTCAGACATGTTGGTCAAAACCGCGGCAGCCCGGGATGAGCGAGTGCGCCGCCGTGCACGTGCATGCGGCCGTACTCCGCACAACGCACGAGGGTCGGGATGAGCTTGCCGGGGTTCAGCAGCCCCTGCGGGTCGAACGACTCTTTCACGGCGAAGAACGCCGCGCGCTCGGCGGGGGAGAACTGCACGCACATGGAGTTGAGCTTCTCGAGTCCCACCCCGTGCTCGCCGGTTATGGTGCCACCGAGAGCGACGCAGAGCTCCAGGATCTCGGCACCGAAGCGATCGGCACGCTCCCAGGACCCTGCCTCGTTGGCGTCGAACAGTATTACCGGGTGCAGGTTGCCATCGCCCGCGTGAAAGACGTTCATGCAGCGCAGGCCGTAGCGGTCCTCCATCTGCTCGATCGCCTCGAGCACGCGGCCGACGTGTTTGCGCGGAATGGTGCCATCCATGCAGTAGTAGTCGGGGGACAGGCGTCCCGCCGCCGGAAAGGCATTCTTGCGCCCGGACCACAGCAGCAGCCGCTCGGCTTCGGAGCCGGAGACGTGCACTGCGCCGGCACCGGCGCCCCGCAGCACCTGCTCGATCTCCTGCACCTGCTCGCGCACCTCCTCGGGCGTGCCGTCCGATTCCACCAGCAGGATCGCCGCCGCCGCCAGGTCATAACCCGCGTGCACGAACGGCTCGACGGCGGCAGTAGCCTTGCGGTCCATCATCTCGAGCCCGGCGGGAATGATGCCGGCGGCAATGATGCCGGCGACGGCGTTGGCGGCACTGTGCACGTCGGCAAAGGAAGCCATGACGAGCTGCGCGCACGGCGGCCGCGGGATCAGCCTCACGATGACTTCGGTCACGATCATCAGCAGCCCTTCCGAGCCGATCGCCAGCGCGAGCAGATCGAGCCCCGGGCCGTCGGCGGCCGCCCCGCCGAGCTCGAGCAGCTCGCCATCGACCGTGTAGCCGCGCAGTCCGAGCACGTTGTGCACCGTGAGCCCGTATTTCAGGCAGTGCACGCCGCCGGAGTTCTCGGCCACGTTGCCGCCGATCGAGCAGGCCACCTGCGAGGAGGGATCCGGGGCGTAGTAGAGTCCGTGGCGCGCTGCGGCCTCGGACACCTTGAGGTTCGGCACGCCGGGCTCGACGCGTGCCAGGCGATTCACGGCATCGACTTCCAGCACCCGGTTCATGCGTGCACAGGACAGCAGTACCCCCGCGGGATGCGGTGTTGCCCCACCGGAAAGCCCGGTGCCGGAGCCGCGCGCGACCAGTGGCACCCGCAGGCGCTGACAGGTGAGCAGCGTGCGGCGCACGTCCTCGGCCGTACGCGCAAGCACGACCACGGCGGGCAGCTCCCGGAAGGCGGTGAGTCCATCGCATTCGTAGGGGCGGCGCTCCTCGGGGCGCCCGAGCACGCACTCCGGCGGCAGGACCTGGCGCAGCGCCGCGGCGATGTCGGTGACTTCTGATCCCGCCATGGCGGCCATCGTAATGGCGCTGCCGGAGAAGTCCATGCCGCAAACCGATCAGTTCCTGCGGAGGGCGCTAAGGATAATGGACGCCACGCCCGGCAGGACCAGCGCCCATGGAACAACAGCCATCGAGCCAACCGGCGCGCGCGCGGCGGCCCAGCGGACGGGACGCCAAGATCGCAGCGCGCACCGCCCGCAGCCACGCCTTCGTTCCGTACATCACGCGGCAGATCCCCTACTACGAGGTGCTCGGGGCCGAGGGTCTCGAGCTGCTCGAGCACAATGCCGACACCATCCTCGAGGAGATCGGCATCGACTTCCGCGACGATGCGGAGGCGCTGCAGCTGTGGCGCGATGCCGGCGCCGATGTCAGGGGCGAGCGCGTGCGTTTCCCGCGCGGCATGTGCCGCGGCATCGTGCGCCGCTCGGCGCCGCGGGAATTCACCCAGTACGCGCGCAACCCGGCGCACAACGTGATCATCGGCGGCAACCGCACGGTGTTCGCTCCCGCCTACGGCTCGCCCTTCGTGCGCAACCTCGATGAAGGGCGCCGCTACGCGCGCATCGAGGACTTCCGCAACTTCGTCAAGCTCGCCTACCTGGCGACTTCGCTGCACCATTCCGGCGGCACCATCTGCGAGCCGGTCGATCTGCCGGTCAACAAACGGCATTTCGACATGGTGTACAGCCATATGAAGTACAGCGACAAGCCGTACATGGGCTCGGTCACCCACCCGGAGCGCGCCCGCGACACCGTCGAGATGACCCGCATCCTCTTCGGTGACGAGTATCTCGACCCCGCGACCGGCAAGCCGCGCACCTGCATCATCAGCCTCATCAACGCCAACTCGCCCCTCACCTGGGACGCCACCATGCTCGGCGCGCTCAAGACCTATGCGCGCGCCAACCAGGCGCTGATCGTGACGCCATTCATTCTCGCCGGCGCGATGTCCCCGGTGACGGTCGCCGGCACCGCGGCGCAGACCCTCGCCGAGGCGCTCGCCGGCATGGCGCTCGCGCAGCTGGTGAACCCCGGTGCGCCGGTGGTGCTCGGCAGCTTCGCCTCCTCGCTCTCCATGCAGTCGGGCGCGCCCACCTTCGGGACCCCCGAGCCGGCACTGGTGCTCTACGTCATGGCGGCGCTCGCGCGGCGGCTCGGTGTGCCGTTCCGCTCGGGTGGAGCGCTGTGCGCCTCCAAGATCCCCGATGCGCAGGCCGCCTACGAGTCCGCCAACACGCTGGTTCCCACCTGTCTCGGCGGAGTGAATTTCGTGCTGCACACCGCCGGCTGGCTCGAGGGCGGCCTCGCCATGGGCTACGAGAAGTTCGTCATGGACGCGGACCAGGCCGGGATGATGCACACGCTGCTCGCGGGCGTGGACCTGAGCGAGAACGGCCAGGCGCTCGATGCCATCCGCGAGGTTGGCCCCGGCAAGCACTTCCTCGGCTGCGCGCACACCCAGGCCAATTTCCAGACGGCGTTCTACCGCTCGCCGCTCGCCGACAACAACAGCGTGGAGCAGTGGGAAGCGGAAGGCGCGAAGGACATGGCGCAGCGTGCCAACGCGCTGTGGAAGAAGCAGCTCGCCGAGTACGAGGCGCCGCCGCTCGATGCGGCGGTCGATGAGGCGCTGCTCGATTACATGAACCGCCGCAAGGCCTCGTTCCCCGATTCGAACGTCTAGGCCGCGCTCCTCAGTTGCCGGTGCGGCGCCGCCCGCGCGGAGCGCTCCCTGGGCGGCCGGCGGCGGCCTTCACCGCGGGCAGCGTCACCACCTTGCGCAGCTGCGTGTAGGGCTCGGTCGAATGCGGGACGCCCATGGCGGCCACGAAGTGCGCCTGGAACTTGGGCTCGATCGCGGTCTCGATCTTCTCGACCCGCCGCACCAGCTCCTCGATGGTCTTGCGCGAGTCGCTGTCGAGCAGCGCGATGCGCGCCCCGGTACCCGCCGCGTTGCCGGCGGATGCGACGCTGAACAGATCGCAGTCCGGGATCATGCCGAGCACCATCGCGTACTTGACGTCGATGTGGCTGCCGAAGGCGCCGGCGAGGCGGATGCGGTCGACCCGATCGGTGCCCAGGCGCTCCATGAGCAGCGCGACTCCCGCGCGCAGCGCGGCCTTGGCGAGCTGGATGGCACGCACGTCGTTCTGAGTGACGGTGAGATCCGGCGTGCCGCGGTGAACGATGTAGGCGTACGTGCGCCCGCTCTGCACGATGCGGTCGCTGCGCGCCGCCAGCTCGCCATCGATCACTCCGTCCTGGGTGATGATCCCGGCAAGATACATCTCGGCGATCACCTCGATGATTCCGGAGCCGCAGATTCCGGTCACGCCGGTTGCGGCGACCGCCTGCTCGAAGCCCGGCTGGTTCGACCACAGGTTCGAGCCGATCACCTTGAACTTCGGTTCGAGGGTGTCGCGGTCGATGCGTACCCGCTCGATGGCGCCGGGAGCTGCGCGCTGGCCGCTGCTGATCTGCGCGCCCTCGAAGGCCGGCCCCGTGGGGCTCGAGCAGGCGAGCAGGCGGTCGCAATTTCCCAGCACGATCTCGGCGTTGGTGCCGACGTCCACCAGCAGTGTGAGCTTCTCCGACAGGTCCGGGCGCTCCGCCAGCAGCATGCCGGCGGTGTCCGCGCCGACGTGCCCGGCGATGCAGGGGAGGGTGTACACGCGCGCGCCCGGGTGCACGGTGAGCCCGAGCTCGCTCGCGTGCAGGCCGAGTGCCGAGTCGGTCGCGAGTGCGAAGGGCGCTCCACCCAGCTCGGTCGGGTCGATGCCGAGCAGCAGGTGGTGCATGATGGGGTTGCCGACGACGGTGAGCTCGAGAATGTCGGTGACGTCGATGGCCGCCTCGCGCGCCACCTCGGCCGCGAGGCTGTTGAGGGCGCCGCGTACCGCGTCCGTCATCTGCTGTGCGCCGCCCTCGTGCATCATCGCGTAGGACACGCGGCTCATGAGATCCTCGCCGAAGCGGATCTGCGGATTCATGATGCCGCTCGAGGCGACGACCTCGCCGCTCTCGAGATTGCACAGGTGGGCGGCGATGGTGGTGGAGCCCACGTCCACGGCGAGGCCGTAGACGCGGTCGTGAAAGCCTGGCCAGACGCCGATCAGCTGCGTGCCCGCATGGACGGCGACGGTGACGCGCCACTCGCCCTTGCGCAGCGCCGCCTGCAGCTTCTGCAGCACCGCAAGATCCGCGCGCAGCGGCCCGAATTTCCATTCCTTGTTGAGCGCCTCGAGAAGCCGCTGCAGATCGCCGGCCGGGTCGTGCATGTCCGGCTGGCGCACTTCCACGAAGTGCAGGTGCACCAGGGGATTCAGCGTGATCGGGCGGGCATCGGCTGCCTTGCGCACCACCTGCCGGTGCACCTGGCTG